>JAKBCS010000020.1 GCA_021807595.1 Planctomycetota bacterium | reverse complement strand
CAATTCCAGACGGTCGCCATGAGCCGCCACTTCCGGCGTCTTATGCGCCCGCAACTGGTCCACAATCAGGAATACCTTGCCCGTCGTATTCCGCAGCAGACGATCCAAAAAGGTCAGGAACAAAGCCGCATTCAAGGTTCCCAGGTAGGTCATAAAATGAACTTTGCCCGTGTTGCTTATCGCCGACAACTGGTTGGCGCGGATGTGCGGGTCTGGCACATCTATGGTTGCTGCTGTCGTTTGGCCGTGAATCCCCAGCGTTGCAGATACAAGCCCACCGTGCGCACGGCCACGACGATGCCGAACTCTTGTCGGATCAGTTCGCCGACGGCTCGACGTGTCCACAAGGCTGCGGCGATGCCCAATTCTTCGGGTTGGTGGGTGCGTAGGAGTTGTTGGATGCGAGCGGCTTGTTCGTCGGACAGAGCTCGTCTGGAACCGACGGGTCGGCCGGTTCGGTCGTGGGGCAAGGCATCGAGTCCGCCGTCGGCATAGGCAGACCACCAACGGCAAACGGTTTCGCGGCAGACGCCGAGAAGGTCGGCGAGTTCGGTCTCGGTGAAGCCCAACTGGCAGCCGAGTACGGCTCGCAAGCGAAGGGCTTCGAGGACTTCATCGGAGAGTTCGCGAGCGTCTGGTAAAGAGATAGCCATGATGTCGACCTCCCGTGAGCGAAAGAAACGTGTGTCACGTTAACTGTAATGAGCAACATTCATGCCGAGGTGATATTGCGAAGTGTCGTTAACGGATCATATTTTCTCCGTCCAACCCCACTTTTTAATTTTGCGTTCTAGGGCGGCTTCTTTCATGTTCAGACTCTTGGCGGCGGCGGTAAGGTCGTGGTTCGTCTCGTCGAGCGCCTGGCGGATTCTGTCTTGCAGCTTCCATTCTTGGATCACGCGGTAGAGGGTGCGTTCGCCGATGCCGAGCATTTTGGCTGCCTCTTCGCGGTTGCCTTCCGTCAGGGTCAGGGCCCGTTCGATGTAGTAGCGCTCGACCTCGGTGAGCGGACGGCCGACCAGATAGCCGGCGTCGGTGGCGCGTCCTTCGTGCGGCGCTTTCTTCAACACGGCGCTGTCTTGAACGTCGTCGAGTCCCAACACGCCGTCGGCATCGAGAACGACCAGGCTCTCGATGAAGTTGCGCAGTTCGCGGACATTGCCGGGCCAATCGTAGGCGGCCATTGCGCGGCGGATCGGCTCGGCGATACTGGTAACGTGCTTAGCGTGTTGCGCGTTCATTTCCTTGATAAACTGTGCGGCGAGAAGGGGTAAGTCTTCGCGGCGTTCGCGCAACGGCGGCAATTTGATGGCCATCACCTTGAGACGGTGATACAGATCCTGACGGAACTTGCCGTCGGCGATGGCCTGCTCCAGATCGCGGAACGTCGCCGACACCAGGCGCACATTGACCTTGATCGGCTCGTTGCTGCCGATGCGAAAGACCTCCTTGTTCTCCAGCACGCGCAGCAATTTCGCTTGCAGCGTCAACGGCATGTCGCCGATTTCATCGAGAAACAGCGTGCCGCCGTTGGCGTACTCGAAGCGCCCCTTACGCATCTTGTCCGCGCCGGTGAACGCCCCAACTTCGTGTCCGAACAGTTCGTCGTCGAGCAGATTTTCGTTGAATGCCGTGCAATTGAGCGGAGCGAACGGCTTGTTCTTGCGCGGACTGTTGTTGTGAATGGCTCGGGCGATCAACTCTTTGCCGGTGCCGGTCTCGCCGAGAACGAGGACGGTGGCATTGGTGGGTGCGATGGCCTGGCACGCTTTGATGACATGGTGCATCGCCGGACTATTGCCGATGACCCCCTCGAAGCCGAACTTCTCATCGAGCTGTCGTTTCAGTTCGCGGTTCAACTTCGCCAAGCGCAGCCGTTCGCCCGCCTTATCTACGATGGCGCGCAGCTCGACGAGATCGACGGGCTTGGCGAGATAGTTGGCTGCCCCTTCCTTGATGGCTTCGACGGCGGTTTTGACATCGCCGTGGCCGGTTATCATAATCACTTCCGCCTCCGGCAACTCCTCGCGCGCCTTGCGCAGAATGGCTAAACCATCGAGGTCGGCCATTTTCAGATCGGTGACGATCACATCGAATTCGTCTTGCTCGATTTTCTTGGCACCCGCCGCGCCGCTGGTGGCGACGACGCAGTCGTAACCGACGCGCTCCAGGCTCTCGGCCACGGTTTCGGCGTGAAACGATTCGTCGTCGATGACCAACACCTTGAGGCCATCGCCTGCCTTGCGGTTCTCGGAGCTTTCCACCAGTTGCGCCATGTATCCACTACCCTTTCAATGTGTCTCCCAATCGGAGAGAAGGAGTTATTTTATCGCCGGGGAGTCAGGGATTGTAGGGTGAGTGGAGGAACGAGTCCCTCCGGGCGGCTCTCGGTGAGTCTCGCTCCACTCGACCCACCCTACCACTCCGCTCGTGGGATGCGAAACGTCCGTTAAAGTCGTTACCCTTGAACCTCCGATGAAGGTTGGTACGAAGTTCGGAGGTACTGATGAGCGAGACGCAAGTGTTACTGGGCAAGATCCAGGCGCTGCGGCAACGGCTGGAGCAGGCGCAGGGTTTGGCCAATGAAGCGCGCTCGGCGGCGACGGCTCTCATTGAGGAAACCGCTGGCAATCGCTCGCTGTCCGCCTTCGAGCGTTTGGTCGAAGACGGCGACGATCACGACGCCCAATTCGATCGCCTCGTTCGCCCGTTGACGGCTCGGTTCCGCAACGACGAATCGCACGCCTTGCCCCGTCAGCTGACCTCGAGGGCGCGCCGAGCGCTCGAACGCGGTCGGGAGTTGCTGACTCGCCTGCGCCAATTGGCAGACGCCTTCGAGCAGCGGGACGACCACGACGCGCCTCCGCCTCTGTTCGTTCGCCGCGATCCGCTGGCGCGAATGTACCGCGAGACTGTGGCGCTGACAGACACCGCGTTGCGCATGATTCCTCTCTTCCCCGACACTGCCAGCGCGCAGATGCGGCTGTGCGAGGGGTTGGAGGCGATCTTCAACGTCGTCGCGGCTCGCCTTGTATCCGTGAGCGGCGGCGTCGAACGGCAGCGTCGAGAACTCGGCCAAATCACACGCCTCACCGATCTGCTTTCGGTCCTCGAAAGCGGCATACCCATCGACAATCAGCCGTTTTTAGAGTTGGCCGAGGAAGTTCTCGCCGAAGCTCAGGAATGCGGCCCGTTGCGTTTCATCGGGGGCGATCCGCGCATTCCGGCGCACTTTGCCGCTTGCCACGGACTGACGACGGCGCGGGTCGCGGCACGCATCGTTCGCCACGATGCGGAACTGCGTGGGCGAGCGCACGATGTCCTGTTGGCCGCTCTGATCCACGACGTCGGCATGATGGGCTTGCCGCCGGAAATCTTGGCCTATCCCGAACCGATCGACGACAATCAGCGCCGCCTCATCGAAGCGCACTGTCATCTCGGTGTCAGCATGGCCGCGCCGCTGCTTCTGGAATCGCCGTGGCTGGCCGAGGCGATTGGAGGGCATCACGAACGGCTCGACGGCACGGGCTACCCCGACGGTCTGCGCGACTTTCAAGTGAAGCCGCTGACGCGCCTGTTGGCCGTGTGCGATGTCTACGCCGCGATGTGTTCGCCGCGCCCCCATCGACCACCGCGCGAAACGCGCACCGCCCTGACCGATACGCTCTTGCTCGCCGAGCAGGGACTGCTCGATCGGCACTACGCCGAGTGCCTGTTACACCTTTCGTTTTACCCCATCGGTTCCGTCGTCGAATTGGCGGATGGAGCGGTAGGCGTGGTGGTGGCGACGCCGCTGCCGAGCCGCGATTTAGGCAACCCCGCACGTCCGGTGGTTGCCCTCTTGATCGACTCGCATGGCCAAGCGCTGCCGCTGCCGCACCATGTCGATTTAGCGCAATCCGACGGACCCAGCATCGTTCGCAGCCTATCGTCCGTTGAAAGTCGAGAAGTTCTGGGCGGACGCTTCCCCGAGTGGGTGTAACCGCGGACGAGGACGGCGGCATGACCAGTCACATGAGCTATGTGCGATCGACGCGGCATCCCTGGCCGTCGCTGCTGTTCGTGCTGCCGTTGTTGATCGCCTATGAAGCCGGCGTTGCTCTCCTTGGCGGACCTCATCCCGAACATCTGAGGAACGGAGCGGACAATTGGCTGCGCGTCGGCTTGATGCGCGTCGGTATCTCGTGGGTTTGGCTTCCTCCCGCCGTACTCCTCGCACTGTTGAGTCTGTGGACGTGGCGGCGCAGGAACGACCGTCCCAACGAAGTGTTGACCGTCCTGAGCGGCATGATTCTCGAAAGCGTCTCCCTGGCTATCGGCTTATGGGGAATTAGCCGCGCGCTCGGGCCACTCCTGGAACAGGTTGGCATCGATCTATCCGTTGCTTCGGCAGAGCCGGCGGTTGGACGGGTCATCACCTATTTGGGCGCGGGCATCTATGAAGAAGCGTTGTTTCGTCTCGTCTTGTTTACCTGCTTGCTGCGCGTCCTGCGCTTGATGGATGTGACCGGCTTTCTCGCCGTGGCCTTGGCCGCGAGTGCGTCGGCCCTGTTGTTCTCCGCCGCCCACCACGTCGGTCCCTATGGACAACCTTATAGTAATTATTTGTTCCTGTTTCGACTCATCGCCGGCTTATACTTCGCGATCCTATTTCAAACGCGAGGCTTCGGCATCGCCGTCGGTGCGCACGCCTGTTATAATTTAATCGTTAGTATTGGGGCGACGTCCTAACTATTTCCCCTTTCCATCGAGATCGATTCCGTTCGGCTCTCATTCTTTTTTTCGAACAGCGGCGAACGACGCACTCCCAAGCGATCGAGCCAGTAGTGGCCGACTACGCCCAGCGTATTGATTCCGTACTTCAGACTGCGGCGGAAGTTGATGCTGCTGGCTTCGGCGAAGTAACGCACGGGAACCGGAATGTCCCCGAGACGGAAACCGAGCCGCACCGCTTGAGCCAAGAATTGTGTATCGAAAACGAAATCGTCGGAGTTTTTCTCGAACGGGATGCGCTCCAAGACCTCGCGGCGATAGACGCGGAAACCACTGTGGAAATCGCCGAGGTTTTGGCCGAGTGCGAAGTTCTCGAAAGTCGTCAGAAAGCGATTGCTGATGTATTTATACACCGGCATTCCACCCTTCATGGCCTCTTGGCGCGAACGGATGCGGTTGCCGAGAACCACGTCGCAAATGCCCATCTCGATGAAGCCGACGGCATGGGGGATGACGCGGCTGTCGTATTGATAATCGGGATGAATCATCACGACGATGTCGGCTCCGCGCTCGAGCGCTTCACGGTAGCACGTCTTTTGATTGCCGCCGTAACCGCGATTTTCGGGATGCACCAATACGGTCAGGCCCATGTCGCGGGCGGCTTCGACGGTGCGATCCGTGCTGCCATCGTCCACGAGAATGACCTCATCGACGGAGCCGGCGGGCATGTCGGCCAGAGTCGAAGCCAGCGTGCGCTCGGCGTTGAAAGCCGGCATGACGGCGATGATGCGATACGGCCGCCTCGGAGGCCGCTCCGGTAATGTTTGCGTGATGCGCTCGACGTGAAAAAACTCGTCTCGCAGTTTCAACGTCGGCGGACTCAGTACGGGCATGAGACAAGCTCCCAAGAAGACTCGTTGGTTTACACGGACTTCGGCGGGCGGGGGGCGAAGGCCGCCTGATGGTTTCGATCGTCGTTGGGCATTCCCCCGGCGTTCGCCGATTCGCCTTCACCTTCCGTCGGCGAGACGGTTCCGTTCAGTGCTTCCGAACCCGGCACCAGACGCGGGCCAGGAACGTGCTGCTCTAAAAGCTGCAACAGCTCCGCGCGATCCATCACTTCCTTTTCGATCAAGCGTTGGGCGATTACCTCCAAGGCAGGACGGCGCGTCCGAAGCAATTCGCGCACAGCCGCGGTAGCCTCGTCGATGATGCGGCGCACTTCCACATCGATCTCGCGGGCCGTGCGCTCGCTGTATCCGCGCTCCATGTCGGTCCCCGCTCCGTTGAGGAACAGCGTCCCAGAGCGTTCTTGAAAATTGACACGACCCAAACGGCTCATGCCGAATTCTTTCACCATGCTTCGGGCAATGCGACTGGCTTGTTCCAGATCGCTGGTCGCGCCGTTGGAGATTTCACGATACACCATTTCCTCAGCCAGCGTACCGCCGAGAGCGACTTTGATTTGGCTTTCCAACTCGGATTGTGTCACGAGATAGCGATCTTCCTCGGGCCGGCTGAGGACGTAGCCCAGCGCCCCGACGCCGCGCGGAATGATCGAGATTTTGTGGACCGGCGAGGTATTCGGCAGCGAACAGGCCACGAGGGCATGGCCGGCCTCGTGATGGGCGACGCGCTGCTTTTCCTCGGCGTTCATAATGCGGCTCTTGCGCTCCAGCCCGACCGCGCCGCGTTCGACGGCCTCTTCCAGGTCGGCAATGCCCACTTCTTCCTTGCCGCCGCGCGCGGCCATCAACGCCGCCTCGTTCACCAAATTGGCCAAGTCCGCTCCGACCGAACCGGGCGTCAATCCCGCGACGCGACGCAAATCGACATCCGCGCCGAGCTTGACGTTGCGAGCGTGAACCTTCAGAATCGCCTCGCGGCCCAAAATGTCGGGGCGATCGACTACGACTTGGCGATCGAACCGTCCCGGTCGCATCAAAGCGGCATCGAGCGTCTCGGGGCGATTGGTCGCAGCCATGATGATGACGCCGCGATTGGAGGCGAAGCCGTCCATTTCGACGAGCAGCTGATTGAGCGTCTGCTCGCGTTCATCGTGTCCGCCGACGGTAACGCCGGAGCGGGTCTTCCCCAGTGCATCCAGTTCGTCGATGAAGATGATCGCCGGAGCGCGGCTCTCGGCCTGGGCGAAAAGATCGCGCACTCGCGCGGCACCGACGCCGACGAACATCTCGACGAAATCGCTGCCGCTGAGGCTGAAAAAGGGCGCTTCCGCCTCGCCCGCCACGGCGCGGGCCAACAGCGTCTTGCCGGTGCCGGGTGGACCGACCAACAAGACCCCTTTGGGAATGCGTCCCCCCAATGCCTGATATTTTTCGGGATTTTTGAGGAAGTCCACCACTTCGCGCAACTCGGCCACCGCCTCGTCAATGCCGGCGACATCGTCGAAGGTCACTTCCAGTTCCTTCTCGGCATAGACTTTGGCCTTGCTGCGACCAAACGAAAACGCCGACCCCCCGCCCAGGATGCGCAAGACAACGACCATCAATGCCAACGCCATCAAGCCGAGAACCAAGATCCACGCCAGACTCGCGCCGATCGCTTTCAAGGCAGACTCCTCCTCGCTTCCTTGGAAGTTAGAGCCGGCGGCTGATTTCAGCAAGTCGTACAATCCGCCGTCATCCTCCAGGCCGATGCGCGGCGTGCGGAAGACGAGCGCTTGCGTATGCTTGTCGGCGGCGTCGATGCCGGAAGCGCGGTCGGTGGTTGCGATTTCGCCGCGAATTTCGTTGCGATGCACCTGAACCTTACGCAGCGCGACGGAGCGGCCATTGCGGCTCGCGTTGAGTATCTGAATCAGTTCGCCGTATTTCAATTGGACGGCGGCAGGCTCTCGGCCATAGAACCAAACGAGGAAGACGAGTGGCAACAGCGTGAGGATCAGCCACGGGACGAGCCAACGACGCCAGCGGTTCGATTCTTTCAGCTTTTTCTGCACGAGAGCCTATTCCTCCAGTTCCGCCCAACCGCGCGGAGGGAACGAAAGAGAATGCAAATCGTTTCGTTTCGAGAGCTACTCCACTGTAGGGCATCTCTTGATGTCGGTCAACGGTCTCGGCTCGGTTGCCGAGGTTGCGGACCAAACGGAACGGCAAGTTGAATCGACTGTGGAGGGATTGGAGAGGAATGATTGCCCGAATGCCGAGTCCCGTCTTCTAACTGCGGGTCTCGTTCCTCGACCCATCGCGCCGGGCTTCTCATTCGGGAACTCATTCCGTACCAAATCCTTACGGGAACGCCACAACGACGCCTCGCCCGCGGTTAGGGGATCTCGATGTCGCTGAATGAACGTGCCTTGCGACTGGCCGATTACATGGTCGCAAACGCCGCTGCTCTCCGCCTCGCCGTCCACGTCACGCCCAACGGCGCGAGACTGATCGATTGCGGAGTTGCCGTCGAAGGCGGTTTGCAGGCGGGCTTGGCGTTGGCCCGCGTCTGCTTGGCGGGGCAAGCCGAGGTTGCACTCGCTCCGGGATGTCTCGACGAACTTCCGTTTCCGATGGTGCAGGTTCAGAGCGATCGTCCCGTATTAGCGTGCATGGCGTCCCAGTATGCCGGTTGGCAAGTATCGGTCGGCAAGTTTTTCGCAATGGGTTCCGGGCCGATGCGCGCGGCCTACGGCAAGGAGGAACTCTTCGACGCGATTCCGGGGCGCGAGCGCGCCAACACCGCCGTGGGCGTATTGGAAACGCCGAAATTACCCGGCGACGACGTAACCGCCTATCTTGCCGAACGTCTCGAACTACCACCGGATAAACTGACGCTGTTGGCTGCGCCGGCGTCGAGCCAGGCCGGCAATCTCCAAGTCGTGGCCCGTTCGCTGGAGACGGCGCTGCATAAACTCTACGAGTTGCAATTCGATCTCGGACAAATCGTATCCGGATTTGGGTCCGCGCCGTTGCCGCCGGTCGCCGCCGATTTCCTCGGCGCGATCGGACGCACCAACGATGCCATTCTCTACGGCGCGCAGGTGATCTTGTGGGTGCGTGCCGACGACGAGCAACTGGCCGAGATCGGTCCCAAGATTCCGTCTTCCGCCTCGCCCGATCACGGAGAGCCTTTCGCCGACATCTTTGCCCGCTACGAACAAGATTTTTACCGCATCGATCCGCTTTTGTTCTCGCCGGCGCGCATCGTCCTTCAGAATCTCAGCACCGGGCGCAGCCACCTCTTTGGCCGGATCGAACCGTCGATCTTACAGCGCTCGTTCGGCACGACCTGATTCCACGCGATTTGCCGAGAAAACTGATGCGAGAAGCGGTGGGTCTCTATTCGTTCCCGTCGTCATCCTTTTTGGGAGGGGGCGAACTGTGGTACATCTGAATACCGGCCAAGACGAAGAGGAACAAGCCACCGTAGATCGCCAAGCGGCCGGCCATAGGATAGGGAAAGTCGCGCCGAGGTTCCGCGACTCGGTCGAGTTTTGCGGCCAAGTCGTCGTTCGCGCCCGCTTCTTGCCGCTGTTGAGCGAGGAGGCGCAATTCCGCCAAACGGCGTTCCGTCTCCGCCTGGCGCGCCGATGTTGGAGTGTAGTTGGTGGCCGCATAGCCGCCCAGCATCAGCACCAGACCCACGAACGCCAAGATCAACGGACGATTGCTCTGGCGCGGTGAGGACAGCAACTCTTCCTCGTCCCGGGCCGCTTCCGCGCGGCGGTTGTCGAATGTCGCCATGTGACTCTCTTATGAAATCTTTGCCACCAAGAGGGTACAATCGTCGTGAATCGCGTGCCCCGCGGTAAACTCTTTCAACTCCGCCAACACCGACTCCAACAAGTCCGAAGCGCCGACGGCACAATTCTCCAACACTTTATCCAGCCGGGCCAAGCCGAACATCTCGCCGAACTCGTTTTGGGCCTCGGTGATGCCGTCGGTGTACAACACCAGCCGATCACCCCGGACCAGGTGGTACGTCCGTTCGGGATACGTCTGCTCGGCGAAGATTCCCAGCGGCAGGGCGGTTGCTCCATCCAACGAGTCCAGCGTACCATCCTGACAGCGTTTCAGTCGAGGCGGGTTGTGTCCGGCCGAAGCGTAAGTCAGTGTGCGCGACTGCGGATCGTAGATGCCGTAGAAGGCCGTGACGAACGTGTCGGAATCGGCGGTGTACCGCACCGCGAGATGTCGATTGACGTGTTCGAGCATGCGTCCGGGCGGAGCGGGCGCGCCGGGATAAGAGTGAGCGAGACTATGGGTGACGGCCATCAACACGGCTGCCGGCGTACCGTGGCCGCTGACGTCGGCGATTAAAATACCCCATTTGCCATCTGGAAGAGGGAAAAAGTCGTAATAGTCGCCGCCGGCGCGGTGCGAGGTCTGATAGTACGCCGCCAACGACATCGTAGGAATGTCGGGCATCTTGCGCGGCAGCAGCGAGCGTTGAATATCGGCCACCACTTTCATCTCATAATCGACCGACTCGTACGCCTCTTGTAGCCGATCCGACAGCACGAGATTGTGTGTGGCTCGTCCGAACAGATTGCTCAACCAGACGATTTCCGGAAACTCGTCCAGTGAGAACGCCGACGGCTCGCGCCGCATCAACAAAACCATGTTCAAAGCCACCCCCCGATCGTACATGGGAATGGCCAACATCGACTGCATACCGTCGAAGTATTCGGCGGCAGGATCGTCGCCGTCCGTGTGCAATTCGTCGAAGAGGCGCGGTTCGTCGCCGTAGAGAAGCTCGGCAATCAATCCACCCTTGAGTAACGGCAGCCGATCGGTCTCCTTCCACGGATTGATGCTCTCCTTCCAGAGCGAGCAGCGCGTGACGCGATACCAAGGTTCCTTCAGACCGCGACGACTGACCGACACCATGCGATCGGTCGGACGCAACGATTGCATCCGCTTCCCGTAGGCTCGGCTCATCTCTTGCGGATCGATTTGCCGACTCATCTCCTTCATCGTTTCGACGATAAGATCTAACCGTTCTCGCCAATTCTTCGCCAACTCGTCGAACAGTCCCGGTGATGGGTGCATCTATTGCTCTCCTCAGTGTGGACTCCATCGGCCCGCCTCGATCCGCCGATCCAATAAGCATGTTTCTCTCGAGACTCACAGGAGCCGGCAGCTTTTCAGACAGCTTCTTATTCGCCGATCCATTGCTCTCATTGTATGCTCGGTCGTTTCGACGGATGACAAATCGGAAGCGTCCGCCGCTGGGTGGAGCCACCGACACGGCTCCTACCCTGCCGCGAACGCTTCCGGATCATCCAGCGAACCCCGCGCGAATCTGCACGATCGGCTCAGGTTCTTACCGCTTTCCTCTCTCCACAATTGTCGGGAGTGAGGGGCTTCCTGGAGGCTATCAGGGCGAGTAGCCGACCGGAGAACGCGGGGCGTATTGGGGCGCTCCCAACTGCGGCATGGCCGGAGGAATACGCAGGAACTCGTCTCTCTCCACGCGCGGCGGAGGGGGAGGCGGCACGCGATAAAAGTCTGGACGTGGAGTGCTGTAGGTGCGAGACGTGGGACGCGGTTCGGCATCATCGGGCATCTGACCGCGATAGACGGGTTGCGGCGCTTCGAGAATCGGCTGCGACGGCGGAGCGGTCTGGCGAACCACTACGCGAGTCGAGCCTTCTCTGGAACCCCCGGTGCTGGCCAAGTGTGTCGTCGGCTGCAGATTGTAACGCAACGCCTTCACCCACGCGCCCTCCAACTCTTCCACATTGCGATAGGTGCGATAATGCTTCCGCACCGCCGCGTCCCAATCCCCCTGCATCCCTTGGGCGATGAAGGCCAGAAAAACTTGTCGGCTGCTCTGGCTCACCAGAAAATTCGTCACCGAGTAGCCCTCGGCGTAAAGCACCATCACGTCGTTGGGATATTGCATGAGGGCGAACAGCCGGCGCAGGGCGATGGATCGACCCGGCGTCCCCAAAATCTGCTTCACGGTGCGATCGTGCAGTGCGCGTTCGCGGTCGTCTTCGGACAACACGGAACTGCCCTCGTCGGCCCAGCGTGGAATCGGCGTGCGAAAGTGGTAAGCCAACACGGTATGGGTGATTTCATGGGGTAGTACGCTGGCGAGCAGGCGATCGGGTGTTCCTTCAATGTGCATGGAGATGGTGAGAATGCGGCCATTGTCGAACTGAAACTCGGTAGCGCCGCCAGAGCCGCCGCCCGTGACGGAGACGCGTAACGGACAGGGCCTCCCCCATTTCGGCATCTCTTGACCGAGCCACTCGACCGCCTTCTGTTTCCGATAGTATTCGGCGTACTTGCCGATCTGTTCGGCGAAAGCAACGTCCGGCGCTTCGACGATGAAATTGGGGGTGGAATAAGAAGCGCCGAGAGATGCCATCGCGCCAACCAACACGACGGCGATTGAGGGGCGTAAAGCCATGCCGTTTCTCCTTTGGCTTCGTTCAGTAGCCAGCCACCGATTTCCGCGCACTGCCTACTACTTTCTGTCCACCGCCTACTGCCCGAAGGCGGTAAGTCGCAACGTGTCCGCTCCAACTCTACACGCAAAAGTTGAGCCAGGGTCGGCGTCGCGCGAAAACTTTTTTCGGTTGTGGTCACAATCTGCTGTCCTGCCAGCGGTTGCGGTTTAGGCAAACTCGACGGCTCGCCGCTACAGACGGCAGAACCGTTGTAACTATTCCAATCGCGCCGGAGATTTGGGGGGAGAAGGCAAGGTAAATTTGACAGTGAGGTAAGGACTGGGCCGACACGAATCGTCGTAGGTTCTCTGTCGCAAACGCAAAAAAGATTGACGCAATTCGGTCTAGCGGCTCGCGGAGCGGGAAGGCACAATAAAACGAAAGACGGTTGCATTTTCACCTGGAGATGTCCACAATGACGAGTTTCCCTTTTCGTATCATTTGGTTCGCTCTCGCGCTCCAGACGGCAACGCTAAGCGCCGAAGAACCGGCGGACGCTAAACTTAACATCCGGCTGCCGAACGTCCGCCGCGCGGAGATACCTCACGAGACAGCCTATCCCGCCAAGGTTTGCGACAATGGCCGCTACCTGCTCGATCGAGGCGGGAAGCCGTTCTTCTGGCTCGGCGATACCGCATGGGAATTGTTCCATCGACTCAACCGCGAGGAAGCCGAGGAATACCTGAAAGATCGCGCAGGCAAGAAATTCACCGTCATTCAGGCCGTGGTGCTAGCCGAGTTCGCGGGGTTGACCGAACCGAATCGTTACGGACATTTGCCGCTGGAGAACAACGATCCCGCGAAACCCGTCGAGGCCTACTTCCGCGATGTCGATTGGATCGTGAATAAGGCCGACGAACTGGGCTTGGCAATCGGAATGTTGCCGACGTGGGGCGACAAATGGAACAAGAAATGGGGCGAGGGACCGGAGATATTCACAGCGGAAAATGCAGCCATTTATGGCGAGTTTCTCGGCAAACGCTATCGAGAGAAGCCTATCGTGTGGATACTCGGCGGTGACCGTCCCGTCGAGAACGATCGGCAGCGGGCGATTCTCCGAGCGCTGGCCGAGGGACTCAAGAAGGGCGACGGAGGACGGCATTTGATGACGCTGCATCCGCCTGGAGGCCGCAGTTCGTCGGATTGGTTTCAGGACGAGAAATGGCTCGCCTTCAACATGCTGCAAACGGGTCACGGCTACAATCACGACAATTACAAGCGCATTGCGCGCGTTTATTCGCTTCAATCGATCAAGCCATGTCTCGACGCCGAGCCGAGCTATGAAGACCACCCCGCCGAGTTCAACGCCAAGAACGGTTATGTGAACGATTACGAAGTGCGCAAGGCAGCCTATTGGGCACTCTTCGCCGGTGCCTGCGGACATACCTACGGCTGCCACGATATTTGGCAATTTCTCGATCCGGCGCACAAGCCGGTCACAGCCGCGCGAACGCCGTGGCGCAAGGCACTGCAACTGCCGGGCGCGAAGCAAATGCAATATGTCCGCGCCCTGATCGAATCGCGTCCGTTCCTGTCGCGCATTCCCGATCAATCGTTACTCGCGTCCGATGCGGGCAAGGGAACGGATCGCGTCCAAGCCACGCGCGGCGACGACGGCAGTTATGCGTTCGTCTATAGCGCCTCGGGCAAGCCGTTCACACTCGATCTCGAAAAGCTGTCCGGAAAAGAGATGCGATCGACCTGGTTCGATCCCCGCACCGGCAAAACAGCTTCAATCGGCACGTTCGCGCGTAGAGGCAAGCGTGCCTTTAAGCCGCCGTCGAACGGAGGCGGCAACGATTGGGTGCTTATCCTCGACGACGCGGCCCGCGACTATCCCCTTGCGGTCGGGCGGTAATTCGCCATAATAAGACGTGAGGTCCCGTCCGGCTTCCCTTGACCGAACCAACTGGCTCTCCCCCATCGCAAGAGCCGGCTTCGGAGAGGCCCAGTCGTGGAGTCGCGCATGACCGCGTTTTTCTCCCGTCGAGGCATCGGGATAGCGAATCGCAAACCAACGGTCCCCATCCGAGTGGGGCACGTTTATCTCGATACCCGCCGCCGGTTGATTTATTGTTTGAACGAGACGGCTCGCGAGCTACTCCGCGAAGGAGTACCGCTAGACGGCAGTTCCCTCGCCTCCAGTTCTCTCCGCACCATTGAGGGCGAGCTGGTACCGGCTGGCGAGCTTCCTCCCATTCGCGCCTGGCGCGAACGCCTTTCGTGCGAAGGCACGTTTCTGTTGCTGGGCAGCGATGGCGTCGCGCGGCATCTGACCTGGAACGCCTCTCCGCTGGGCGACGCGCAAGGCAACGTTACCGGCGTATTGGGCAGTCTCGTCGTCGCGCCGTTCGAGCCGGATTGGCAGCAATTGGCCGGATTATCGCACGATCTGCGCACTCCGCTCCAAGCGCTTCGCCTCTTGATGCCGCTCCTAGAAAGCACTCCTGTACCCGAAGAATCGCGCTCGATCCTCGAACGGATTCGCACCTGCGTCGATCGCACCATGTCCATTGGACTCGATCTGTTAGAGTGGACGCGCGGGCCGGCGCGCGGGGGACGAAAAATCGAACGCACTTGGTTCGCGTTGGAGCCGTTTCTCGTCGCGCTGTCCGACGAACACGCGCTGCACGCCGAAGAAAAAGGGATCGGATGGCGGATCGACGCACGGGTCGCGTCAGGTCTGGAGATCTGCGCCGATCGCGTTCGCCTCGAGCGGTTGTTGTCGAACTTGCTGACCAACGCGATCCGCTACACATCGCGCGGCCAAGTTTCGCTGAGCGCGGATTGGCGCGGCGAGACGGTCGGCCTTCCCTCGTTTCTCGTTCTGACCGTCGAAGACACCGGTAGCGGCATTTCGCCGGAAGATCGAGAGTCGATCTTTCAACCGTTCGAACGCGGTCGCACCGCCAAGGACAGCGATTCGGACGGCAGCGGTATGGGGTTGGCCGTGGTAGACCGCCTCGTCGAAGAGCTAGGATTGACGATGGAGGTATTTAGCGAGAGCGGTCTCGGCAGCCGATTCGAGGTCTTGCTGCCTTCCGCGAGCGTCCGTCGTCTCCCGGCGCGGCCGTTATCCTAGCCGGTATACCTTATCGCTGAGAAGGCAGAGAAAGTGCAGCCAAAAGGAGTATCTCGCACTGGAACTCGCCCGAATACCTCTTAGAGTCTTTTCCGAAAGCTCCCCTCTCCCCCTGTACTCAGGGGGTGGGGGGTGCATTTTTCCGTGGGTTCTCGCCTCCTCACCCAACCCCTCTCCCCCGGAGTACAGGGGAGAGGGGCTTCTGGAACAGACTCTCAGTTGAGACGTTCTTCGGCGAAGGCCAAGGTGGCAAGCGAATTGGGGAGAGAAAAGCAAAATGCCCCGTGAAGGCGTTGGGGAGCCTTTACGGGGCCGGAGGAGCAGTATGCAGAAGGTAGGGAAATCAGCGGGCCGAGCGGTCGATCAACTCCATCGAAGTCACTCGATACACCGGACTACCCTGGAAGATTGAACCTTTCTGCTTGAGGATCTCGCCGTGGACTTTTACGAGGTCGCCCTCGCGAAAACTGTCCATCTGCCGATCGCGAGTCAAGACCACGCTTCCACCGTCGCCATCTTCCTTCCACGGTGAAGCGTAACGGAGAACCCAGAACTCACCGGCCTGCACATAGTACAGCTGTCCCGTTATCCAGCCGTAGTTTGCGTCGCGTCCGAGGCGCGATTGATACCGGTCGCTCAACTCAAAAGGGGAACTTCGAGCTGGAACCGACCGAGCTGGTCGGGGTCAGGTATTGCGGAGCGGTGTCGATACCCGCTTTGTTGGGCATCTTCTTGCCCGGATCTTTCGGGGCGGGAATTGGTTCGGCAGCTTTGGGCATAGTGGCCGAGGGGGTCGCGCCGCAACCGCTGTCGCAGCAGCTGCTCTCGCAGCATTTGTTACGGTTCATACGAGCGCGAAGCCGGTCCATCAGGCTCGGCTTGCAGCAGCTGTTGCACGAATCGCAGCAAGAGGCGGTCGTGGTCGAGCCGCAGCAGCTCGAGCTAGAGGCGCAGCAGCTCGAGCTAGAGGCGCAACCGCTCGAGCAGCTCGTCGTACCACAGCTGGAGCCGCACGAATTGCATTCGCAGCACTTGTCGCGTTGAAAGCGAGCTTTCAATCGCTGCATGAGGCTGGGCTTGCAGCAGCAGTCGCTCTCGCAACCACAGCTAGAAGTCGAGCCACAACAACCCGAGACCGACGCGCTGGCCACGGGGGCGGACGAGACAACGGGTGCCGGTTTCGCGGGAGCGGCATCTGCGGCAAACCACGCCGTCGTAACTAACAAAAACGCAGCATTCACGAGTGTTATCCTCCGTTGGAGACTCAGTTCGGCAGTAGGCCGCCGTATTCGCGGGGGGGAGCGTTTCCTTCCGAAGAAGCGGCGACCCGCGCCTTCCTCATTCGATTCCACACCAACGAGGGCGACTTCCTCATGAAGTACGTCCCTCGTTGATTTCTGCATCTTCATTCGACCAGCGAGGTAGCCCCGCTTGAGCAGCTTTCCTAAAATCCTGGATTTCGCGTGCCACCCCACCCCCCGTCAAAACCGCACATTTTACCGCCACCAGTTCCGTGGTGCGATACCGGGGTAAAAAAGCAGAAACCCCCAGGCCGAAGACGACCTGGGGGTTCCGTTCGCAGGGGGGGTAGGATCGGGGTGTGTTCACGGCTGCTCGACCCGGACGTTCTCCACGCGATACGCCGGTCGCAACTGATGACTGGTCGGGTCGATCAAACTTCCTTCCACGCGCACGGTTTGCCCCGATTTGAACGTCGTATCGTGGCTAGGAGCCAGCAGCAGGACGCATCCGCCATAGCGATCTTCTTCTTGCAGTGGTCCATAGCGCAGCAGCCACCCACGCTGAATTTTTGAATAATCGAGCGTACCCACCAGCCAACGATAATTCGGATCGTGTCCGAAGCGCGGCGGAGAATCCATCGTCGTCGCCTCAACCGGATTGGCCTTGTCCGAGAGCGGCTCGGACGTGGAGTCGATGGCGAAGGGCGCGCCATTCGGCGCGGCGGTGAGAATCGGCTTGGCCGTCCGATGAACCTTGGCCGCGGCGGGTTTCTCAAGTGGAGGCGATGGCTCGACCGAGCGGGGAGCGTAGGCCACGGCGGAGGCTGCGCTGGAAGGAAGTCCGACCGGCGTTCCCCGCGCCGAAGCCGAGGCCGCGGCGGCACAACGCGCACAGACGGGAGGATTGTGCTGGCAGCCGATGGATACGATGGGCAACAATAGAAAGACACCGAGCCATGCGCCCGGCAGGATGCGTCTCATATATAGCCTCACGGTTGGGAACGCGCCGGGGCTAGGCGTTGCGTTCTAGCGATTGAGCAGACTTCGATCGAGGAGAGCGAGCAATCGGATACTGTCTGAATTTATCGGATTCGGTCGCTGAGTTCTTGCGGTATATTCTGGGAAAAAGGTTTGAGACGGATGAGCTTGACCCACTGTGAGAAGCAGGGGTAGCGAGGTTGACGGCTAAAGAGCGGCAAGGGCGTCCACTTCGCAGACTCTTTCTGAGGCGATCCCACCTCGCGCCGTTTGGGGCATTATAATCGTTACGGGAGAAGCTGCGGAAAGGGTGCGCTCTTTGAATACTCATGTCACAAAGACCTGGCGCTTGTTGCCGCTCGATCGCGCGGCCCTCGAACGGCTGTCGTCCTCTCTCCAAGTGGGACCGATTGTGGCCCAGCTCTTGCTGAATCGGGGACTGAACGACCCGATACAGGCGCGCCGATTCTTGGACGCACCCTTAAGCGGCTTGCATCCTCCCGAACAATTGCCCGGCGTCCCAGAGGCGGTCGAATGCATCTTCGCGGCGATTGCCGCCGGCCGGCGGATCTGCGTCTACGGCGATTACGATGTGGATGGCGTTAGCGGCTCGGCGATCTTGTTGACCGGCTTAAAGCTTCTGAACGCCAAGGTAGATGTCTATGTGCCTCATCGATTGGAGGAAGGATATGGGCTGAATCGGCAAGCCCTGCGGCAAATTGCAGACTCCGGCGCGTCGTTGGTCGTCACCGTCGATTGCGGCATCGCCAGTTTGGAGGAAGCCGAAGAAGCCCAACGGCTCGGCATGGAATTGATCGTTACCGACCACCACGAAATGCGGGACGAACTGCCCAGGGCGGCGGCCCTGGTACATCCGCGCTTGCCGGGCACCCACTATCCATTCGGCAGCCTTTCCGGCTCGGCGGTGGCGTTCAAGCTGGCTTGGGCGTTGGCTCTACGCGCGAGCGGCAGTCCCAAGGTGACGCCGAAATTCCGCGAGTATCTCCTGGACAGCATCGCCCTTGCCACGCTCGGCGTCGTCGCCGATGTCGTGCCGTTACTCGACGAAAATCGAATCCTGGTGCGACACGGACTTCACCGTCTGCGTCAGATGTCGTTGCCCGGACTTCAAGCTCTGTGCGCCAGCGCTGGCCTTGCTCCCCAAACCGCATTGCGAGCTTCCGACATCGGTTTCCGAATCGCTCCCCGCTTGAACGCGGCGGGCCGGCTGGGCTGCGCGCGCCTCGTGGTCGATCTCCTCACCACGCCGCGCGCCGAACAAGCCACTCAACTGGCGCGCTATCTGGAAGAACAGAACGCACAACGACAAGCGCTGGAACGACGCATGGTCGCCGAAGCGCGCAAGACCATCGAAGAACAGAAGCGCGGCGACGATCCGGCGTTGGTGCTGGCGCACGCGGGATGGCATCCCGGCATAATCGGCATCGTCGCCGGTCGGCTGGTCGATCGCTATGCTCGTCCCACCCTGACGATCGCGCTGCCGGACCCGGAGGCGGACGCGGACGGAAAACACGTCCGCGTCGGCGTCGGATCCGGACGTTCGGTCCCCGGCTTCGCCCTGCACAAAGCGCTGCGCGACTGCGACGATCTCTTGCTGTCGCACGGCGGACATGCTGCGGCTGCCGGATTTCGGATTCTGCCGGAGAACATAGATGCGTTTCGCGCGCGGCTCTGCGAACGTGCCGCCGCTCAGTTTCCCGATGGAGTGGCCGCGCCGACGCTGCTTCTCGACGCCGAGACGCCGCTCAGCGCAATAACGCTCGGCCTGGTCGCCGACCTCGACCGCCTGGAGCCGTATGGCGCGCACAATCGCCGACCGCTGTTTTTGGCCGGCGATTTGCGGATTAAGGGCGAGCCGCGCAAGATGGGCGGCGGCGAGCGCCATCTCAGTTTTCGCGTCGTCCAGGGGGGAACCGTCTTGCGAGCCGTCGCCTGGAACATGGCCGAGCGACTTGAGGAATTGCTCTCCGCCGGCGGTGCCTGTTGCCTCGCCTTCACACCGAAAATCAACGAGTGGCAGGGCTATCGCAGCGTCGATCTCGAAGTGTCCGATTTCCAGGCAGGAGCGCAAGCGGTACTCGGCTAATCCCTAAACGCTATCGGCCACCGGCAATCCGAACGAGTGTCGCGGATTGCCAATGGCCGATAGACGATAGACGATAGCCAAACTTACAGACCGCTTACTGCCGGTGGCGGCGTATAGTTGGTCTGCTTCTCTTCTTCCTCGGCTTGGATGATGATGCGGGGCGTCACCATAATCAGCAAGCTCTCTGCCGAACGACCGTAACCGATGTTGCGGAACAGACGGCTGAGATAAGGAATCTTGCCGATGACGGGCGGGCCGAACTCATTGCGGCCTTCCGACAGCCGTTTCAAGCCGCCCATCAACACCGTTCCGCCATCCGGCACCGCCACGGTCGTTTGCACGAACACGCGGGTGATGTGCGGCTGCTGCACGAACTGCGTGAAGACGACCGGCTGACCCGTCGCCGTACCGTCGAACAACGGAAAGATTGGCGTCACGACCGGGAACAGGTTGACCTCGCCGTTGACCAGGTTGGTCATGCTCGGTTGCAGTGACAGACGCACGAATCGCCGGTCGCCGGAAATGACCGCCTGCATGAACAAGGTCGTTCCCATGGGGGCCATGGTCGTCAAGGGATTGTAAATCAGCTGGCCGAACCCGCCGTTGGTGATGTTCACGCCGAGGGTGAAGAACTGGAAGTCGGTGACGGACAGCGTGGCCGTTTGACCGTTGAACAGAGTCAGCTTGGGCGCTTGCATGACATTGGAACGATAGTCGCCCTGAACGGCCTCCATAAACAAGAACACTTGAATATCGCTGAGGAACGCCAAACCCAACGTCAGACCACCGAAGCCCGGAACACCGGGGTAGCCGCCGAACGGCGGGACGGCCTGGGCATAGGTACTGTTGGTGATGGGAATGTTCAAGTCGTTCGTCAAGGTGCCCGCCGGAGTTAGGCCGGAGAGCAAATTGCTCGGTTGCAATACGTTGATAAAGCCCGGTTGAGCGAACTGTCCGGAAGTCAATTCCGGCTGCAAGTTCAGCGCTTGCCGGTTCTTGTTGACGATGTTCATGTTGAAGTTCACGCCGATACGCTCGAAGAAATCTTCGGCGATGCTGATGAACTTCACTTCGACCGCCACTTCTTGATCGATCAAGCGCCGCAGGGCGTTGAGCAGATCTTGAATCTGATCCTGAATGTCGGGCGTCTGATTGATAATCAAGGCGTTGGTCAGGGGATGGAAGTCGATGGTTCCCGGCCCGCCTTGATCGGCCCAGCTGCGCGGTTCGACCGTACTGGTGATGAGCTTGATTAGCATGTCTTCGTGCGTGTGAGAGCGCTGCTTGGTGACCTGGACCGGATTGCCGCTCGGATCGGCGGCGAAACCGCTGTTGGGACTGGCCATCGAACCGCCCGACGGCGCGCCTACCCCTTGACCTCCCTGCATGGAGGTCATCCCAGTCATCGGCGACGTGGGGGCGCTCATAGCCTGGTTGACGTTGAGCATGCCCAGATCCGGCACGGGCGTCGTGCCGACCTGTCCGTAGTTCTCGACGGCAATGACGAGATCGGGCACTTGGTAGACCCGCCGCTGCGTTTTGCCGCGCGCCTGATCCTCCGTGGTGATCTTCAACACGTCGTCGGCAACGACGTAGGTGAGATGGACGGTGCGCAGTAACAGCTTCAGACCCGATTTCAGAGCGATGTGGTCGAGTTTGATCGTTACCGGCGCATCGAGCGTGATGTTGCGGTCGGCCAAAGCCGGCTCGTCCACGAAAATGTTGATCCCGTGGACGCCGCGAACGTAGTCGATGGCCTCGCGCAGTGTCTTGTTGGTGAAACTCAGGCACGCCGTCTCCATCAGCTTGCGCTTGATGTTCCGTTCCGCGTCGGTTTCGTGAGAGGGAAGCACGCCCTCAAGTGATTTACGATTGCGAATCGTTTTGAGGCGCTCTTCGTCCTTGCTGAAGGCGATCCCCCGCGAGATGACTCCCGCCGGGCCTACATCGTCGGTATCGTGCATCGCCTCCATAAACACGTCTTCCTGGTTCGCCTTGTCGCTTTCGTACTGGCTCAGGTTGCGATGGGACTTGGCCATCTGAATAGCACCCGTGGCCATTGGGTTATCGGGATCCAACTCCTTCACTTTCAAGGCGACCAACTCGGCCTCGGAATACTTGGCGCGAGCATAGAGTTCGTTGAACTGTTTCATTAGTTGGGCGAGGTTCTTCTGCTTGAGCTGCTCGGCGGACTTGGCCTTGAGAAGATCCTTTTTCACGCCCTGCGACTTTTCGTCGAAGCGATTGTTCACCAACTCTGTCTGCTGTTTCAGAAGTCGGAACTGTTGCAAGCGCGATTCGAGAGGGCGGCGCAGCATGGACAATTGACCGGGATCGAGCTGTTCGTCGGCCAAGCGGGCGAGATAGTCTTGGAGTATCTCCTCGGCCACGTCCATCTGACCGGAACGAAATCGCTCCAGGGCTTCGGATTGAACTTTGATACCGTCGCTGCGCAGCTGCTGGAACTTGATTTCCCTCATGCCGCGGGTGCGAGCGATCAGCGATTGACCGGGATCGTCCGTGGCGCGAGCGCGGCCCATATCGCCGCCGCTTTGGTTCGGCGTGGCGGACTGCTGGGCGGAGGTTAGAGCGAGACCGGAACCGCGCGCGTTCGGCTGCATCTCCGGCGTGGCCAGCATTTCGCGCAGCCGTGCCTGTCGCCGTCCGTCCAACTTCGGCGTGTCGATGGCGGCGAGCATCAGGCTGGCCCGGCGGTAATCCCGCAGACGATAGGCTTGAGTCACTTCGTCGAAGGTGCGATTGGCGCGCAACTTGGCCTGCTCTTCGTCCTCGAGGTCGATGGTGCGAAGCACGGCCAAGCCGACCTCCCCCGCTCCTAGCTTGATCGCTTCCTCAGCGGAGTGCCGCGCGTTGGCCGTCTGACCGCTGCGCAGTTCCATTCGCGCCTGATCGAGCAATTGTTGCGTCGAGGGGCCGGACGACGGGTTACCCTTCGCCGACACGCCTCGATCGGGATAGCCGGACGGCATCCCGGTGGACGGTGGAGAGACATTGGCGAGTGCGCTTCCACCGCTCGCGCGAAGTTGCGCCACCAAACGGCGAGTCGATTCGATGGGCTGGGTATCCAGACCGAACGCGGCGGCCAACTGTCCTGCTTGAGCGAGATCGCCTTCGGCTTCCTGGCAGCGAATCTGCGTGGATTTGGTGCCGTAACGCAGCCCTTCGTTGGCTTTCCGCACCAGATTGTCGATGCGTTGACGGGCTTGGAAACCGAGTTGCTGATAGACTTGATTGGGCGACTCCTCGCCGGGCCGCGCGGCCACCCCCAACCCTTGGGCCTCGGTGATCTTTTCGCGCGCCTCAATGAGACGATTTTGCTGCTGCAAGGCGCGAGCCTCGGCGATCAACTGACGGGCGCGCGTCTGACCGGCCAAAGCATTCGCACTGTCTTTCGGCGATCCCCCAACGCCCTGGGAAGGCGTCGGCCACTGCATGGCACTCGTACCACCGGTCTCTGAGGGTGGAGATTTCGTCTCCGAGGGATTTGTGTTGGAGACGAGGCGCGTCGGCGAGGGGACGTTCCCCGTCGGCGAAAGCGGTGACTTCGGCTCGAGATCGCGGTAGATCTTTTCCGGTGAGTCTTCGGTCGGAGCGAACGCGACGCGTAATTCGCGAGCACGGTCGGCCAAGATGCGTGCCTGCGCCAACTTCCCGCTGTTGAGAGCCAGGCGAGCATCCTGCACCAGCTTGCGTGCTTCACCGGCATTACCGGACGAAGAGGCGTTGTACGAACCGGCCTCCTTGGGCTTGTTGTTCTGAGCCGGAGCTTGGTTATCGGGCTGAGTGAGCGGGCCGTGGCTGAGATCGGCGACTTGATGCGATGACTTCGGTGCTTCGGGAAGTTTGATCGTTCGCTCTTTCTGCCGCGCCGCTTGCACGTCGGCCAACAGCTTCGTCGGGGTGTCGCCGAAGTCCCAAATGCTGTAGCTGCCGTGCTTGGTCTTGGATTGATACGCCAACTTTTCCGCGCCGGCATAATCTTTCGCCTGGAACAATCGTCGCCCCTCGGCGAGCATCTGGACGGACTCTTCCTTGTCCCGCTTGGTGCGAGTGGCATTCAGATCGGACTGGAACTTATCGGGTGTGTCCTCGAAGAACAGGCCCCAGCGGATGTTGGTGGCCGTGCGCAGTCGAGCCGAGATCAGATTCGCCTCGTCCAGTTGCCCCTTCGCCATCAACTCGCGTCCCTGTGTGAGTAGCGCCATCGCTTCCGCCTTGTTCTTGATGGGACCAGAGACGATCTTCGGAGCGTTCGTCTTGGACGCCGCCGGTTGGAGATGCCCGATTTCATCGAGCAAGCGGGCGGGCGTATCCTCGGTCCAGTGCAGATCGGGCTTGAGGGCGTTGGCCTCCTCCGCGCATTTCTTCGCCTGGGCCAGGTCATTGCGAGCCAGAGCCTCTCGACCTTGCCGCACCAAAACGCGAGCCTTTTCGGTATTGGGCGAAGCAGCGTCCGAAGAGCCGGCCGTTGACTTCGCGCCCTTGTCCGTCGTTCGTTCGGCGACGGGCGCATTGGTGCGTTCCGTCTGGATTTCCTTCAAGATTTTTGAGGGCGAATCGCCCACCATAAAGGTAAACGGCGACGCTAACTTTTCGGCGGCGCGAGCGTACTGCTCGGCTCGATCGAGATTGCCGTGCTGCATGGCAGAACGCGCGGCACTCAGCATACTCTTGGCGTCGCGGCGAAGGCGCTCGATGTCGTCGCGGACTTTGCGCGGCGAATCTTCTTGCGGGCCGAACGACACGCCAAGTCGATCCACGTCGCGGGCCAGCTTCTCTGCCGCGTCGAGATCCGATTGTGCCAGCGCGGCGCGAGCCTGCTGGATTTTGGTGTGCGCATCCGCGGCGGCAGCGACTCCCCCCGATACCGGTACGTTCCCTTGCATGTGCAATTGTTGGCGCAGAGCCTGGAAACGCTGTTTGTCGGCGGGACTTAAATACAGTTCGTTGACGGTAATCTTGTTGACGAGGGCGGCGGCATCCGACTTCCGATTGTGTTGGAAGGCGGATTCGGCCAGCCCAATCTGTTCGCGCGCTTCGCCGCGCGCTTTCAGAGAGAGACGATTGGCCGCAATACGCCGTTCCAACTCGCTCCGTTCGTCCGGAGTCATTTCGTTGGCGCGCGCCATGGCTTGGCGGTATAGCGAAGCCGCCTTGTCGAGATCGCCGTTGCGCTCGGCTTCGATGGCCGCGTTGAGGGCCGCCCGTGTGCGCGACGAGCCGCCCGCAAACTGAGCGACCTCTCGCTCGGGACTCGCCGGAAGCAATGTGCGATTGCTTTCCGGGCCGGCGAGCAACGCCAGTGGTTGAGTCGCCGCCCCAACGAGGAGGCCCGCGACGAGATCCATCCATTTTCTCTTCTGTGCCCTAGCCACCCTGGCCTCCTTCATTGAATCCGCCGCCCTTCTCTGCAAAATGAACGATGGAGGATCGAGAACGGAAAGCGAAGCGCGAAGTCGGCTTCCCTCTCTTCTCGTTTCCATTCGCCCATCTCCAGATTGAGGCAGCCCCCCTGCATGTATACCGTCCGCTTGCACCTACCGCTCCGCCATGGAGCGAACCCCCGGTGCGGTCGGAAAACTTTGGTCTTTTCTTTCACTCAAGGTTCAGACGGAAATAGCGGAGTGGCTATAACGGCACCGAACAAACAGGTCAAGCCCGAATCTCCGTTGGGCTTCAAGGCGAACGAGCAACGAAAGCCGCCGAGTAAATCGACGCGCAGACAAATGGATTGCTAGAATGACCTACGCATACATCGCATTGGGAAGCAACCTCGGCGACCGCGAAGACTTTTTGCGGCGAGCGCTGGAGGCGCTGCGGCAAACGCCGGGCGTCGAGGTGACGCGCGTGTCGCCCCTTTACGAGACGCGCCCCGTCGGCGGACCGACTGAGCAGGGAATGTTCTTGAACGCCGCTGCCGAGGTGCGAACCGAGCGCGAGGCGGCGGAACTCCTCGATTCGTTGCACCGGATCGAAACGAGCCTGGGACGACTGCGCCGCGAAAAAGATGGGCCGCGCACCATCGACCTCGATTTATTGCTCCACGGCACGCTGGTATGCGACGACGAAAGGTTGATCGTGCCGCATCCACGAATGCATGAACGATTATTCGTGTTGCTCCCCCTGGCCCAGCTGGTTCCCGGACTCGTTCATCCCAAGCTAAAAAGAAGCATCGCCGAACTATTGAAAGAGTTACAAGGTCTTCATGTGTACGGTGGCTCTCCGGGCCGCGAGTTGGCGGGACGACGCGCGCTGGTTACGGGATCGACCAGCGGCATCGGTCGGGCGATTGCTCTCGAACTGGCAGCGGGCGGCGCGGATGCGATCGTTCACGGCCGGCGCTCGCGGCAATCGGCTGAGGAGACGGCAGAGCGGATTCGACTTTACGGAGTGCGAGGCGAAGTGTGCATGGCGGATCTGTCGGAGGTCGATGCGTGTCATCGATTCGTCGGCGAGGCGTGGAAGCGGTGGGACGGACTCGATATCTGGATCAATAACGCGGGGGCCGACACGCTCACCGGAGAGGCGGCGAACTGGTCGTTCGAGCGCAAGCTGCGCGAGCTGTTGGCTGTGGACGTGACGGCGACGATGATACTGTCCCGCGAGGTGGGACGGCGCATGCGCGCCGACCGGGGCGGAGTGGTAATCAACATGGGATGGGATCAGGCCGAGAGCGGCATGGAGGGTGACAGCGGCGAACTGTTCGCGGCTGCCAAAGGCGCAATCGCGGCATTCACGCGCAGTCTGGCCTTGAGTTTGGCACCCACGGTGCGCGTCCATTGTCTTGCGCCGGGCTGGATTCGCACCGCCTGGGGCCAAGGCGCGCCGTCGCAATGGCAGGAGCGCGTGCTTCGGGAAACGCCGCTGAAACGCTGGGGAACTCCCGAAGATGTGGCGGCCGCCGCCCGCTGGCTGGCATCCCCCGCCGCCGAGTTTCTCACCGGACAAGTTCTTCGCATCAACGGCGGCGCAATAAGGTGAAAGCCTGGGCGTTGCGTAACGACGGAGGAGGCCGATGACGTTCGCGAGGAAATCCACGTTATTCCAAAGCGCTCTTTTAGCAGTGGCGACGCTCGCCCTGGGATACTGGGCTTGGCAGCGCTACTACCGTCCCGCCACACCGGTTTACGAAGGCAAGACGCTGCAACAATGGATTGTCGATTTAGACGACCCCGATTATTCCAAAAGCGATTGCGCGGCCGAGGTACTGGCGCGCGTCGGCGGCGAAGCGGTACCGAGCTTGCTCGACGCGCGGAGGCAAGGCGACATCCGTTTACATCGCCGTGCTGCCGCCGTCTTGGTTCGCATCGGCGCGCCAGCCGTACCGGGCCTAGTGGAAGCGCTCCAAGAGAATCCGACGGAGAAACGGATTGAGGTGCCGCTGGTACGTCTGCAAGCGTCGGCCGTGCCGGCTCTACGCAATGCCCTCGGCCAGTCCGATGAGGCCGAGGCTGCCGCCCGCGTTCTCTGTGCTATCGGCCCCCCTGCCGAGGAAGCCGTGTCCGAGCTAATCGTCCTGTTGCACAACAGTCGAATGGGAATAGCCGCCCGTCAAGAGGCGGCGCGCGCCTTGGGAAGCATCGGTCAACCGCCGGCCACCATCGTCCCCGCGCTGATCGATGCGATCAAAGATCGCCGCGCGGAGATGCGCATTGTGGCGGCGGAGGGGTTGGGTTGGCTCGGCCCTAGTGCGAAGGCAGCCGTGCCCGTATTGGCGAAGACACTCAAGGACGACGAGACGAGGGTGGCTCGAAAAGCGTGTCAAGCGCTCTCTTTTATCGCCGATGCCGCCGCCGCGCCGTTCTTGTTAGAAGAGTTTCAAAGCAACCGAGCTGGACTGGGCGACGAAGCGGGGATCGCTCTCTGGCGAATGGGCGGGAAGGCGGAGCGCGTCTGGCCGGCGCTTCTGTCGATGGCTCGGGGACCGCTGGAAAAGACGGCGGCGGCGCGCAATCTACTCGCTTCGTTTGGCCCCCTGGTTGTCCCCCTCCTCCAAAGTGCCCTGCGCGATGACGAGATGGCGCGGCGCGAAGCGGCAGCGGAGATTCTAGGCCGCATCGGCCCGCCGGCGCGTCCTGCCGTGCCCGACTTGATCGCGACGCTCAAAGATACATCGCCCAATGTATCGCGCGTCGCCGCTATCGCCTTGGCGGAGATCGATCCGACGCGAGCGGCTCCCGCCGTCCCTGCGTTGATGGATTCGCTCACACCGCCGGCGGCCCACGCCTTGGCCAACATCGGCCCCAGCGCGCGCGCCGCCGTGCCTTCTCTTCTCGCCGCTTTGAAGCCGCACAAGGACGCGACCGACGACCATCTTCTCCACGTCGAAGTGCAGACAGCGTTGGCAAGGATCGGTCGTCCGGCCGTCCCGGCCATCCTCGAAGCGATGAAAGAGAGGAAAAACGGTGTCGCACCGTTGGCCGCCGAGGCGCTGGGCTGGATTCTGCCACCGCCCAAGGAGGCCATACCCGCGCTGGTCGAAGCGCTGACCACCGACCGCACCCACGGAGGCGTGTACCTGCGAGCCTTGGCGCGATTGGGCGCGCCGTCTCCCGAAGTCGTACCGGCGCTGTCCAAGTTGCTGGCGGAACCGACCTTACGCGCGGAGGCGGCCGTCGCCTTGGCACAAGTTGACCCCGCGCAGACCGCGAAGGTCGTTCCGCTGCTCGTTCGGGATTTTAAGGAAGGAGACGAATCGGTTCGTTCGCAAGCCGCAGATGCGTTGTCTCGCCTGGGATCGGCGGCGGAGTCGGCCGCACCCATCTTGGTCGAGGCGCTGCGCGACCGCGCGGCGGCACAGGTCGCGCTGCAAGCGCTCCAAGGCATCGGTGCCGCAGCCGCGCCCAGTGTGGCCAAGTTGCTCGAAGATCGCAATGTCGATTTTCGCCGTATAGGTATCTCTTTGTTGGATCAAATCGGCTCCGGCGCGAGGTCGGTACTTCCTTCCGTTCTCAAGGCGCTCGGCGACGACGATACCGCGGTGCGCGCTGGGGCGGCCTCCATCGTCGAACGCCTGGGCGCGGCCGGCGCGGAAGCCGTGCCCGCGCTCACCCAGAATCTGTACGCCAGTCAACGGGCGCTGCGCTCTCAATCGGCTTCGGCGCTGGGGAGCATCGGTCCCGCCGCCAAGACCGCGCGGCGCGCTCTGGTCGAATGTCTGCTCGATCCCGATGAGAACGTCCGCTATGCCGCCGCGTTGGCTCTCAAGAGCATCGATCCAACTTACGTCGAGGCGACGCCGGCTCTGCTCGACGCCCTCAACGATGCCTCGCCCAAAGTGCGTTTGGGAGCCATCGACGCCCTGAGCCGCATCGCCCCTTCTTCGATCCCGGAGATGATTCCCCTCCTCGCCGCACTTGCCGGCAGCCCCTATCCGCTCGACGTGCGCTTGCCCGCAGTGGAAGGGCTTCACGATCTCGGAGCGTCGGAAGAAGCCAAGCGAGCGATCCCGTGGCTGTTGGTGACGATCGCCGACATCGACCCCTCGAATTGCCTTCATGCAGCCCGCGTTTTGGCTCGCATCGACCCCAGCCGAGCGCCGAACGTGATTTTGGCTTTGGCCGCCGCCCTACGCGCGCCGAGTGCCGCCGCGCGGATTTACATTCTCCGCACCCTCGGCGAATTTGGCCCCAAGGCGCGCGAAGCGACTCCAGAGATCGAGTACCTGCTGCAAGACAGCGGCCCAGGTGTGCGCGAGGAGGCGCTCAAGACATTGCAAGCCATCAACCCGAACGAAGGCAAGCGAAGTCCCTGAAGTCGGCGAGACGATGATTCGATTCTAGCCTTGAGGATCGAAGCGATGGGCGAGGCGTCGGCTATTGATGTCGAGCGCTTCGAGGATTTGCAGGACGGGTTCGGGATCGATGCCCCAATTGTGCGCCCAACAGATGATGTCCAAGTTTTCCTGACCGGCTTTGAGGCGATCGAGAATGCGATCGAGGAGGAGGGTATTATCGTGAAACTTCATTTGTAACAGGCCGAAATCGCCGCGATCCAACTCGACCCAGAAGCGTTTACCTTGGAGATGTTCCAGCCAGCGGGCACGCAGATACCCCCACCAATGACACTGCACCCAACGGCGAATCGCCGCTTCCCCGAGATCGCAGCCCGCTTTCTCGCTCTCGATCCACTTGAATCGAAGGGCTTCTTGTTCGCCCTCCACATACACGCTGGACTTTTCCACGGGCTTCTCCCCGATAACAGTCGTCCCATCGACCTCAAACGGCATGTAGTTGTGCCGAGGACGATCCACTACTTTCATTATCCTAACGCTCGCCCGATCTCCACGCAAGCGGGACCGAGTCCCATCTTGCCGGATCCGCAAGCCGGGCGATCTGGATAAAACGAAGAGACCGGTTCCTGATCTTGCACTTGCTTGAGTCGGCGGCTATACCTTGCCGCGTTCCGAGGTGACTCCGGTCGGTTGACCGGACTCGACACAGGAGGCGCAAGGGATGCCGGCTCGCAAAAAGGATCGTACCACCCGGCGTGGGTGGCGTAGTTTTGTCTTCGTCGCTGGGTGCTTCGCTCTGTTGGCGGGAGCGGGCTATTGGATTCGCATTAGCCTGTTGCCGCGGGCCGACGCGCGGCCGCCGTTAGTACAGCCTGCGCCGGCGACCGGTCCAACCGCCTCTCCGCTTCCCACCGACTATTCGCGCCGCGTGGTTGCCTACATTTACGATACGGAACCTATTAGCCGCGAGGCGTTCGGCGATTATCTCATCGACCGCCACCGCGACAAACTGGATTTGCTGATCAAGAAGCGCATCATCGACGACGCTTGCCGAGTGTACAACGTCGAGGTTAGCGGCTCGGAGATCGATGCGGCTTTAACCGAACAGTTGCAGGGCTTTGCCGTCGATCAAAAAACTTTCGTCAATACCCTGCTGGCGCGCTATCACAAGAATCTTTACGAATGGAAAGAAGACATCATTCGTTCGCGCCTACAGATGGCCAAGCTGTGCCGCAGTCGAGTCACCATCTCCGACGAAGAACTGCGTAAGGCGTTCGAGGCGGTGTACGGTGAAAAGATCGAATGTCAGATCATCCTCTGGCCCAAGACGAAGGAAGGCAAAGACCAAGCGCTCGCCGATTACACCAAAATCCGCGACGACGCCTCGGAGTTCGATCGGGCGGCCAAGAGTCAAAAGGTGAAGTCCGAGTTGGCGGCCACGGGGGGCAAGGTACGGCCCTTCGGACGCTATGTCATGGGCGATGCCAATTTCGACCGCATCGCCTTCGCCTTGAAGGAGAACGAAGTCAGCGAAGTGTTCGAGACGGCCGATGGACCCCTCGTCGTCAAATGCCTGCGTCACGTTCCTCCGGATGGCTCGGTTCGCTTCGAGGCCGTGCGCGAAAAGCTGAACGACGAATTGGTGGAGAAAAAAATCGCCGGAGAGATGCAGAAGGCGTTCGACACACTGAAGAGAAAGGCGCAGCCGAAGGAATACCTGGCGATCAAACGCAAAGCCGAAGATCCCGACGGACTGCCGCCGTGCGATCCGAGTCAACGCGCGCGGCAAACCGTCGCCTCGTACAACGGACAATCGACGATTTCGCGCGAGGAGTTTGGCGAATTCCTCATCGCGCGCTACGGTGGCGAACAAGTCGAAACATTCGTCAACCATCGAATTATTGACAGAGAATGCCAGGCGCGTGGCATCGCGGTAACACCGGAAGAAATCGAAACCAATCTGGCCGAAGATCTCAAACGCATGGGCAGTGTCGATCTGAAAGTGTTCGAGAAGGAAGTTCTCGGCCCCCGTAACAAGAGCATTTATGAGTATCGAGAGGATGTCATTCGTCCGAGCCTGCTCTTGAGCAAACTGTGCCGCAACGGCGTCCACATTACGGAAGAGGATCTGAAACTGGCGTTTGAAGCGGAATACGGCGAGAAGCTGGAAGGCCGCATGATTCTTTGGCCCAACGATCAGACGCGCTATTCCATGCTCCAGTACACGCGCGTCCGGGATAGCGCCGAAGCTTTCGACGAAGCGGCCAAGCATCAGAGCAGCCCGACTCTGGCGGCCAAGGGCGGCAAGATCGGTCCCTTCGGACACGGGGCGCTCGGCAACGAAGAAGTCGAAAACGAGGCGTTCAAACTGTATCCTGGCGGCATGACTACGCTCTTGGAAACACCGGAAGGAAACGTCGTTTTCAAACTCGAAAAGCGCATCCCCCCCAACAAGACGGTCGAACTCGACTCCGTGCGTAAGGAACTCACGGCCAAGATCTTCGAGCGCAAGGTGCAGATGGAGATGCAGACGGCTTTCAAGAATCTGCGGGAAAAAGCTCGTCCCAAAGTGATGATTAAAGAGACGAATAAACCGTTCGATCTCGTCGATACGACGAAGAAACTGCTCGCCACTTCGGCGGACAAGCCGGCTTTGGAAGGCCCGCCACGCCGCTGAGCAGGCCCAAGAAGCCCCTCTCCCATCTACTCTGGGGAGAGGGGACGGAGTGAGGGGATACCCTCCACATGCCTTGCCGATGCTGCCGGCTTGCGCTCCGAAATGGGTTATTTCTCCTTCTTCCTACTCGCCTTTTCTTTCCACTTCTCGACCGCGGCCAGCGTCTTCTCCGGGTCGGCCTTGGCTCTGTCGGCGCACTCCTTGCAACACACGAACACCGTCTGGCCTTTGAGTGTGAGCTTCACCGGAACGCCCATCGTGCCGAGGGGATTGTCCGCCTGAATCGGGCACATCTTTTGCGCTTCGGCGAGTTTGCGGTCCTCTGGGGCGAGCTTGGACAGATTGTCGGCGACGGTCCCGGCTTCGTCTGCCGGAGTCAGGTAGATGCAGTGCATTTCGCCGGCGCGCACCGGAACCTTCTCGACTTTATGAACCCATTTGCCCTTCTCGTGCCACACGATGCGAACCGTGTAGACGTATCGTTTGCCCGGAGTAAGCGCCGGCGACTCGAAGTAACGCACCATGCCCTTCGATTGCGTGGGACTGCCGTTGAACCAGATGGCGGCGTCTTCGGGAAGGTGCGCCATGAGGACGGCCATATTCGGATTCTCGCCCTGGACCTTCTGCGGTAGAGGTGTGACGGTGATGGTATACTTCCGCGGTGCCGCCGAGACTTCGGAGGGCGCAGCCTGAGCAGGTTTGCTCGTTTCGTTGTACCCTTGGAAGCCGGGTTGCGCCCACGGCACGCCGCGCGCGGGCACGCCATAGGTTTCCCATCCTTCGCCGGCTTGGGCGATGCCCGACATCGCTGCCGAGCCGGCCAGCAACAAAACGGTCAGACCGCGTGACTGCCTAATAGCCATAATGAGCATCCTCGAAATGTTTTATGTGACCCTTTTCATTCGTTCGGTTCGTTCCCACCGTCGCTATTTCAACACGCTCGGTCGGCGAAGGCAAGCGGGGAGGAGACAAAAGGCGCTGTCGAGAAATGGCCTTCGCCGCCAGAGGGGAAATGGTTACACTCCGCGCCAAGATCGTCCGCGCCGATGTTTGTGGATAGATTTGCCTCGGTTGCCCACCTTCTCAATTCAAGGAAGAGGATGCCATGTCGAGCGGCACCGCTACTGCCGTCAATTATTGGCCCAAGTCATCGTGCGCTCGCGCCTTTTGGAGCCAGCGCGAGTTGCCCCCCTATCGCCAATTGCTGCGCGATACGGCGGACTGGCTCGATCCACAACCGGGGCAGCGATGGCTCGATCTCGGTTGCGGCAGCGGTCAGCTGACGCGGACGCTCTGGGAAAAGTCCGCCGGGAGCCTCGCCGAAATCCTCGCCCTCGATTGTGCTGCGCATAACGAGCGCGCCATCGCCAAGGTGCGAAATGGTGTATGCCCTTCGCCCACGGAGCGCCAGATGCGCTTCGTCCACGCCGATTTCAGCGACGGCCTGGCACGATTCGATAGCGGTTCCGTGGATGGCGTCGTCTCCGGGTTGGCGATTCAATATGCCGAATCGTACTCCGAGGAGCGCGGCGGATGGACGACGGATGCCTACGAGTCTCTGTTGGCCGATGTATGCCGCGTGCTGCGTCCGGGAGGTACTTTCGTCTTTTCCGTGAATGTCCCAGAGCCGGCGTGGAGCAAAATCGCCCTCTACGGCATTCCCGGATTTTTCCGCACGGGCCATCCTCTTCGGTACGTCAAGAACTCTCTGCGTATGCTGCGCTATGGTGCTTGGCTCAAGCGCGAGGCTCGTCTCGGTCGATTCCATTATCTGCCCGCCCGGGTGGTCGAGAATAAACTAACGCGGGCGGGCTTTGTGTCCATCGAGCATCGGATCAGCTTTGCCGGACAGGCCGATGTGTTCCGCTGCCGAGCGCCGTCCGCGCGCTAGAATAAACTTAGGCCCAATCGGCCAGAACCCGACAACGACGCCGGGCGATGACCGCGCTTCATCCACGCGAGATTGCACCCAAGACGGAGACCGACATGAAGCGTGCATCCTTCCTGCGCAAAATTCTATGGATCGCCCCGCTTTCTCTCGCTTTGCTCGTCGCAATCGGACTGGTCGCTCTGCGGATCTATCTCTCCTCCTCGGCGGCTACACAAGTCGTGGCCGGGCAGCTGCAAGACATGCTCGGCGGGAGCGTGGCGATCGCCGACGCGCAGATCGGCATGATCGGCGACAGCAGCTTACGCGGCATTGAGGCGTATGAAGAAGACCGACAAGACAAACCTTGGCTGCGCATCGACGACGTGAAGGCCGATGTGTCCGCGCTTGGCGCGCTGTGCGGTCAATCGCCTCAATTCATTCGCCTGAAGGGCGCGCGCGTCGTTCTGCATTTCGATCGCGATGGACATTTGCTGACGAAGTTGCCGGGCGGTAAGCAAGGCCCGCCGTCCGCTTTGCCGCGCCTTCGCATTCAAGGCGGCGAGTTAACGCTTCACCAAGAAAATCGTTCCCCGGCCATCTTTCGCGGACTCAATGCCGAAGTCGTTTCTAACGACGGCGGCTTAAAGCTAACTGGAACCATCGGCGACGACTTTTGGGGCGATTGGAAACTCGACGGAGCGTTCGACGGCGACGGCGGCAAGGGCGGACTCACACTCGAAACCGAACGGATCGCCATCACCATGCCGAAGCTCAAGGCCATACCGTTTGTGCCGATGTCGGTGTGGAACGAGATTCACTTGCAGGGCGATACACCAGCAAAGCTTCGGCTCGACTTGGCGACAAGCGCCGGCAAGCCGAGTGTGCGCTACCGAGTGGAAATCGCTCCGCAAAACGCGACGATCAGAGTGCCTTCGATCCAATTGGAAGCCGAGCAAGCCAGCGGCAAGGCAGTCGTGGCAGATGAGACCATCGAAGTCCACCACATTCGGGGCAAGACGGCGGGCGGCACGATTCAGGCGAGCGGGACGCTGAATTTTCACGATGCCCCTTCGCGCCTCGACTTGAACGTCGGCGTGGAGGACGTGGTGATCCACGATCTCCCTCGTAGCTGGGACGTGCCGAGCTTCATCGACGGAAAGCTAACCGGAACTGCCAAGGTCGTTGTCACACTTAAGAAAGGGAAGGCGGAAACGGCGGGATCGGGAGAGGGGGTCATCCGGGATGCGCGAGTGAGCGGCTTTCGACCCAATAAGCCCATACGACTCGCACTTCGCTCCGATGGTCGGCGCTATCGTTTTCATCTGCCCGAACCGGCGGGCGTCTCGGAGATAGGCGGCAAGCAAAGCCGCGTCGATACACCACCGCCGGTCGAAGCCGTCGTAAGCGTTCCCGACGAGCCGGCCAAGGAGTTGATCGAACAACCGGATGGCGGCGATTTTCTCTCCAATCTTCCCGCCGAGACGATCAATTGGGTCGGCCGCGGCCTCCAATGGGGTACGCAAGAATTGTCGCGGGGCATCGATGCGATCGTCGGCGGGTTGAATAAATTGAAACCTCCCACCAAGCCCGGCGAGGAACCGACCTATCTCAACGTCGATCTCAGCTTGCAGAACGTGGATTTGGCGCAACTGATTAATAAGCTCAAACTCAATCTTCCCTATACCGTCGCCGGACGTTTGACCTTTAAGGTCCACGTCGGCATTCCCATCAACACGGCGAGCGATCTGAAAGCCTATCGCCTCGACGGCAACGCCTCGCTTTCGAGTTTTGAGATGGCCGGCCTGGCGATGGGTAAAGTCGATGCCAAAGTGCGCTACGCCAACGGGATACTCGATCTCGAAAAGCTAAGTGGACAAATGCTCTCGGCAAAGGGCGGCAAGTCGGTCGGCGACATTGAGGGCAACGCGCGAATCGAAGTAGTACCGCGCGGCGAACTTCAAGCGTCTCTGAAGCTCGATCGGATGGAGACGGCCTTGATCCTTGAGAAGTTCCTACCCGGAGTGGCACGAGAGAAGGGGATGGGCGAACTGGCCGCCGGAATGTTGTCCGGCGAGATCCAGGCGCGCGCCCCACTGGAAAAGCTCGCCGATCCGTCCACCTGGCGCGGATCGGCAAGTCTGAGTTCCCCCCAACTCACGCTCTATGGAGTGCCCCTCGACAATGCGTCGGTTCGGCTTCTCGTGGACGAAGCGCGCGCGCGATTGACGGTGCTGAAGGCCGAAGTAGAAGGCGCGCCGCTGAAGGGCGACGCCGAGTTGGGGCTGAAAGACGCTTACCCTTTCAAAGCCGCGTTACAATTGGGCCGAGTCGAGTTGTCGGCGCTCAATCGCTTGCCGGAATCGTTCCGTCCGCCGGTTGCCATCGCAGGGCGCGTTGGACTCAAAGGGGCGGTCTCGGGCACGCTCTCGCCTCTTCATTTCGATACCCGCGGCGAATTTCGAGCCACCAACATCGTGGCCGAGGGGGTCGCGGTGGACGAGTTATCGTTCGGTTGGTCGAAGGATAAAGACGGCATGAAACTCGACGCCATTCGTGCCGATCTCTTCGGCGGCTCGGCGCGCGGCTCGGCGGTGATCCCTCTCGATGGATCGGAAGCGGGGAAGGCCAACCTCAAAGTCCACGATCTCGATCTTCAAGCGGTCGTCAAATCGTTGCCCGCGCTTCCGTTTACCGTCGAAGGGAAAGTGTCCGGCAAAGTTGAGGGAACGCTCGATGCGGCGCGAAAGGATCGACCGCGTGCCTGGACCGCCAATGTGGAGTTAAACTCTCCGCAAATGCGCGTGCAGGGCATTCCCTCCGAGAAGCTCACTTGCACGCTCCAATCGCGCGAGGGCAAGGCCGAGTATCGTCTCCAAGGCGAGACGCTCGGAGGCACGTTCTCGCTCAAGGGTGATCTCCACCTGCCGGGAGCGCGACCGCCGGAGAAAAAATTGTCCGCGCCCGCCGAAGCCCAAGGCGCGGCGCTGCTCCCCGTCTCGGCGATGCCGCAACAGGAGGACGACCAATTGGCGGGGCGGGGACATTTCGAGGTCCGCAACGCCCTCCTGTCGCGGCTCTGGTCCGCCTATCGACTCGATGGCGGTTTGGCGCATGTCAACGGCCACTTTTCCATCGTTTTGGACTATGAACTAAAGGGGTCCCATTTCTCTCCCTCCGGTCGCGGCCTATTTCGTGTCACCAATATCCGCTGGGACGAGGAGCGCTTTGCCCAGAGTTTGCAAGGCGACGCGCTGCTCACCGCCGACGACATGCAGTTGAACAACATTACGGGAGATGTCGCCGGCGGGCGGCTGCGCGCTTCGCTCGATTTCGGTTTACGAGCCAATCGCGGAAGTCATTTCCATCTCGATCTCCAACAGGTGGAGGCGTCGCGCTTGCTGCTTCCGTGGCCGGACATTGCCGCCAGAATCAAGGGGCCGTTGGACGTGAACCTACGCGGACGCATCGGGCGGGAATGGGACGGCGTCGGCGGGGTCAGCCTGGTACGCGGGCAAATCTACGGCATGGACATTCCCGAATGGCGTTTGCCAGTAACGTTTCGCTATGCGCCGTCCCAGGGCAACGGCGAAGTGACCGTGCGCGACAGCCACGCCCGCTTGGCACAAGGCCGCGCTCGATTTGAAAGCACCCTCAACTGGGGCAACGGGCTGCGGTTAACCGGACTTCTCGTCTTCTATCAAGTCGATCTGCGAACGCTGTTGCGCAACTCACCGGAAGTTGGCTCCTACGCCTCCGGCCGGGTGTCGGGACGGGTCGATCTTGCCGGCAGCGAGATGCGTTCGATCAACGATCTCACAGCGGTCGTTCAAGCGAAAATGGAACAGGGGCAGGCGCTGCAGTTCCCCGTGCTGAGGCAGATCACTCCCTATCTGCGTCCCGGTGTCTCGTCGGCGACCTTCCAATCCGGCGCGTTGAAGGGGCGATTGGCCGGAGGTGTCTTCCGCATTCAGCGCGCCGAATTGCTCGGCGATTTCATCAAGGTTCTGATGCACGGCACGATCAATCTGGCCGGCAATCTCAATCTCGACGTGACCGCGCAATCCGGACTCTATGCGCTCGATTCGTCTCGGTCCAACGCGGTTCGATCGCGCATCCCCCTCGTCGGTGCCATTCCACGCCTGCTCTTGTACGAAGCCAGTTCGCTGTTGTCCGCCGCCGTCGTGCATCTGCGCGTTACCGGAACGGCGAGAAGTCCCGTGATTCGCCTGGAACCGCTCTTGGTAATGACGGAGGAATCGATCCGCTTCTTCCTCGGTCGCGCCGTTGGACTCGACATTCCCACTCTACCGTAGCCGCGCATTTTCCGCGCTTCGACTGTACCCCGATCGTTTCGCGGTCGATAACACTTCTGCCGTCGTGAACAACCTCCTTGAGTTGCGGAGCTTACCCATTCCCGGACCAACCCGGGCCGCTACCATCGGGGAGCGGGAGACGCCACCGTTCCCTCGACCCCTGCGGCTCGGCGGAGGAGGAACACGCCGATGCCTCGAATCTTCACCTGCGGAAGCAGCCTTCGTCCTTTCGTCCTTCCATTTATCGCTTGGGCCGGTTGTACGCTCCTATCCGGCTGCATGAACATCTTGGGACTGACGCCCTCCGGCCATCGTCTGACTTCGGAAGCCAAGGCTCTGCGCTCGGCTCACTCCGACCCGCTCCCCTTGCCGCGCGAGTTGAGCAAGCGAACCGCGGACCCCTATACGGTCGAGCCGGGCGACGTTCTCCTCGTACAGCCGGTCAATCTCGAATCGCCGGTGCGCTTGCCGGGCGATCAGACGGTGTTGCCCGATGGCACGATTCAGCTCGGCAAGTTCGGGCAGATCGTCGTGGCCGGCAAAACGATTCCGCAGATTGAATCGGAGGTGCGCGCGCAAATTGAAGCACAGGAAAAGAATGCGGGTTCCGTTACCGCGCGCCTGGTGACGCGCGTAAGCAAGGTCTATTACGTTCTCGGCGAAGTGAACGCGCCGGGTGCGTTTCCACTTCAGGGACGCGAGACGGTTCTCGATGCCATCTTGGCGGCGGGCGGGTTGAACGATCGGGCATCGAAGAAGTACATCACGCTGACTCGTCCGACCAAACCCAACGGCTGCCGCGTCGTATTACCCATTTGTTATAACGAGATTGCGCAGATCGGCGACACTTCGACGAACTATCAAATCGCCTCCGGCGATCGCATCTACGTTCCGACGCGCGGACGCGAGGACTGTAAGCGGCGCAACCTCTGCCCGCCGTGTCTCCGTCCTCAAGTGCCGTGTACGGACTTGAACGGAATCCCCGTCGGTTGTCCCAGCGGCGGCGAGATAACCGCGGGTGACATCTCGTCTTCAACCCCGCTCTCTCCGTCCACTCTGGGCCGAATGCCGGCAACAACGACCTCGCGTTATCGAGATCCAAACCTGCCTCCCCCCGTCCCGCCCGTCCGCTTCCGGCCGCGCCAGCAGTGAGACCGGGCGAGCATTCGGAAAAACCCGTCGTGGGGACTGCGTAAGTCCCCGATTTAGACGCGCCAAAGGGCGATCAGTCCGTGTTTCAGGAAATGCCCCAACGCCTCCAACAACAAGCGACTTTTGGCGGCGCGGAGCGGTTGATTGCGGAGACGCCGCCAGACGTAGCGAGCGGCGTGTCCCAGCCAGCGCGACGGTACGTCGAGCGTCAGGGCACACTTGTAAAAGGCCAATCCGAATCGAGAACAACCGCGACTGCGAAGGAAGCGCGCCACGCCGACGAGCGTGTGCGAGTAGGCGAAGCCGATGTGTTGCCGACTGCTGACGCGACCGAAATGAACGACTTCCAAGCCTGGATGATGCATAACCCGGTAGCGACGACCCACGCGTTCGCACAAGTCGATGTCTTCTCCGCCAAACGTGTACCCCTCGTCCCAACCGCCGCAGGATCGGAAGACGGCGCGGGGTAAGAAGAGGGCGGCCCCCATGAGAATCTCGGCGGCGCGCGGCGTGCCCATGTCCAACGCGTCGCGGCCTCGATAGTGCCGATACGCCGGACGGAACAGTCCCAACCATCGCAGCCAAGTGATGCGATGCAGTAGGGCGGACAAGGTCGGACAGCGACGACAGGAGACTTGCAATCGACCGTGTTCGTCTCGCAGTCGAGGGCCGATGATGCCCGCCTCGGGATTGGCTCGTGCAAACTCAAGCAAGCCGCGCAGGGTTCCGGGCGGTACCAGGGTATCGTTGTTGAGAAAAAAGAGATACCGTCCCCGCGCGCGTTGGGCCGCCTGATTGTTGGCGCGCGAGAATCCGGCGTTCTCGGTATTGCGGATGAGGACGACTTCCGGAAACAGGACGGCCACCATCTCCGCCGCTCCGTCCGTCGAGCCGTTATCCACAACCAGCACTTCCAACGAGACTTCCAGGGCCGCCTCGCGCAGCGATTGCAGGCAGCCTTGCAGATGCTCGCGGCAGTTCCAGTTGACGATGCAGACCGAGACTTCGACACCCGCCTCCGTCGTCCGACCGCCGCGACTCACTAGGGGGGCTTCAAGCGGCAGTGTTGACATAGCGCGCCTTCCTCTCCGTGGCTCGATCGTCCGATTTCGGTTTGCGTATTTCGACGACCGGATTGTGAATTGGGGCATTGAGACATCGGTTGTTGAGCCGTTCGCGTTGCAGATAGGGAGCGAAGTGGCCCGCCCCGAACAGGATTCGCCCCAGCTGCAAGCGCAGGTAGCGCGACCAGGTCAGTGGCATGCGCGCGTGATGGCGAAGCCGCGTCTGGTAGACGTGGAATTGGTCCTTGCCGATGGGCGGGCGCGCTTCGCGGAAGGCCAGGCTCCAGACGTTGGCCGGGCGAGAACGCGGGCCGTGATAGCCCACGATCTTGCTCGGATACGGTGTCAACAACATCTCCAGCGCCTCCGGAGTGAATCGCCAATAATCGTTGGGGTGATCGTGGCGATGGAAATAGAATGGGCAAGCGACGAGCAACGCTCCGTCGGGGCGAAGCACGCGATGCATCTCGTCGAAAGCGCGCCAGAACCGCGGCACATGCTCGAGGGTGCTAATGGCCAAAATGGTGCCGATGGAGCCTTCGGCATACGGCAACGACTCGACGTTGGCCAGCAGATCGACCCCGCGCCCCGCCCGCACGTCCAATCCAAGAAACGAACGACCGGGGAATAAAGAACGAAGATCGGCCACCGCTTCCTGCCCCGGCACTTGATAAGAACCGATTTCCAGAATCGGGCCGGGGAGCGTAAACGTCTCGGCGACTGCTCGAACCAGACCTCGCATGACGGCGTTCATGGATTCGTCATCCCTTCTACTCCAAGTAAAAGTCCTGCTCGCCACTTTTTCCGGGACGAACCTGGCGCAACAAGCCGGACTGTTGAGGATCGCTGTATTTGCGCGGCAGATCGACGATGGGAGGCGGAGCATCTTGTCCGGGTGAGACGGCTAGGGCGGGAGATGCGATGGTAATGCGATGCCAACCGGCAACGACGCCGAGCTGTTCCCGCGTACGCATCGTGTAGTGGCCTTCGGCGTCGATCTCGCCGGTGGCCAAGGGGCCGTTGCCACCTCGTTCCACGTCCGGCGCGAACACGATGGTGCCACCGGGCAACGGGCGACCGCGATAGAAGACGCGGCCGTGAACCGGCGTGATGTTCTCGTTCGATCCGCAGCCCAAACCGGCCAGCGCCGCCGCAATGCAGCAGGGGGCCAGCATTGTACGCAATGACTTCACTCGCATCCCCCAATCCATCGGGGAAACTGGGCAACGGGCGATCTCCGCCGCGCCCTCCGGTCCTTTTACGAGACGCGGCGAAAGAGTATAACAAGACAAGCCGATTGCGTGCAATGCACAAGAGACGTTCTCGGCGCGTCGAGCGGGAGCATCGGTGGGTGGAGAGGCGGAGAGGCGGGGAGAAAGTTGCCGGAATTACATGCCTTCGACTCGTTTCGCGCCGTAAGATAAAAAGAGAGTGAAGCATTCCGACCCGCCATGCTTCGGGATGCGGCCGTTCCTATGGGGAGGATGGTCGATCGCATCATGGAACCAGTGACGCAGACCAATCTTCTGCCAACCGGCCAGTTGCCGAACGGCGATCCGGATTTCACCGGACGCATCCTTGCCGATTTTCACCTGTTGCGCCACCTCGGTCAAGGCGGCATGGGGCAGGTTTATCTCGCCGAGCAAATCTCGCTCAAACGCAAAGTCGCCTTGAAGATTCTTCGTCCGGAGATGGCCGCCGACCCTACTTCGCTGCAACGCTTCAAGGCCGAAGCCACCGCCGTCGCTCAAGCCACTCATGCGAACATCGTGCAGATTTACGCCATCGGCGAAGCCGACCATTTGGCTTACATGGCTCTCGAATACGTCGAAGGCCGTAACCTCCGCGAGTATCTGCAAAAAAAAGGACCGCCGGATACCTTAATGGCTCTGAGCATCATGCGCCAGGTGGCGAACGCTCTGCAGCGCGCCGCCGAATTGGGCATTGTACACCGCGACATCAAGCCGGAGAACATCTTGCTGACGCGCAAGGGCGAGGTGAAAGTCGCCGACTTCGGCTTGTCGCGCTGTCTGGGTGGAGATCGCCCCGCCTTGAATCTTACGCAAAGCGGCGTAACCATGGGCACGCCGCTGTATATGAGTCCGGAACAGGTGGAAGGCAAGCCCCTCGATTGCCGAACCGATGTCTACTCGTTCGGCGTCACCTGCTATCACATGCTGGCCGGGCATCCTCCGTTTCTGGGCGAATCTCCCTTCGAGGTTGCCTTGCAGCATGTGCGCGAGGCACCGAAGCCGCTCATCGAGATTCGCCATGATCTGCCACCCGGATTGTGCGCGATCGTTCATAAAATGATGGCCAAGGAACCCGACGCGCGCTATCAAACCTGCCGCGAGCTTCTCAAAGACATAGCCCGAGTGCGCGAGAGCCTGAGCGGCCTCACCGCGGCTTTGGGGTCGGCGGACGAGGCTCCCGTGACCGCGACCGCGCAGGTCGACGTCGCGCCGGCTACCGCGCCGATGCCGCGCTTGCCCTCGCGGCGCTGGCGTCGGTCGGCCTTCACCGTTTCCATGCTGCTCGCCGCCGTCCTCGGTGTCGGCGTCGCTTGGTATCGGCACTTGTCCGCTTTTCCCAAGCAAGGAGCCGTCGTCGAGGCGTCCGAGGACGGCAAGCCCAACGATCTGGAACAAGAGAAAGCGTTGCGCACGGTTGTCGAGCAGTATCTCGATGCCGGGGCCGGAGCGCCGATGGACAATCAAGCCGGCGCGAGCGTCTGCGCCAAGCTCGGATTCTTTTACTTGGAACGCGATCGCGGCGACGAGGCGCTCACGCTGTTTACGCGCATGAGCAAACACGCCGGAGCGGGCTATCCACTGTTCGGCCAAGCAGGTCGCGCAGTCGTATTGGCGATTCAAAACAACCCTGCCGAGTCGAACGCGATTTTTCAGAAAGTGTTCCAGCGCCCCCGAGGGAAACAGGGGTCCAACTGGATGTGGCAAGACGAGAAGTGGCGATTTTGGATACGAAAAGCCGTACATTATAATCGAGAGAACGGGGTCAAGGCTCAGGAAATACCACAGCCGCTGCACAAGTTCTTCTAGCCGCGAATGGCCGGGACGAAACCGAGGCGAAGTCCGGCTTGGAGGTATCTCGCTTCCTCTGAGAAGTTCTGGGGGAGCGATTTCTCGAACGGTATTGCTTTCTGGATGTGCGAAGCCAACAATAAATAGCAGAGTTTGGTGCCGTCGATACGCGGAGATCGGGATGCCTTTCTGGGGAGAGGGGTGTGTCTCGATTGAGGGGGTTGACTATGCGAAGACGGCAAGGGTTTTCGCTCATTGAATTGCTAATCGTCATCGCCATCATCGCCGTCCTGATCGCGCTGCTTCTGCCGGCCGTGCAGAAGGTGCGCTCGACGGCCAATCGCATTTCGTGCGCCAATAACGTCAAACAACTCGGTCTGGCCTCGCATATGTACCACGATACCTACGGCGTTCTCCCCTACCCGCGCCTGTGTCCCGCGCCGTGGCTCAATGGTGCCGACCTTTATTGCAACTCGGTCGTATCGGTCACGGCCTACACCGGCCCGAACGAGACATGGTGGGCACCCTACGACAACCGACCCGGAACGTCGGCGACGAGCGCGTTGCCGGATTATCAACCCAAGGGATTGTTGTTTCCCTTCGTCGAAAACAACGGCAAAGTTTTTCATTGCCCCGAAGGCTTCGATTGGATGCCCGGCAGCCCCAACTACGGCCGACCGTTGCAGGTTAGCTACGCCCTCAACTGGGTGAGCGGAGGACCGTGCGGACGAAGCCTCACGCAAATTCCCAACGGCACGAGTCAAGTTCTGTTGCTTTGGGAACATGCCAATGTTCCGGCCTGCGCGTTTATGACCACTGCGAACGCGCCGCGCATCCCCTGGCCGTTCGATCGCTCCGACGCACCGCGCCACTACCCCCTACGTCATCTGGAAGTGTTCAACGCCCTGTACTGCGATGGACACGTTACCACCTTGGCCAAGTCCGACCTCCAAGTCGAGTTGTTCTACGCCGATTGAAGGAAAGCGCTCTGGCATTTCTGGAGCGATTTGGACATAACGCCGCCTTCCTCCACAGAGGAAGCGTTCGTTCGTTCCAATAGGAGACGGAGTATGTGGAAAATCGCGGGTATTGTCGGCGTCGTCGGCGCGTGCGCCCTCGTCATCATTTTGCGCACTCGGGAAGAACTGAAGCCGCGCGAGATTGTTGCACGCGCCATTCAGGTCCACGGCGGCATGGATAAATTGGAGAAGCTCCGGGCCAGCGTGATTAAGACCAAGGGGCAGTTCTACGGCTTGGGCACGCCCATCGACTACAAAGGCGAAACGTCCGTTGAGTTGCCGGATCACTCGCGCACCGAGGCGGAATCCAAAATCGGTAGTTTTACCCAAGTTATCAACGGAGAAAACGGCTGGGTTAAAGTAGGCGAAATGACCCGCGAATGCGGCAAGGAAGAGCGCAACGAAATGCGCGAGCAGATGAACGCCCTTCGCATTGCCCATTTGACGGTTCTTACCGGCGACGATTACAAATTGTCCCCCCTGCCGGAGGAGACGGTCAACGAGCGATCCGCCGTCGGCATGCGCGTTCAGCACCACGGCTACCGCGATGTCAATCTCTTTTTCGATAAAGAGAAGGGTTATCTCGTTAAAATGCAAACGCGCCTCCAGGATCCGACGCACAACGGTGAGGAGATCTCTGCCGAGACGCTGTACGAAGATTACAAGGAGATCGACGGAGTGATGGTGGCCCACAAGTTCACGCTGATGTACGACGGCAAGACGCACAACGAGGCCGAAGTTGCCGAGGTTACTTTTCCCGAGAAAATGCAGGACGACACCTTCGCAAAACCGTGAGTCGTCGTTGAAGCTCCTTTCGGCCCGCTTCGCCAGTCCGAGCTTTTTCGTCTCTACCGACGCAACGGGCAATTCGCATTTCCGTTCCTGAAGGAGCCGTTAGGGGAAATCGAAAGGAATGAAGAATGGCTGAGCCCTCCCGAAACGCCAAGAAGTCCGCAAAGAAGCCGGCCGCGCGACCTCGCCCGCGCGCGGACAAGTCGGACGGCGAATGCACCGTGTTGGAGGCCATCGCCAAAATGCCGGATCACGATCGCGCCTTGGCCGAGCGGCTCCATGCGATCGTCAAAGCAACCGCTTCCACCCTCGTGCCGAGACTCTGGTACGGGATGCCGGCGTATTCCAGAGACGGCAAGATTATCTGCTTCTTCCAGAGCGCACAAAAGTTCAAAACGAGATACGCGACGCTCGGTTTCATGCACGAGGCCAACCTCGACGAAGATTTCATGTGGCCGACTGCCTTCGCGCTCAAGGAACTCACCACCAAAGAAGAGTCAAGGATCGCCGCCCTCGTGACGAAGGCAGTGAGTTGAGAGGCATCGCGGACTCAGCTCGATTCAATTGGAATAGAATCCCTGTCACGAGGAGTATCGCGCGAATCCCACCAGATACTTCTTGGAGCGGCAATGAGGACTACGCGATGAGTTGCATGTAGCACATGCAAGTAATGCTACCTCGATTCGTACAAACGCAGGAAGAGGTATTCGAGCAACCAGACCAGAATCGCCAGGCTGCGGTCGTCGCGGTCGCGGCCGGGGTCGAACTCGGAGAACATCACTCCCGCCACCTTGGGCGACCAGACCGCATCAAGCAGATGCAGCAGGCGCAACGGCTCCAGACCAAACGGAACCGGCTGCGACACCGCGGGAAAGAAAAGGGGATCGAAGACATCGCAATCGAAGTCGAGAAACACTCGACTCGCCGCGCGGGTTTGTCGTTTGATTGCATCCAGCGCCGGCTGGGGATCGATGGCCAGCTCCGCTGCCCCGAAAGCGCCGCGGTAATACTTCCCAATATACTTCGGTTCCAGCAGCAAATCGCGATGGCCGAGATTGACGATCGGCATCAGCTTTCCCGGACAGTGCAGCAGGAAATTGCCGTGCGATGGCGTCTCCACACAGTCGCGGAAATGGTGGATGTCTAAGTGGGCGTCGAATTGGACAATCAGCACCGAATCGTCGTTTGTCAGTTCGTCGTATACCGGCAGCGCGGCCAAATGATTGCCGCCGATCCAGAACATAAAGTCGCCGCTGTTGAACACGCGCCGCACCGTCTGATGGCCCTTTCGCCGCCACGACTCCAAGTCGTCCAGAGTCTCGAAGTGCATTTCGCGCAAGTGTATCTTGTCGGCATACGCTTGGGCGCGTGTGGGCACGGTCTCACGGCGATTGTCGGCGAGAATCTCGCGCAGCTCGTCGGCGAGCAACTTAGCCCCCGCCGCCGCCCCGCCGCTGCCGAACAGATCGAATGGGAAAATGACACAAGTGGTATTCATGGATAGGAATCGTCGCCTACTAAGTGTTAAACAACTCTCTTTTGTCGCAAATCGGCCACTTGCTCCGCCGACAAGCCGAGCAGTTGGATCAGTACCTGGTCGGTGTGTTGTCCCAAAGTCGGCGGCGGGGTGGGCGTCGGCAGCGTCGCGCCGGCGATGTGAAACGGCGAGGATAGCAGATCCACGGGTTTGCCGGCGGGATCGCGCACCGCGACGCGCAGACGCTCGGCCATCTCCGGCTGCGCAAACAGATCGGCGTAGGACCACACCGGCGCGTGCGGCACCTCGGCCCGATGCAGGATCGCTTCCCACTCGGAGGTACTCCGGGTTCGCATGAGCGCTTCCACGAGCGGAACGAGAAGCGCTCGATTCTCCACGCGCAGGGGATTGGTGGTGAAGCGGGCGTCGGCGGCCAGGTCGTCGCGTCCGGAGGCTCGGCAGAAACGCTGCCATTGTCCGTCGTTGCCGACGGCGAGTACGAGCCAGCTATCGGCCGTGGCGAACAGTTGGTAGGGGACGATTTGCAGGTGCGCGTTGCCCTGCCGGGCCGGCAATTTACCGTCCGTGAGATAGGCCTGGGCCACATTGACCTGGGCGGCGACGGCGCAATCGAGAAGCGACAGATCGATGGCGTAGCCGTGGCCGCTGTGTTGCCGTGCGTGCAAACACGCCAGCACGGCCACGACGGCGTACATCCCCGTCAGCACGTCGGTGACGGCCACCCCGAGCTTGCAGGGAGGCCCCTCCACCGGACCCGTTATGCTCATCATCCCGCTTAGCGCCTGGATGGCGAAATCGTAGCCAGGCTCATCGCGCCGCGAGCTGGAACGACCAAAACCGGAGATGGAACAAACAATCAGCCGTGGATGTGCGGCAAGCAACTGTTCGGGACTGACGCCGAGCCGTTCGGAGCTGTCGGCGCGGAAGTTCTCCAGCACGATGTCGCTGCGGCGAACCAATTCGTGAAAGAGCCGGATGCCTTCGGACTGAGCCAGATCGAGCGTCACGCCGCGCTTATTGCGATTACAGGAGAGGAAATAGGCGCTAAGCGCTCCGAAAAAGGGCGGTCCCCAGCCGCGCGTCTCATCGCCGCCGCCGGGACGTTCGATCTTCAGCACCTCCGCGCCGAGATCGCCCAGGATCTGCCCGCAGAAAGGACCGGCCAATACCCGCGAAGCATCCACCACGCGAATACCCGCCAACGGTCCTCGTCCATCCGTGTCCATGCGCCTTCTCTCAAGCTAATCGATCTTGTCACACACTCCAGAAATCGCTGCTGGTGAGGTTCTGAAAGAGGTGGGTCTCGCTCCTTGCCCCGCCCTGCAGTGGCCAATGCTCCGTTAGAGTATCAGTTTCTCACCGGCGCGGACTTGTCGCACTTTTTCCACAATCTCATCGCCGCCGCCGTTGTACACGAGTTGACCCAGAGTGTGAAGTTTCACATGGTCGATGTCGGGATTCGCGCGAACTACACGAATGAAATCGCCGGCATCGAACATTTTTTTGTCGTCGTCGCGCACTGGGCTAGTCATAGCGGCCAATTTCATCGCCAAGGCTAGTTCGAGCGCTGGAATTTGATAGCGTTGACCTCCCGTTTCAACTTCATGTCCATACTTGAGCGCGTCCCGATACAGCGGTTGGTTCGGCTTCATCACGTCGATCGCGACGGCGTTGGTCTCTGGATCGCGCAAACGAGTGACGACTTCGTTATCGTCCGCTTTTAAGTGGGGAAAGGCGGCCAGCAGCGCGGCCACGGCCTTTTTATGCCCGCGAGCGGCCACCAGCACATCCACATCCTCGGTGGCGCGCGGCTTGCCCGTCCAGCCGCCGATGCCGTGCGCGCCCAAAAGCATGAAACGAACTTTGGCTGCATTCAGTACGCGAATCACTTCGATCGGAGTAATGAGATCGGGCATGTAATACTCCGAAAGCGCCGACGAAGTTGCCAGGCTGCGAGCGTGAATATCGCGCGTGGGAGCGGCCATCGTTCGCCTTCCCGCATCGACGGGATGCTTGGGCTTCACGTCGTGTCCTCTCACTTTTCTTGCAGGCAATACAAGTGTTTTGCCCCGCGCAGAAACAACTGCTTGCCGGCGACGGCGGGCGAGGCGTCAATTGGTTCGTTGAGACGATTGACCGAGAGAACTTTCAGCTTATCGCCGCGTTCCAGCACCATCGTCGTGCCGTCGCGGTCGGTCAGATAGATGCGGCCGTCCGCCTCCACCGGTGAAGCGTACATACTGCTCAACCCCGCCAAACGCGCGCGGTCGAGGATGACCTCGCCGGTTTTAGCGTTCAAGCAGGTCATCAGCGGATCGTTCGATTGGGTGAAGTACAGACGGTCGCCGGTCAACAGCGCCGACGGCACATAGGGGGTGCCGCGCTTGTAGCTCCAGCGAATCTTGTCCGATCCCGTCACATCGTCTTTGACGTCCAGCGGGATGCAAAAGGCCGCCGCGCCGCGGTAGCCGCTCATGCAAATCACGCTGTCGCCGTAGTGCAGCGACGAGGGAATACAGTTGATCGTCAGCCCGCCGCACTTCCACAAAACGTGTCCGTCGGCGAGATCGTAACCGCGGATGAACTTGGTCGCCGTTAGAATCACCTGCGTTTTGCCCTTGTGTTCGACCACCAGCGGCGTGTTCCAGGTCGTCACTTCGTCGCGGTCGGCCTTCCAGCGCGTCTCGCCGTTGCGCGTATGCAGAACGTAAAGAGCCGACGCCCC
>JAKBCS010000156.1 GCA_021807595.1 Planctomycetota bacterium | reverse complement strand
CCGACGTTCCCCTTGACGCATTCCTCGATCATCCCTTGCTCGATCCCGATGCCGACGATGTAACTCGATTCTTATTGGACACGCTCGACCACGAGGCCATGCGATCTCTGCACGGCTTGACGGTCGGTGAGTTCCGCGAGTTCCTGCTCGACGATGCCATCGACGAGGAAGCCATCCGCGTGTTTCAGCGCGGCATCCATCCGGATATGGCCGCCGCCGTGGCCAAGTTGATGGGCAACAAGGATCTGATCGCGGCGGCGAGTAAAATCCGCAACATCACCCGCTGCCGCAATACCATGGGTCAGCGCGGCGTTCTCGGCGTCCGCGTTCAGCCCAACCACCCCGCCGACGATCTCGGCGGCATCGTGCTGGCGGCGGTCGATGGCTTGCTGTTCGGCTGCGGCGACGCGGTGATCGGCGTCAATCCGGCCACGGAGTCGGTGGATACCGTTTACGCCATCCTCAACGTACTGGCCCGGTTGATCGACGGCTTGGCGATTCCGACGCAAGCGTGCTGTCTGGCCCACATCACCACGCAGCTCGCATGTTTGGAACGCGGCGCGCCGGTCGATTTGCTGTTTCAATCCCTCGCCGGCACACAAGCGGCCAACGCCAGCTTCGGAGTCAGCCTGTCGCTGCTGCGCGAAGGGCGCGAGCGCGTCTTGGAGAGTCATCGCCGGCGCGAGGTTGCCTGGGTCGGCGACAACGTGATGTATTTCGAGACCGGGCAGGGCAGCGCTCTTTCCGCCGACGCGCATCACGGCATCGATCAACTGACGCTCGAAGCCCGCGCTTACGGTGTGGCCCGCGCCTTCGACCCGTTCTTGGTCAACAGCGTCGTCGGCTTCATCGGCCCGGAGTATCTGTACGACGAACGACAGATCGTCCGCGCCGGTTTGGAAGATCACTTCATGGGCAAGCTGCTCGGCCTGCCGATGGGCGTGGATGTTTGCTACACGAATCACGCGGCGGCGGATCAGAACTCGGCGGACAACTTGTTATTGTTATTGTCCTTGGCCGGCTGCAATTATTTCATGGGCGTGCCGTGTGCCGACGACGTGATGCTCAACTATCAGTCCACGAGCTATCACGACGCCGCCGGGGCGAGGCAATTACTCGGACTGCAACCGGCTCCGGAGTTTTTGAACTGGCTGGAACAACGCGGCATCTTCCGCAGCGGCCGATTGACCGCCGGCGAGGAACAAGGACGCCATCCTCTCTTACAAGGCGTGGAACGTCTGCTGGCACACGAATCGGGACGGTAGGGTAAGCGATGGTTTTCTTCTCCATCGCTTTCGCTTCGGTCTTACACGGCAAGCCCCTCTCAGCTTGTGAGCCGTGCCCGAGTTCGCCTGGCGCACCAGAGATCGCAAAGGAATACGAAGGATGAATCTCGATGAGGATAGCGGTTTCTCTAGCCGTCGAGACGCTCGGAATAATCGCGACAGATTGCTACTCGACAACGGGTCGTAGGTTCGGCAACTCGTTGCGTACTTGTCGTTGCTTGCGGAAATAGTTGTTGCCGTTACGGCGGTCGAAGCGCTCGGCCAGCTCGGCGGCTTCTTGGAGCAACCAGTCGCCCAACGCCACGACGGAGTATTGGCCCTCGCTCGCCGTTACGGGCAGCCACTCCGGCAGACGCAAGGGCAGAGTCCGTCGTCCCTCGCGGCGCAGGCGGTCGAAAAGCACCCCGGCGTCGAGAGCGAAATGCAAGCGGCTTAGAGGATCGGTATAGGCGTGAATAGCTTTCTGACACGCTTCGTATGCCGAGACGGCGCGGGGAAGTTTGTCGCTAAGCGTCAACCATTTCAGCAGTTCCCCGTGCCACCAATAGTAGCACTGTTCGGGATGAAACGAACGCCAACAGATCTTTTCCAGCTGTTCGGCTTCGGCAACTCGACCGCGTTTCCACAGCGGGATCAGTAACAGAGACGCGCACTCGGCGCTCAACTCCGCGCTGCGATGTGAACGCCCTCTTTTCGTGAGGATTTGCCCCAAACGGAGCGCTTTCTCTTCGTCGTCCAGAAAGATTGCCGTCTCCATCTCGTCGCGCAGGTTGGTAGATGTGCCTTCACCTTCTCCCAAGCGACAGCGGCGCAGCGCTTCGTCGTCGGATCGAGCCAAGTCGGGATCGCCCAAATCCGCTGCAATGGATCGCCTCGTGACGTACACCGGAGCCAAGGATCGGCCCGATTCTTGCAGTCGGCGACCCAGATCGTCCAACATTTCTTCCAACTTTCGCCGCGGCACATCGGGAAGATTGGCCAACTGTCCGATGACCATCTGATAGAACCAAATCAAGTCCTGGCCGTGAAATGGCTTCGGATCGCGGTCGTACTGAGCCAGACACCAGGTAAAGGCAACGGTCAGCACATCGCCGCGCAACAGATTCCGCGCCACGACCATTAAATCCCAACGTGCAGCGATGCCCAAGTCAATGCGATGATGGGCGTCCGCCCAGGAAACGGCCTCTTGTAATAGATCCAATTTAAGAGCGCACAAAGGCAATTTTCGGGACTCTTCGATCGATTGCCATACGCGCGCATCGAGTTCTTGCATGGAACGAAACCTTCCATCCAGGGTTGAACGGGCTAAAAATCCGCGCTGCCCGGAACTCGCGGGAAGGGGATGACATCGCGGATGTTGGCCATGCCGGTGACGAACTGCACCGTGCGCTCCAATCCCAAACCGAAACCACTGTGCGGCACCGTGCCGTAGCGGCGCAGATCGAGATACCACCAGTACGCCGACGGATCGAGCTTGTGTTCCTTCATGCGCGATTCGAGGACATCGAGCCGTTCTTCGCGCTGGCTGCCGCCGATGATCTCGCCGACGCGCGGGACGAGTACGTCCATCGCCCGCACTGTTTTGCCGTCGTCGTTCACACGCATGTAAAAGGCTTTGATCGCCTTCGGATAGTCGTACAGGATCACCGGCAGCTTGAAATGCTGCTCGGTCAAATAGCGTTCGTGTTCCGATTGCAAATCCGTGCCCCAGGCGACGGGAAACTCGAAACTTTGGCCGCATTTCAGCAGGATCTCGACAGCCTCCGTGTACGATAAACGCACGAATTGAGACTTTACGACTCCCTCAAGTGTCGAAATGGCCGTCTTGTCGATGCGCTCGGCGAAGAATTTCATGTCTTCGGGACAGCGTTCGAGTGCATCGCGGCAGATGCGTTTAAGAAACGCCTCGGCCAAGTCCATATTGTCGGTCAGTTCGTAAAACGCCATCTCCGGCTCGATCATCCAAAACTCGGCGAGATGGCGCGAAGTGTTCGAGTTTTCGGCGCGGAAGGTGGGGCCGAAGGTGTACGCCTTGCCGAGCGCGCAGGCGAAGATTTCGCCTTCGAGTTGGCCGCTGACGGTCAAATAGGTCGAGCGCCCAAAGAAGTCTTTCGTGTAGTCGATTTCCCCCTGTTCGTTGCGGGGCAACTTGCCGAGGTCGAGAGTGGTGACACGGAACATTTGCCCCGCGCCTTCGCAATCGCTAGCCGTCACGATCGGCGCATGGATATAGAGAAACTCTCGTTCTTGAAAGAAATCGTGGATCGAACGGCAGATGCAATTGCGGACGCGGGCCACCGCGCCGAAAGTGTTGCTGCGTGGGCGTAGATGGGCTTGCTCGCGCAGAAACTCCATCGAATGGCCTTTTTTTTGCAGCGGATACTTAGCGGCATCGGCCCAACCGTGAACGGTAACGGCTTGCGCCTGTACCTCGGTGGCTTGCCCCTTGGCGGGCGAGGCGCGGACGACGCCGTCCACCGTCACGCTGCAACCGGCGGTCAGATGGAGAATCTCGCTCTGGTAGTTGGGCAGCGAGGCGTCGGCGAGAATCTGGACGTTCCCTTGACACGACCCATCGTTCAGTTCGAGGAAGCTGAACCCCCCCTTGGAATCGCGGCGCGTGCGAATCCAGCCCTGCAAACGCACTTCCCGCCCCACAGCTTCCACTTGCCGCGCCTGGGCCACGCTGATTTTGTCCATGAGTTCGTTCTCCTGAGATCACTCTTCGCCGCCAGAGGCATTGCGCTGATCTTATCCACGCCCTCAGGAGAATTGAATCAAAATTTGCAACGAACGACGAGTCCGAGCATCCGTGTATGCTAATCGTTAATTAGCATAGCCAGTGTGAATGCTATTGGCGATTCAGCATGAATGGCTAAATTGCTTTTCGCATCCTATGGACGCATTCGCAGCGCTAAACTGTCGTAATCTCGAACGCAAGGCGCGCTGCGCCGATTTGGCGGCGGCGGCGAGGGTCGTCCAGGGTTTGGGTGCGCGCTGCCAAGGCGTCCTCGAACAAACGGACGTCTATTTCCACGTTCCGCATGGCCGACTCAAGCTGCGGACGATCGAGGGCCAACAAGCGGTCCTCATTTGGTATCAGAGACCCGATGAGAAAACCGCGCGCTGGAGCCGCTATCATCTCGTTCCGGTGAGCGATCCAGCGGGAATGCGGGCGGCGTTGGCGGCGGCTTTGGGCGAGCGCGGCCAAGTGAACAAACGCCGATCGCTGTGGCTGTGGCATAATGTTCGCATACATTTCGACGACGTGGAAGGATTGGGAACCTTCCTGGAGTTCGAGGCCGTGATGGCCGAAGGCGACGACGAGGAAACGGCGCGGAGACGACTGGCGGAGCTATCGGCGGCGCTGGGACTGACGGAGGCGGACGACCTGGCGGGTTCGTATGGGGATATGCCGCCAAGCATGACTCCGGTTAGCCGCGACGCGCAGCGGAGCGCGGAGCCGGCCCGCTTCACTGCGCGTCGTGGCTAACCGGTGTCATGGTTGGATCGCCTCAGGGAGCATGCAATTCCGGGAACACGTCGGCGGAGAGACCGGAGTCGCGGATTTGCTCGGTCAGTTTCTTGACGGCGGCGAAGCGATAGTTGGCTACCTGTTGCTCGCCGATGTTGAGATGGCTGGCGACATCGCGGTTGGTCCAGCCCTTGACCCACAATAATTCCAGCACCTTGAGGCGCATCCAATCGCCTTTCTCTTGCAGTCCGCGCAGGATTAGCCCCAGGCAGCGAACGATGGCGGTACTCTCCAATTCCTTGCGTTCCTCGCTGCGCGCGGCACTCGAAGCCGCAGGATGCTCGTCGATTTGTTGTTCGAGCAGATCGGCGGAACTATCGCCGAGCGAGCGGAGCGGGTGGCGTCCGTTGCGGCGGAGATGATCGGTCAGTTTGTGCGAGGCGATGGTGAACAGATAGGTTTGCAGTTCGCGGCGGTCGTCGAAGTTGGGCAGACTGTTGAGGAATCCGACGAAGGTTTCTTGTACCACATCCTCGCTGCTGCAGCGGTCGCGGATGCGGCGCTGGACGAAGGCGAGCAATCGACCCTCGTAACGAGTGATGAGTGTCTCCCAGGCGCGCGGATCGCCCTCGCGGATCTGTTGGATCAGCAATCGATCGCTCTCGGAAGGCATCGGTCTTTACCTCAGATACCATAGCCCGGCAGCGATGACCGAGACGATGCCGACGGCTGCCATGCGCAGCAGGCGCGTGTAATACCCTTTGGTCGCCTCTTCCAAGCGCAGATAGCCTCCCACAACCGCGATCAGACAAGCCGCGCCGATCAAGAACAGAAGCGACCCCTTTTGTCGCTCTTTCATGAGATGTTGGCGCGCCAACTGGCGGAGTTCGCGTTCTTGTTCGCCGTTGATTTCCAGCGTCATCTGAACTACATGAATTCTACCGCCGAACTCCTTGGCGATTTCGGATTTCTTCTCCGACTTTTCTCCGAACCGCACCATTTTCTTCTCGAGTAAGAAGTCGGGTGCGGGCGTCCAGCCGAGATGGAACTCTTCGGCCAGCGAATTGCAGGCGCGATCCACGGCGTCCGCTTCGGCGTCCTTGGGAGTCAGGCCGAAACCTTGAATTAACTTCGTTTTCGTAGGGGCCGACCCATGCAGTCGAGCGGATTCCGGCGAAGCGGACGCCGCACAGCCGACGGCGAATGAACACGTCGCAATCAAGCAAATACAAGTGGAGATGCGCATGCAAGATCCCTCCTCGTCTTCTCATTTTTTAGCAAGCACACCGCAGACGCAGGCGTTTGGCGGTGGGCGCGGGCGGCTGCTCCCAAGGGCTTACTAATTGCACGATGGCCGCCGACATCGCAAGGACGAGCAATCCGGGACTGGCGCTGGCCAAGGGACGCATCAGCAACATCAGGACCAGTCCCCAGAATGCCGCGCCGAGAATCGGCGCGAAACTGAAGCGTTGAGGGCGTCGGCGCGCGGTCGTGCGCCACCAGCGCATGGCAAAGAAGGCCAGCGCGTAGAAGCTGAAATAGGATGCCTCGGTCACGCTTTCAGAGGATGCGAACAGGGTCTGGCCGGCATCCCCGTCTGGGAGTTTCACGGCGAGCGTTCCTCCGTCGATCCACCAACAGGCCAGACCAACCAGCCCGCCGACGAATAGCAACGAGAAGCGTCGGAGCCAGGAATCGCCGCGTCGATCCGTCCAAAACTTCGAGGGTATGAGAATCGCCCAGCAGGCGACGACGGTGGGAAAGAAGACGCGGCCCATTTCCAAGAAGACGTCGCCGGTCTTGGGATGGATGATCGCGGTCCACAGAACGCTGCCCAGCGCGGTGAAGAGTACCGTCAACAGCATCGCGCCGCACAATTCCATCAGCTGAACGCGGCGGGACACGGCAGGTAGCGCGGTGAGGATCGGTTCCGGAGGACGTGCCAGGGTTGGATTCGGCGGGAGCGTGGCTTCCGCGTTTCGATTCGCGCCACGCGCGTGGGGCGCGGCTGCCTGCCCGATTGCCTCAATGGCCCGTGCCATCTCCGTCATGCTGGCGTAACGCTGTGCTGGATTTTTCGCCAACGCCTTGGACACGATCGGTAGATATTCGGACGGCACCTTGCTGAGATCGGGAGGCGAGGTGAGATGTTTCATGAGGATTTCGCCGGAGCTTTCGCCCTCGAACGGCACGCGCCCCGTCAGCATCTCGTAGAGCAGGATGCCGGCGGCATAGGTGTCGATGGGTTTGCCGTAGTTGCCGGTCGAAATCTCCGGAGCCATGTAATGCACCGTGCCGACGCTCTGAGTTTGCGCGGTGCGTTGGCTGGTTCCGATGGCCTTGGATAAGCCGTAATCGCCGACCTTGACGGAACCGTTTTCAAGAAAGATGTTGGCTGGCTTGAGATCGCGGTGAACGATGCCGTGGTCGTGCAGATAGGAAACGGCTCGAGCCAAACCGAGGAACCACTCGCTTGCCAACTCGCGCGGCAGGCCGTTGGGATGTCTTCCGAGAACGACGTTGAGAGGCTCTCCGGAGACATACTCCATGACGACCCAGTGATCGCCTTGAGGGTCGGTGCGCAGATCGTACAAGTTGATCAGGTTGGGATGTTTCAAGTTGAGGCATTGCGCGACACCGCGCAATTCGATCTGGGTGTCGCCGCGCACCAGCTTGAGCGCGACTTCCTTGCCGCCGTCGCTCACGGCGAAATAAACCTCGCCGAATCCTCCCCTGCCGATGCCGCGCTTGAGCGTGAAACCTTCCAGGGGTCGTTGTCCTGAACTATACATGAACTTCATAACCATCCCCGTTTTCAGTAGGCAGTAGGCAGTCCATCTACCGATTCACACCTCATCCCTCTATTCGTTCCTCGCACGATTTCATTGAGTCGATTCCCATTTTCCTACTGGCTCCTTCCCACCGCCTACCGACTATTACCCCAGTCGGGCGGCCACGGGTTCAATGGCAAAGGAGATATTTTCGCCGCTGACCGTGGCGTGCAGGTCGCTGAGCATCGACCGCTCGTCGCTCTTCCGCCCATTTACCAGCAATTTCCCGCCGTGACGGATGCCGAGCGAATCCTTCTTTCGGAACAAGACGAGAGATTGCTTGAGATCCGGCACGTTCACATGGACTTGGGGTCCGTCCCCGAGGATCAACGTATCGGCCATCAACAGAATGCCATCGACCGACAACGGCAACCGATGTCCGCTCACGAGATCGAGTCGCCCGCTCAGGCTCATGGGTGTCGGCAGCCGAAATTGAAGCTGGCACGAAGCGCCCATCGTGATGCGATCGCCCGTCTGCAACAAGGCGCGGGTCGTGTCGCGTCCATTCACCTGAATCGACCGCACCGCTTCCAGCACATAGCCTTCCGCGTCGCGCGTCAGGCTGGCATGGAGGCGAGAAACATCGGCAACCAACGGAATATCGACGTGTCCATCGTGAATCGCCTGACCGAACGTCAGTCTCGCCCCCATACATACAAGATACCCGCCGACCCCGTCGATCCACAACAGAAATCGCGGGGGGAGATTGTCGCAAGCCAGCGTCTCGCCGTTGGCCGAGGGAGCGGGACTAGGGAGCGCGATCGTGACCGGCTCGATGGCCTTCCAGGCGCGCGTTCGCGCTTTTCGCGCTTCCGTATGTTGCGGAGCGAGGGTCAATACTTGCTCGGCTCGTTCGATCGCGTCGCGCCAACGCCCTGCGTCGACCGCCTCGTGGAGTTCGATCAATAGTCCGGGAAAGAGCTTTCGATCTCGTTCCAGATTTTCGACGAAGCGCTCGAAGGTTTCAGGACGATGCAGCCAGCGACGGCGAACGCGCTCCACGGTATCGAGGGCCAACGCATATTCGCCTCGTTCGGCCCAGGCGGCCGCTTGTTGCCAATCTCGCGCTGCCTCGTCCAACACCTGCAATTCCGGCGAGCGCGCCCGGCGTTCCCTCAAGCGAGCGATGGCTTCCTCCGCGCGTCGTGGATCGCCGGCCTCCAAGAGCGCTCGCGCCTCGGCGATGCCCAGACGAAGTAACGCTTGGCGAAGTCGGAGAACACATTTGCCCGTCGTCTGCAACTGTTCGGCTTGCAGGAGATCGCGCCACGCGCCATCCACATCGTCGAGTGCCAGTTGGCATTCGCCCCGTTCCACTAAGGCGCGAACGAGTTGCGCCAGCAACTCGCCCGCAGCACGATGGTCGCGCAGGGGTAGTTGGGTGAGGGCATGCTGCGCCTCGTCCAAGCGCCCCTGCCGGAGCGATTCGCGGACTTGTCGGATTGCCAACCATGCGAGACCAAACATTGCCCGTTTTCTCTGGCGAGCGAGATCATGCAAGAACCGAGCGAGCGTTCTCTTCGGTGGACGAACCCAACCTCGTTTCACCCGATAGGAATGGGCAAAGAACAGAGGGCGTCCGCCTTCGGACAGACACACTGCCGAGGGGCCGACGCCCTCTGCCCGGGGGTTCAGTTACGGACGGATACGAAGCTCGAATTCGATACCGCTTCGTTTACTCGCCCTTTTCCACGGCGACCGATTCGTTCTCGTCTTGCAGCGCTTTGTTGGCCGCTTTGAGAACCTCTTCGCGGTTGTTCGCTTCTTCCAGGGCGGCCTCGCCGGAACTGTAGCCGTACTTGCGCAATAGCTTCGCTTCGCGCTCGGCGGTGTTCAGACGGGCTTCGATGTCGTTGGCCAACTCGTGGCAACGCGAGATCGAACTATCGTCGAACTCGACGGGTGTCGTCATTTGTTCGGCTTTCACGGCCTCAATGTGACCCGCCAGGCGTGCCGAGACCAAAATCAGGCGATCGCGTTCTTGCTGCATCTTGGTCAACCGATCGTGCGCCGTTTCCAACGTTCGCTTTTTCTGTTCCAAAACCTTCTCGTGTACCTTGTTCGTCTCGCGCAAGGTAACGTACTCGTTGGTGTAGCGGTGGAGTTTACGGGTCAAATCCGAGGCTGCCATCTTGTCGCCGTGGAAGACCACGCGGGTGTTATTCGTTTCCAAAGATTTGCGCATGGCTTCCATGTCCGCTTTCAGATCGCTCTGATGGGCGAGCTGCTGTTTCATACGTTTCTCGAACTTATCGACCTCTTCCTCCATGCCCGCAACCCGGCCGATGTTCTTCTTGATGTCCTTGTCGATGTTGGCGATTTCCTTGTTCAGTTGTTTCAACTGAAGATCGGGCGACACCATCTTCCGTGCCGAACTACAGCATTCGCCCAACCAAACCATCGGTGAGATTTTGGTCACTCTAGTCAGGACCACCACGCCGACGACGACGGCTGCTGCCGCAATCAGGAACTTCTTGATCATGACGTTGAACCCCTTTCCAATTTGAACGATTGACTTTGCGGAAGGAACCAACGAGATGTACGGTCGGCTCCGCCTACCATTGTATTCGCCGCTACAAAGAATTCATTTAGCAAAATCAAAAAAAAGCCGCCCCGCTCGCCCAACTCCACCGCGCGTTCGTCTCGTTTGCCAACTTTTCGCCAACGAATTCGACGGCACGGTGTTTTCCCAATGGTGGTTTGCGCAAGGTTTGCTGCGGAAGGCATTCTGTCTTTGTCCGCACGGCAAGCAAGCGAAAGACCTTCGCCCATCCTCATTACCCGATCGGATCAGGAGGATTCTCCCGTGCCCTCAATCCCTCCCCCCCTACCGCCTCTACGTGAACGCCGGTCGTTTCTTGGACTCGACTGGTCGCTTATTGGCGCATCCACATCATTTGGTGTCGCCGCAATCGTCGGCGTCGTCGCCTGGATTGCAACCCATCCTCATCATCCGCCGCCCGCTCAAGCGTCCGGTTCGGAACTCCTTGCCCTCGTTCGCGTCGAGCCTTCGGCGATGCCAACGCTCGGGGGCGCACCGACTGTTGGGGAAACGAGTATCTCGGACGTGGTGGTCGACCATCTTCCCCCAATCGAGGAAGCGTCTGTGGCGTTGCCGCCCCCGCCGGTGCGGGTGACTCGGCCCAAACCGCTTCCAGAGCCGGAGCCGCCTCTGCCGCAGCCGAAGGACGCCACGCCCGCGCCTCCTCCACCCGCGGGCGAGACGTATGGTACGCAAGTCTTGTTCCGGAACAACCGAGCGAGTGCGTCCGAGACGGCCAAGCGCGAGCATAAACTGCTGTTCGTGATGCACATTTCCGGCAACTTTGAAGACTCGTGTTTCACCTGAAACAACGCCGAAGCGTTCCGTGTGAACGCATTGGCCAACGTCGAAGCCGGCAAGTATCTGAACGACAATTTCGTTTCCTCCTATCAAAAGGTGGGAACCTTCACCGTAAACGGCGCGCAAAAGCAGGGCGGCAATGTCGCCAGTTATTTCTGTACGCCGGAAGGCCGCGTGCTGCACGCCATTGCAGGTCCCGTCAACGCCGACGCGCTGCTGCGCGAGGCGCGATGGGTCGTCGAAACCTCGAAGCTGGCCGAACTAGATGGTTTAACAACGGATACCAAGCTGCGCGCCTTCTGGCGAAAAGCGCACTCGGATCGGCTCGCGCAAGAACATCAAATGGACTTGAAACTCACTCGGCGTTCACTGCGCGGCGGGCCGCATCCGCAGTTGGATAGTCGAGGGCGCGTCCATCTGTTATTGGCGACAGCCGCATTGCCCAAACTCGAACAGGTATACCGATTGGTGTTCGAGAAAATTCTCAACGAAAAAGTATCTACCGCTCCGGTCGTCCGGATCGGCGGTTGAATCGACTCTCCCCACCGACGCGGAACGGCGGCGAAGGCGTTCTTCGCCGCACCGCGTTTTCGTGCCGCTTGCATCGTCGAGGAGTCTCCATGTGCGCCCAACTTCTCCCCTCTCCGCGACGCGGACGCCCTGGAATGATGCGGATTGTAACGATTTCTATAATCGCGTTTGTTTGCATCGCCTGCTCGCTCAGTTTTGAAATCACTTGGTTGCGCGATCGGCGCGAAGCGCGGGCCGTCGCTTGGGCCGACGAGCGCGTCTTGCGAGCATTGGATGCGGCTCGCTTGGACATGGCCGAGAAACACTGGAACGAGGCAATTCGTCGTCTCGAAACGTCCCTCGACGAGAGACGGTCCAACCATCGGGAAGAGGTCCGTTCGTTATTGGAAGAGGCATGTCGCAGTCGAACCGAGGCGCTGCTGGAAGGAGCCTATGCCGCGCTGGAGCATCGACGAATTGCGGATGGTCGGAAATTGTTGGACGAGTATTTGGCTCATCCACAAGCCTCGGATCGCGCACGCGCCGAACGATTGCGCGACGAACTCCAAGGCGCGCTTTCCGACGACGAGGCCGCCAAGCTGTTAGCGCGATTGTCCGACGAGGCGTTGACCGTGTTCGTCCAGCGCGGACAACTGACGCTGGACGATTGCCAGACCTCTCCCGTTGTTCAGGCTCTGTTTCTGCAGACGCTCAAACGAAATGTGGCGAAGGAAATCAAAAAGCGCGAGGCCCAGCGCGAAGTGGCACGGTCGAACGAGGAGCGCCGCGTCGTCGAGCGGAAGCGGCAGCGCGAACGGCTCCGCGCGAGCCCCGCGTTCCGTTCGCTGGCGGCCTATTTGGCCCGAACGGTGGATGAGGCGCGCGAACAGCGGATGAGGGCGCGAGAGCGCGAGGCGGAATTGTCGCTATTGTTCGATGAATTGTGCTTGCAAGACGAAACGGAGCGACAGCGGTTTCGCGCCGATCTGTTGGATCGCCAAACCCCAACCGTCACCCGCGAACAAGTGGAGCGTCGGCGCGACGAATGCAAACGCGCCTTTCGAGACGCAGCCGATTCCACCTCCGCGGACCAAGGAGTGTTCGATCGACTCGTCGACGAGATCGTGGATGAATTTTGGAGAGCCTTACCGTAGTGTGTCGCCAAGACCTTCCCTCCCCCGTACCCGGTCGATAATGACCTAACGGGAGAGGGGGGTAGCACTGTACCGCTTCATCGGTGGAGTCAAAACTTCACCTGGGGAGCCTGGCG
>JAKBCS010000155.1 GCA_021807595.1 Planctomycetota bacterium | reverse complement strand
GAGTCCGTTCCGAAAGCTCCCCTCTCCCCTGTACTCAGGGGAGAGGGGCTGGGGGTGAGGGGGGCATTTTTCCGTGGATTCTCACCCCCTCACCCCAACCCCTCTCCCCCTGAGTACAGGGGGAGAGGGGCTTCCTCGCTTCCTCGCCCCTAGTTCAGGGGGAGAGGGGCTTCTGGAGCAGACTCTGAGTCCTTCCGAGGGTGTCGCTCCGCCGGGCGAAAAAATGGCCGGTGGATCAAGGACGAGGTATCCACAGTCGGGCGGCCGAGACTCGCTCCGATTATCGGCGAGCGCCCCGGAAGGCGCTCGCCGACACGGCTTCGCTCGTTCGCATGTCGATGATAAGCTAATCGTTCTTGGGCAGCGGTTTATCGAGAATCGCCACATGGGGCAGGGCGTCTTCGGAGGTGATAAACCCGCGCGACATCTGCCCGGCCAAACGGTTGTAGACAACGTGAAAATCGCCGTTGGGGCCAAGAACGATCGCTCCGCCCTCCGCTCCGGCTCTCTGCAACTCTCCGTTGACGACAGTATCCGCGGCATCTTTTACCGAGCGCCGAGCGTACTTGACGCGCGCGCAAATGTCGTGGGCCACGGCGAAGCGGATGAAATACTCTCCCCAGCCGGTGCAAGAAACGGCGCACGCCTCGTTGTCGGCGTAAGTGCCCGCACCGATAATCGGCGAATCGCCGACGCGGCCCGACCATTTGTTGGTCATGCCGCCGGTCGAGGTACCGGCCGCGAGATTGCCTTCGCCATCGAGCGCCACCGCGCCCACCGTGCCGAAGTGACGCTTGCGAGGTTCGACCGCGTCCGCCCCGCCGCGCTCCTTCGATGCCGGGGGCGAGGGCTTCGCCTCCTTCTTGAGCGCCTCTTGCAATTCGTCCCAGCGCTCTTGCGTCCAGAAATAATCCGGATGAACGATATCCAGTTTATGCTTGATGGCGAACAACTCCGCGCCCCGTCCCACCAAGAGGACGTGCGGCGAACGCTCCATGACGGCGCGGGCGGCGCTAATGGGATTCTTCACAATGCTGACGCCGGCCACTGCTCCGGCTTTTTTGTCCTTGCCTTCCATGATCGAGGCGTCGAGTTCATTGCGCCCCTCGTGGGTGAACACCGCGCCCTTGCCGGCGTTGAACAGAGGCGAATCTTCCAACACGCGAATGGCCGCCTCCACGGCATCCAAGCTCGCGCCTTTCTTTCCTTCCTTTAGGCGTGCGTAGCCGCGCCGCAGCGCTTGCTCCAAAACCGCCTTGTGCTGTTTCTCCACTTCCGGAGACACTTTTTCGGGCAGATCGCCCTCACCACCGTGGATAACGAGTACCAACTTGCGCGCGGGGTTCGGCGCGTTCGGCGCTTGTTCCGCTCGGCCAAACATCCATGCCGCCAAGGAAAGTATCGATGCCGCTGCCACGATGAGCGACCGTTTGCGTAGATCCATGCGAATTGCCTCCACTGCGATGTTGTCGAACTTCCGCTCTGCCGATTGTTCCGCGCTTGCGGGCGCGGCGTCAAGGGGAGTCGAAGGCACCCTTTGCAAAAGAAGGTGATTTGGCACTTGAGCCGGGGCATTCTGTGCCATACACTTGAGCGGAACGAATCGATCCCGTGACGAGTACCGCGATTGTCGAATGGATGGACTCGCACCCTCCGTTCGCCTTCGTACCGCGAGACCCCGTTTGTTCTCCGCGGAAGTCGACGGCGCTTGTACGGTGAGTGAGTCGCGCGGCGACTAGAAGGGATTGAGGGTATGGCGTATATCCCCTCGAGCGATTCTCCGTCATCGGCCAATGCCGCTGGGACCGTGCCTCCTTTGCCGAGGCCGGATAGCCTGGGCGTCGGTCGTTCCGCCTCCGCAAGTCGTCGGACCGTTTTTCTTTTGCTCGCTCTGGTGCTGTTTCACTTCTCGAATCCGCTCGGTTGGGGTTTCAGTCGAGTCGATGTCTGTTTTCCTCCAGCGGGGTTGGCCTTGGTGTTGATGGCCTGGTTCGGAGCGCGCGCCGCTGCTTGGGTGGCATTAGATGGCGTGCTGGTAGCGGCGCAGGCGTGGACGCTGGGATGGCTTCAGCCGATTGGGGCGTTCTTTGCGGGTATGAATGCGATGCTTGGGGCCGTCTTGTTGCTCCTCGTTTGGCAAGTCTATCGCCGTCCCACTGGTGGGGCGCGCGATTTATCCGATCCCCGTTCGGCAAAACGATTCCTGTTTCTCATTCCCTGCCTCGGCGTTGGACTGTGGGCGCTGATCCATGGGGCGATGGTGGCGGCGACGGAACAATCGGCGCAATCGTTTTATTCCGAATGGCTCGCCTTCTGGGTCAGTCGCGCGCTGGGAGTGTTGGTTTTGACCCCGTTATTCTTGGCGGGACTGACCCCCTGGCTAGTACGTCGGAACCTGCTGGATTCGGAAGACGAAATCCGCCAGGAACAGGAACCGCTTGGCCGCTTCGATTCCGGCGAGCGATTGGGATGGGGCGATGGTCTGGAATGGCTGGGCTTGGCGCTTGCCGCCGGGACGTTGACGTTCTTGACCGCTCGGACGGAACGACCCAACTCCGTCGGCTGGGAACTGTGGGGCGTTCCGCTGCTGCCCATCGTTTGGGCCAGCTTGCGTCAAAGGTTGCGGGGAGCGATCTTCGTTGCGGCCGTGTCGGCTTCCGCCCCACTGCTGCTGTTACCCGCCGCCGCGCTGACGCCGTTGGTGCAGATCAATCTGTTGGGTCAATGCGCTGTGGCTCTGTTAGCCGCGACGGCCGTGGGCTGGGTTCGATCCAACGAGGAATGCTATCGCCAGCTGGCGCGCCATCTGCCGGTTGTTCTCTACAGCGCGCGCTTTCGCCGGCCGGAGTCGAAGCCGACGGCATCGAGATCGCTCGACGCCGACATTACGCTGGTGAGCGCCGGATGTGGACCGCTGTTGAGGTGTTCGCCGCGCGACTTGCTTGGCGAATACGACCGCTGGATGGAGCGCGTTCATCCCGATGACCGCGAAGTGCTGCTCGCCGCCGTCGCCCAATTGGGTCGTCAAGTGAAGCCGGTGACATGCGAGTATCGGCTCAAGGCCCACGATTCGACTCCACCTTCCGCCGTTCGATGGTTGCGCGATACCCTCGCGCCGTGCTGGGACGAGGGGGGCCGTTTGATCGGTTGGGAAGGTTTGGTCGAGGCGATCACCGAACAGCGTGAGTTAGCCGACGACCTGCGCCGGACCACGAACATGCTGCACGCCCTCGTCGATAATCTGCCCACCGGAGTCTACTTCGTCCAAGGAGGCCTCGGTCAACCGTTGTTGGTCAATGCCCGCGCCCGCCAGCTGCTCGGTCAGCGCGAGGACTTGGCGGCCAGTCTCGAACATCTCTCGGAGGTCTATCGACTGCATCGACCGGATGGAACGCCGTACCCCGTCGAGCAACTGCCCGTCTACCGGGCGCTGCGCATGGGGTTAACCTCCATGAGCAGCGATATCGTCGTGCATCGACCGGATGGCCGACGCACTCCTCTGGTGACCTGGGCCGCGCCGATTCGGTTTCCTTCATCTGGCGTTCGCGGTGCTTCCGGCGCTCGAAACGGTGCGGACAACGGAGAGACCACGGCTGAAAACGGTTCGGAGGCGGCCGTGTGGGTGATGGAAGACATCTCGGCGCTGCATCGGGCCGAGGCGGCTCGTCTCGACACCGAGACCCGCTTACGCACCATTCTCGAAACGATGTCCGAGGGAGTCATCGTCTGGGACCAGAACGCCCGCATCCTCGATTGCAACGATTCCGCCGCCGCGCTCCTCGGTCACGCGCCGGAAACCCTGCGCGGCCTGGCTTCGTCCGAATGCGATTGGTCTCTCCTGCACGAGGACGGGACGCCTCTGTCGAAGGACGATTATCCCGTTGCCGAAGTCTTAAACTTCGGTCGGCCGGTGCGCAATCGCGTTCTCGCCGTCGTGCCACACGCCGCCGGTCGGACCATCGAGGAAAACCGATTCAAGGAGCTGCGTTGGATTCTCGTCAACTCCATGCCGCTGGGCGCGGGCGCGGCCGGCGATTCGCGCGCTCTCGGCGTGGTGTCGACGTACATCGACATCACTACCACCGTACGCGCCCAGAGACTTTTGCGAGAATCCGAGGGAAAGTATCGCGAATTGGTCGAATCGCTGCCTCTGATGGTGATTCAGGCCGACGAGAGGATGAACATCACCTATGCCAACGCGGCGGTGCGCGCCTTGACCGGCTACGAGCGCGTCGAGATCGCCGACCCGGCGGATTGGAGTCAACTCGTTCATCCCGAGGACCTTCCGCAACTGAGGACGCTGGCTCAAAGCGCCCTGAAAGGTCAGAGCGCTCGCGCCGAATTTCGCTACCGTGCCAAGGACGGCAGCATGAAAGTTGGACTCGCATTCGCCGCGCCGCGCCGACGCGTCGATGGAGTCATCTTCGGCACGACCACGCTGATCGCGGACGTGACGCGCGAACGGCAGCTCGAACAAGAGCTACTGCGTACTCAACGCTTGGAATTGGTGGGCCGACTGTCCAGCGGAATCGCCCACGATTTCAATAACCTGCTCTCGGTGGTTCTCAGTTTGACCGAATTGGTGGCGCTCAATTTGCCCGACGATCATACGGCACAACAAGATTTGAGCCACATCAAGCGAGCGACGGAACAGGCGGCAAACTTGGCGGGGCAACTCTTGACCTTTAGCAAGCAGAGCCATGTCGCCGCGCGCCGTCTCGACCTCAATCGCATCGCGGCGCGAACTCTGGAGTTGCTTCGCGCCACGCTTCCTTCGCGCATCGAATTGCGGATCGAATTGGCCGACGACGCGCTGTTCGTGCTGGCCGACGAGACGCAACTGCAACAAGTTCTGATGAACCTGTGCCTGAATGCGCGCGACGCTCTTCCCGACGGAGGCTGGCTGCTGGTGCGAACCGAACGGATCACCGATGGGGGCGAATGGGTGCGTCTGTCGGTTCGAGACAACGGGATCGGGCTATCCGAGGCGATTTTGGACCATTTGTTCGATCCGTTTTATTCGACGAAAGAGCATGGCACAGGTCTGGGCTTGGCGGTGGTGCGACAGATTGCCGAGAGTCAGGGCGGTCGCGTCGAAGCGGTGGTGCCAGAAGGGCGCGGCGCGCGTTTCGACGTTTGGTGGCCAGCGGCGGAAGCGGAATAGCCTCGAGCCGAGTCGCGCCTCGGATCGAGGCAATGTCTAGCGATCGCTGGCTACGTTCGTCTCCGGGTACTCGGCACTCCAGGCGAACCATTTGACCTGGACACTATCGAGCCATTCGAGCGTCCATCCCGTTAATTCGCCCTCGACGGCCCGGCCGGCGATGTCCCATTTCGACTTAGTCTCTTTATCGAAGAACGGCGCGGCGGGCACATGGGGATCGCTCGCCGTCAGTGTGAGCGCGCGAGGTTTGCCGGCATCCTTCGAGGGAGGATGGGCGATCGGCCAAAACGCCGTCGCCGTGCCCGTTGCCTGGACCCATAAAAGAACGTAGTCGCGCTCGCCGAGGCGGTCGGCAACCACGCCGTGGGAACCGAGCTTCGCCAATCGCGCCAGTGGATAGGCGCGCGTTCGTTTGCCGTCCGTCGTACCGACGACGACTGCGTCGGCGGGGAGCCGACTATCGACGCGAACCCGACTCTTTTTCGATCCCTCACTCCCTTTCGCTTCCAGTTCCATGGGCTTATACTTGTCGTACATATGATAGGCAACGGTTCCCGGATACCGTTCGTTCCAATACCCCCAAGCGCTGGTGAGGGTCGGAATTGCTTTGAGGCGTCCGCCCTTTTTCGGTCCAGCAAAGGCGAGGCCGCTCAGACACGAATATAAGGTTCCGTCCTCGTGCTTCATCACCATGACGCCGTTGCGCCAGCCGTGAAATTTGAACTTTAACGATGGCTCATAGCCGCGCGCGTAGCCAGCGTCGGCATCGAGAACAAAAACGCCGTAGGTGTCGCTGATGACGCGGTAGGGATTGAGGAAAAATCGTTGGGGAATAGCACCGCCGTCGTATTTACCGCGTATCCAACAGAGGACGCGATCGTTGTCCTTTAGTTCGCCGGCGCGCCGTTTGGCCTCGTCGCGGCAATGCGAACAATTGGGATTGACCAGCGTGCGGAAGGCATCGGGTTGTTCGATCAGCCTCGGTTTTGTCGTAGGCTCGGCGGCGTGGACGAGGCCCACAGCCAGGGAAACAAGAAGAATCGGTGAAGCTCGCATCATCGGCACTCCTAGCGTGGGTGAGGAAAAAGGTACGTCACAGGAAGATGAGTTCGATGTTGTCGAGTCGAGTTGCTCCAGCACAAGTTATTGACAGCAATGGAATCCGCGATTCAGTCAAACTGGATGCTAATCGATGATCTTGTTCAGGGGATACTCGACGATACCGCACGCCCCGGCTTGCTTGAGTTTGGGGACAATGTGACGCACCACGCTCTCTTCGAGAATCGTGTTCACCGCGACCCATTCTGAATCCGAGAGGGAGGAAATGGTCGGGTTTTTCAAGGCGGGGAGAATCGACAACACCGCCGCCAGATCGTCCTGGCGCACGTTCATCATTAAGCCGACCTTGCCTTCTGCCGCCATCGCTCCGCGCAGCATGAGGACGATGTCGTCCATCTTGGCGCGCTTCCACGGATCGGCGTAGGCGCTGTGGTTGGCGATGAAGCGCGTCGTGCTTTGCAGCAAATCCTCGATGATGCGGAGATTATTGGCTCGTAGGGAACTGCCAGTCTCCGTCACCTCGACGATGGCGTCGGCCAGGCGAGGCGGCTTGACTTCCGTGGCTCCCCAGCTGAACTCGACGTGGGCCGTCACTCCGCGTTCGGTCAGCCAGCGGCGCGTCAGATTCACCACTTCCGTGGCAATGCGTTTGCCTTGTAAATCCTTCACGCCTCGAATGGACGAATCTTCCGGCACGGCCAGTACCCAGCGAACGGGACGTCGGCTGACCTTACTGAAAATCAGCTCGGCCACTTCTGCGACCTTGGCGTCGTTTTCGAGAATCCAATCGTAGCCGGTCAAGCCGCAGTCGAGGGAACCGTCTTCGACGTAGCGCGGCATCTCTTGGGCGCGGATCAAGGTACACTGGATCTCCGGGTCGTCGATGTTCGGATAGTAGCTCCGGCTGGCGTAGGTAATCTTGTAACCGGCCTTGCGGAACAGATCGGCCGTCGCCTCTTGCAAGCTGCCCGCCGGTATGCCGAGTTTAAGGATCGTCGAACTCATTTTTTATACACTTCCTTCGGATCGAATACCTTCTCGGCGATCGTCTTCATCTCGTTGCCCTCGACGCGGCGGAAGAAACAGCTTCGATAGCCTTCGTGACAGGCCGCGCCGCCGAGTTGACGCACCTTGAGTAGAATCGTGTCGGCGTCGCAATCGACGAGAATTTCGCGTACTTCCTGATAGTGTCCGCTCTCTTCGCCTTTGCGCCACAGGCGATTGCGGCTGCGGCTGAAGTAGACGGCGCGGCCGGTGCGCAACGTCTCCTCGTAGGCCTCCCGATTCATCCAAGCCAACATCAGCACCGCGCCGCTGTCGGCGTCTTGTGCAATTGCCGGTACCAAACCGCCGGACTTGTCGAAATCGATTGCGTTCATCTCGTTTTTCGTTAATACTGAAGGAGACTGAATACTTCGCAAGGGCGTAGTTTCTCACGCCCGCCAAGAAACATTAGTTCGATAAGAAACGCGCAGCCGATCACTACTCCGCCAGCTTCGGCGATCAATCGACAACTCGCTTCCATCGTGCCACCCGTGGCCAACACATCGTCGAGAAGCAGCACCCGCGCCCCGGGGGCGATCGCGTCGATGTGCAGCTGAAGTTCGGCGCTGCCGTATTCCAGATTGTAGCGAAGCGCGTGCGTCTTATAGGGTAGTTTACCGGGTTTTCGCAGCGGCACCAACGGCTTGTTTAGCCGTAAGGCCAACGGGGCGGCGAACAGAAATCCGCGCGCCTCGGCGGACGCGACGACCTGAATATCGTGATGGACGTAATGCTCGGCCAAACGCTCGACGGCGTAATGGAAGGCGCGCGGTTCGGCCAACAAGGGCGTAATGTCCTTGAAAACGATACCCGGTTTGGGAAAGTCGGGGATGTCGCGGATAAAACGAGTTAGGTCCATCGAGATTGCCTTACACAAGTTCCCTGTACGAAGTACAAAGTACAAGATACGAATGAAGAACCAAGGTTACTTTCGTTCTTCGTCCCCCTATGCTTTCCACCTTCAATCGTGCGAGGCCATCATGCCGATTTCGATTCGTCAAGCCGTCTCCTCCGACGTTGCCATTGTGGTCGAATTCAATCGTTTGCTCGCCGAAGAAAGCGAGGGAAAGACGCTCGATTTTCAACTGCTCAGGCGTGGAGTCGAAGCGGGGCTGGCCGATCCGCGCAAAAGCGTCTATTTCCTCGCCGAGGAGGACGGCTCGGCGCTGGGACAGATCATGTTCACCACAGAATGGAGCGACTGGCGCAACGGCTGGTTCTGGTGGATTCAAAGCGTGTATGTCCGTCCGGATGCTCGGCGTCGCGGCGTCTTCCGGGCACTGTTCGAGCAAGTGCGGCAGGCGGCTCGAGCGGAGGAGGAGGTGATTGGCCTCCGCTTGTATGTGGAGCGCGAAAACCAGACCGCCCAAGAAACGTATCGCAAAATGGGAATGGATGCGGCAGGCTATCTGGTGTTCGAGCGCTATCCCTTGTGATGATTGCCGTTTGTCACAACGGAGTGCAACTGGCCATTTGCACGCTCGGCAAACGCGAACTAGACTTTGCACGAAGAGCCGAGGCAAACTCGTTCGGTTTTTCCTCCTATCGGAGTTCAACATCCCCAAGGTAGGATAGACACCCGTGATTGCCGCCGTTGCACCGATTCGGTCCAAATCGTCTCCGGTCGTCGCGCCCGCCGCCGAGTTTTGCGAGGCGAGCAAGACGTATTTCAGTGCGATTCTGCGACGTCCTACGGTTCGGGCCGTCCGCGAGGTTACGCTGCGCCTGGAAAACGGCGAAGTCTTCGGCCTCGTCGGTCCCAATCGAGCGGGGAAGTCCACGCTCGTCAAAATGTTGTTGTCGCTGTGCCGTCCGACGGCGGGTGAGATTCGACGTTCAGGCAAGCCATTGTCCGATCGATCCACGTTGTCCGACATCGGCTACGTCCACGAAAATCACGCTTTTCCCCGCTACCTCAGCGCTGCGGCACTTCTCGAATACTACGCGGCTTTGACGCTGATGCCTCAAGAGCGCGTCCGCGAGCGCGTGCCAAAACTATTGGAACTCGTCGGCCTCGCCGACCGCAGCCGAGAACCGATTTCTCGCTTCAGCAAAGGCATGATCCAGCGTCTTGGTATCGCGCAAGCACTGCTCAACGAACCGCGTTTGCTGGTTCTCGACGAACCGACGGAAGGACTCGACCTGAGCGGACGCCGACTGCTGCGCGATGTCGTCCGAGATGTGCGTCAGCGCGGAGGCACGGTACTCTTGGTAACGCACATCCTGACCGAGATCGAGCATCTGTGCGATCGCGTCGGCGTGTTGGTAAATGGGCGATTGGTTCACGCCGGCCCTCTCACCGATCTGACGAGCGGCTCCTCCGATTCCCGGTGTTCGCTGGAAAAATCGCTCAAGGATCTTTACGCACAGACGAACTCATGATTCCCTACTCGACGCTTTCCATCGTCCGCTGCCTCGTCCGCGATACGTTTCGTCAATCGCTCGACAGCGGCGTATTCTGGCTCATGCTCGCCTTCATTTTGGCCGGCGCGATCTTGTGTCTGTGCATCCAGGGGGTGCCCGTCGCGGATGGGCCGGGGCATCTCGACTTCGCTTTTGGTGCCGTGCGCGTGTCGCTGGCTGGAGGCACCGCCGCCGCCGTGCGCGCGTTGGAAGGGTTCCTCCTCGGATGGATCGCGGACGGATTGGGACTGATCTTGGCATTGATGTTTACGGCTGGTTTTCTCCCTTCATTTCTCGACGGCGCGTCCGCTCCAGTGCTATTAACCAAGCCGATTCCGCGTTGGCGTCTTCTCTTGGGCAAATGTGTGGGGATCTTCGTCTTCGTCGCCGTTCAAGACGCCCTCTTGCTGGGTGGCACCTGGCTGGCCTTGGGGATGCGAACGGGAGTATGGGATTTGGACTATCTTTTGTGTCTTCCGTTACTGCTCGTCCACTTTGCCGTTTACTTTAGCTTCTCGGCCATGTTGGCGACGGCGACGCGCAGCACGACCGCGTGCGTCTTCGGTTCCATCCTGTTCTTCCTGCTGTGCTGGGGGATGAATTTCGGCCGCCACGCTTTCTTCGCAGCTCCAGAGTTGGGTACCGCAGCGAGAGGGCTGGGGATGACCGTGGAGTGGACTTATTGGATACTTCCCAAACCCCTCGATTGGCATTTGGTGCTGGTCGGATCGTTGCAACCCGATTATCGGTTGTCGCCTCTGATCGACCCGCATCTGTTGGCCGAACGCGGCGTATGGCAACCGGTGGCCTCTCTGGTGGCCTCGTGTGCCTGCGCGGGGATGTTGTTAGCCTCCGCAGCTTACGATTTCGTCACGGCGGAGTATTAGCGTTTCCCTGCCTCTCGGCTACAGCCCCAAGACATCGTTCATCGTGTAGCGTCCCGGTGGTTTGCCGGCCAGAAACTTGGCGGCCAACAGGGCTCCGCGCGCGTAGCTGTCGCGCGTGTGGCCGCGATGCACCAGCTCCAACGACTCGCCGAGGGTGCTGAAGATGATCGTGTGTTCGCCGATGTTGTCGCCGGTGCGCAGGGCGTGCATCCCGATCTCGGTCGGCGGTCGTTCGCCAAGCAATCCCTCGCGGCCATGCCGCAGCTCCGACTGACCCATCACTTCCTGCACGATCCGCGCGAAATGCAGCGCCGTGCCACTCGGAGCGTCTTTCTTGAACCGATGGTGACGTTCGACGATCTCCACGTCGAACCCCTTGCCCGCCAGCAGCTGTGCCGCCTGACGCACCAATTGAAACAGTACGTTCACCGACAGACTCATGTTCGGTGCCATCAAGAGAGCCGTATGATGGGCGGCGGCTTCGATCTCCCGCCGCTGTTCCGGCGAATGGCCCGTCGTGGCTACCACAAGCGGAATGCGATGGGCGACGCACCACGGCAGTACCTTCATCGTGCCTTCGGGCATCGAAAAGTCGATGACCACATTGAGGTGAGCCTCGACCGGCAGGTCGGCCCGGAGCGGCATGGCGAGCTTCCCGAGACCGGCGACTTCGCCGATGTCGTCTCCCATGCGGGGGTGGTTCGCGGCATCGAGCGCCAGGCCGAGCGCGAGCTCGTGGTCTTCACACATCAAAGAAACGAGGCGCTGACCCATCCGGCCCGCCGCTCCGTTGATACCGACGATGGTTTTCATAGTGTACCTCCCTTGCTATGGTAGGGAAATGCGTCGCCCGTAGCCTTCAGCGCGTTTGTTGGAAAGCGATTCAGCCATGTTTCATCCCAGGGGACCAACTTTTCGAGAGTTGGCCGTGCAAGCTCTCTCATCGACAGAGCGCGGCTACGATTTGTTGGCCGAGAAGTTCGACTTCACGCCTTTTCGCACGCCGCAACCCTTGCTCGACGCCGTGGGGCACCATCTCGACACACTTGGTCCTTTCAACTCCGCAATCGACTTGTGTTGCGGCACGGGGGCGGGAATGGCCGTGATCCGCCCTCGTTGCCGACGTGTCGTCGCCGGAGTCGATTTCAGTCAGGGTATGATCGAAGTAGCCCGTCGTTTTGTCGCGGAAACTCCAGGTATGACAAAGATCGAATTGGTGCGAGGCAATGTGCTGTCGCTGCCATTTAACGCCGCCTTCGATCTCGCCGTCTCCTTCGGTGCGTTCGGTCATATCCTACCCGAAGACGAACCTCGCTTCGTCTCCGAGATCGCGCGCGTCTTGCGGCCCGGCGGACGTTTCGTCTTTGTCACCACGTTTATGCCGCCGATCCTCTCGCCGCACTATCTGTTCTCACGTCTGTTCAACGCGGCGATGCGCGCCCGCAATTTCCTCATCCGACCGCCGTTCATTATGTATTACCTCACTTTCTTGCTGCCCGAGGTGGCGATGCTGTTGAACCAGCACGGCTTCGCGGTGGAAGTGCGCGACATGGGCTTCAAAGGCATGTGGTCGGCGGCGCGCTTGGTGATTGCTACGAGACGGTCTCATTGACGCGATCGCGGCAGCAGTCATGCTTACTTGCACGGCCACTTACCAATCGTCGGGAGATGATGGGGATGATCCAACGTATACAACCTTCTCGTCTCAATTGTACGAGATCGACGGGACTGCCTGGCTCGAAGCCTCGGCAGGGTGGGTCGATGCGGAGCGAGACCCACCCTGCTCTCTCTCGCCTCTCGGTCCCACGCTCCTGCGTGGGAACGAGGAGAAAAATTCCAACTCTGAATTCGGAAAGTTATGACGAACCGTATCCTTGGCTGCCTTGATCGAGCATCGTGCCGCCGAGGGGTGTTCCGCCAGATTTGGGACCACCTGCCAGAAGAGGGGTGGGCACGGCAATCACCCACCAGCGAACCCTCTGCCGGGCCGCCGTGCGCTCACGGAAGCCGCCAAGTTCAGTTACCAAGAGTTATGGAGGAGTTACGGAAAACAGGCCATTTTCGCCGAGTCCGGATTCAACTTGGGTTAGGCGGTTTCCAAGTCTATAATAAATGCCATGAAACCGATACTTTCTTCGATTGGTCGCCGGTTGCTCCAGCGACGCGATTTTCTCGCCGATCTGGGTTGCGGGTTGGG
>JAKBCS010000154.1 GCA_021807595.1 Planctomycetota bacterium | reverse complement strand
CAGGTTCCGCACGATCCATCTCCTGAGTGAACGAAGGCCGCCTCCGACGAAAGGTAGCGGCAGTTATCCCTCTATTCGTTCGACACCCTTCGATCTTTACCGGCCTTCGCCGGTTTCTTGCACGCGGACGCGCACCACTTTGCGATTGCCGACGCGCACGATCAGACCGGAGCAGACGGTTGCCGCGGCGTTGACATCGGCGACTTTTTCGCGTTCGGGACCGAGGGTGACGCCTCCCCCTTGGATGAGCCGTCGCGCTTCTTTGTTGCTCGGTGCCAGTTGAAGGGCGACCAACAGCTTCGAGACCGGCATCTTGCCATCGTTCAACTCGGCGGGCGGCAAAGACACTTCGGGTATCTCGGAAGGGTCTTGTTTGTTGGTGTTGCGCTTGATCCATTCCGCTGCCGCCTCGGCCGCCGCCGCTTCGCCGTGGTAAAAGCGAACGATGTCTCCGGCCAGAGTCATCTTGGCTTCGCGCGGATGGGTCGCCTGGGCATCCGCAAGCCGAGCGATCTCGTCTGCCGGACGGTCGGTCAACAGCGTGATCCATTCTCGCATGAGCGCGTCGGGAATGCTCATGGTTTTGGCGAATTGATCGTATGCGGAATCGCCGACGCCGACATAGTTGCCCAGACTTTTACCCATGCGCCGCTCGCCGTCGAGGCCGCGCAGAATCGGCAGCGTCAGACACACCTGCGGTTCTTGCCCCGCGTCCTCTTGCAAACGGCGTCCGACCATCAGATTGAACAGCTGCTCGCTGCCGCCCAACTCGATGTCGGCGTGAATCGCTACGCTGTCGTGGCCTTGCATTAAAGGGTAAAGACACTCGTGCAAGTAGATGGGAACCGATGGCTCGGCGCGAAAGCGCTTCGTAAAATCGTCGCGCTCCAACATTCGTTGCACGGTGATCTTACTGGTCAAAGCCAGCACGTCGAGGAAGCTCATCTTGCCGAACCAATCGCCGTTGTGAACAACCTCGGCCCGGTCGATGTGGATGACCTTGCTGACTTGCTTGAGATAATCGCGCGCGTTGGTGGCGACCTGTTCCGGCGTCAATCGCGCGCGCGTTTGATCGCGCCCGCTGGGATCGCCGACGAGGGCCGTGTAATTACCGATAATGAGGACCGCTCGATGCCCCAATTCTTGGAAGGCGCGCAGCTTCCGCAACGGCACGGTATGGCCCAAGTGTACGTCGATGCCGGTCGGATCGATGCCGTACTTGACGCGCAGCGGCTTGCCGGTCTGTACGCTTCGTTCGAGTTTGCGCACTAGCTCGGCTTCCGGCACAATCTGCTCCGCGCCGCGCCGCATGATCTCCAACTGCTCGGCGACACTCTTCACGACTGTTCTCCGCGGTGAATGGTTTTAGTTATATATTTGGAATCGACCGACCGCTTCGAAGGCGTACCGAAAGTGGACGATGCGCGGTTCCCTTCGATCTTCGGGCCAGCTGAGCGCGAGAACGTCGAAGCGCGCGGCGCATTCGAGAAGGTGGTGTTCTTGTAAGTAGCAGACGGCGAGTCGAGTCAGCCGGCGTTGTTTGGCGTCGTCTACCGAGGCGGCGGGACGGTCGAGATCATCGGAGCCGGTGGAGCGCACCTCGACGAAGACGATGCAACGTCCGTCGAGCGCGATGAGATCGAGTTCGCCGTGCGGGCATACATAGTTCCGCGCTAGGATGCGGAAGCCGAGGCGACGAAGAAAGCGCGCAGCGGCGCGTTCGGAACGAGTTCCAAACCAGCGCCGCCACCACGGTTTTTTCGCCGAATCAGGGGGCATGTCATACCCCGAATCAAACATTAGGCCGTCGTCGATGCTTTGGGCTTCGCCGACCTGGAAGATTTCTTGGTCGCGGCCTCGTTCTTGGGCTTGCGCTCGCGCAAGCGCGTCGCCTTACCGACCCGTTCGCGCAGGTAGTACAACTTGGCGCGGCGGACTCGTCCGGTTCGCTTCACCTCGATTTTGGAGATCCTGGGCGAATGCAACGGGAATTGCCGCTCCACCCCTTCGCCCTGCACGATGCGGCGAACGGTGAACATGGAGCGCATGCCTTCGCCGCTGCGGGCGATAACCACGCCGCTGAAGACTTGCACGCGCTCCTTTTGGCCTTCGAGAATCCGCTGGTGAACATCGACGGTATCGCCGATCTCAAATTGGGGGACTTCTTTTTTAAGCCCCGCTTCCTCCACCTGGGCGATCAATCGATTCTTCATGATTATCCCTTTCACTCGTCGTGGATGTCGGTTCGCATTCGATCCGAGGCCGCCTACTCCGGAGCGACGATTGCTCCTGTCGCCAGCGGGCCACGGCTCCATGATCTCCGCTCAGCAGTACGTCGGGCACGGCCATGCCGCGAAAAACGCGAGGCCGAGTGTATTGCGGGTACTCCAAACGGCCGGGAGCGTTGTGCGACTCCTCGACCAAACTCTCCGGATCGCCCAACACGCCGGGAACATATCGTATCATCGTGTCGATCAGCACCATGGCCGGCACCTCGCCGCCATTGCACACAAAATCGCCAATGGACACTTCGCGCGGCCGCAGCCCCAAGCGAATGCGCTCGTCGAAGCCCTCGTAGCGGCCGCACAATAACAAAAGCCGCCGCTGTTGCGACAGCTCTTTTACCAACGGTTGCGTCAGCCGTTCGCCGGTCGGTGTCAGCAGGATCGGCAAACCCGATTCGGCCGTCTGAGCGCGGATGGCTTCGACGGCGGCAAAGATCGGTTCGGGCATCAGCACCATGCCCGGACCACCGCCAAACGGGCGGTCATCGACGCTCTTATGCTTGCCTCGCGCCCAATCGCGGATGTTCCACAGGTGAATCTCCACGAGGCCGGCTTGAAGCGCCAACTTCAAAAGGCTCTGCGTCAGATAGCCTTGAAAGATCTCTGGAAACAGCGTCAGAACGTCAAAACGCATGGCATATTAGGCGGTCGGAGTTGCCGGTGCCTCGGCGGCGGCCGTCGCTTGTTTCTGTGCCTTCTTCCGAAATTTCTTGACCAACACCGCGACGTTGTCCGAGGGCTGCGCACCAACGCTCGTCCAATAATCGACGCGATCCAGCTTCAGCTTGACGCGCTCGTCGGTGTTCTTGACCATCGGATCGTAGGAGCCGAGTTCCTCGATGACTCGCCCGTCGCGCGGCTGGCGTCCATCGATGGCCACAATGCGATAGTAGGGGCGATGTTTGCGCCCCATCCGTTTCATGCGAATGCGAACAGCCACGTCAACTCTCCAGTTCTGCGTCAATGCTTGGCCGCGATTCAAGGGGACCGAGAGAACAACACGCTCCACTTCTCGCAGCGCGGCCAAACCAATGGATTCCCGTTACCTCTTCTTGCGTTTATTCTTCCGTTCCTTGGCGCGTTCCTTGGGACTCTTGCGATGTCCCGTATCACCCTTTTTATTAAATACCTTCGCTCCTGGCAGGAAGGCTCCCTTTTGCCCCATGCCTGTAACCATCTTGACGCGCTCCCAGATGCTCATCTGAGACATCTTGCGCATCACCTCGCGCATTTGCGTGAACTGTGCGAGAAACTGCTTGATTTCAGGCGGTTCCGTCCCACTGCCGGCGGCGATGCGACGGCGGCGATTGATGTCGATAACGTCGGGATTGCGCCGCTCTTCCTTCGTCATCGAGTCGATCATGCCCTGAATGCGCGTGAATGCTTTTTCGGGGTCTTCGTCTTCGGAGATCATCTCGCTCATGCCGGGCATGCTGCCGAGAAGATCCTTCATCGGTCCCATCTTCTTCATCTGCTCGAACTGTTTGCGGAAGTCGTCGAGCGTGAAGTCGCCCTTCTCCAGCTTGCGCTGCTGCTCCAGCCGTTCTTCTTCGCCGATCTGCTGCTGGATCGAAGCCACTTTTTCGACCAGCGACAAAATGTCGCCCTGGCCGAGAATGCGCTGGGCCATGCCTTCGGGGCGGAACTCTTCCAAACGGTCGAGCTTCTCGCCGACGCCAATAAACTTGATCGGCACTTGCGCCACGGACTTGATCGACAACGCCGCCCCGCCGCGGGCATCGCCGTCCATCTTGGTCAGGATGACGCCGTTGAGATCGAGCGCCTCGTTGAAGGCTTTGGCGCTGTTGACAGCGTCTTGGCCGGTCATGGCGTCGCAGACGAAAAACACCTGATCGGGTCGGCAGCTGCGATCGATTTGCCGCAACTCATCCATCGGCATTTCATCGACGTGAAGACGTCCGGCGGTATCGAGAATAACGGTATCGAGGAGATACTTTTTGGCGTGATCGAGCGCGCGACGGCAGACATCGACTGGACTGACGGGCGGCGGCTCGCTGTAGACCGTCACGCCGATCTGATCGCCGAGTACCTTCAGCTGATCGACGGCGGCAGGACGCTGCAAGTCGGCGGCGACGAGCATCGGCTTACGGCCTCGTTCCCGCAGCGTGAGGGCCAATTTGCCGGCCGAAGTCGTCTTACCCTGACCCTGGAGACCGCACAGCATGATGACGGTAGGTCGATCCTTGGCGAAATGAAAGCCGGTATCAACCGGACCCATTAGGGCGACGAGTTCGTCGTAAACGATCTTGAAGATTTGTTCGCTGGGATCGAGCGTACGCAGCACTTGCTGGCCGATGGATCGCTCGGTGACGCGCTGAACGAAATCGTTGGCGACGGTGTAATTCACGTCGGCGTCGAGCAGCGCACGGCGAACTTCCTGCATGGCGTCGCGGACGTTGGCCTCGGTGATGCGTCCGCGCCCGCGCAGCTTTTTCAGGGCTTCGCTTAGATTGCGTTGAATACCTTCAAACATAGCCTCGCCTCTGCACCCCGGCCTATTGGGTAAGCCTCTTATTGTAAGGAGTAACCCACAAGTTGCAACGGCTTGCCATCCCGGCGAAAAGGACGGAGGGATGCACACCAACTCTAATGGGACGGCGCACCGCGCTGTTCTCTTCCGCTCTAGTTTTTTTACTTCAAGCGGCGTCGCAACTCTTCCAGTTCTCGCTCGAGTGCCTCGGCCCGTTGCTCGGCGTTGTCGGCCCGTTGCTCGGCGTTGTCGGCCCGTTGCTCGGCGTTGTCGGCCCGTTGCTCGGCGTTGTCGGCCCGTTGACGCTCCTCCTTCGCTTGCAGTCGTGCCACATCGAGTTCCTCTTGTAACTCGGCGGGCAATGGTAACAGTTTGCCCCGATACCAATAACGCACCCATCGGTCCAGCAACGCCAACTCCAAGTCCAGTTCCGGGATCGCATAGCGCCCCTCGGCATTGGGCTTGACCGAGACATAGCGTTTGCCCTTGAGGTGATAAAGCGTCAGTTCTTGCTCGTCGGGATAAAAAGTCAGATAGTACGGGACTTTCAACTCTTTCTCATACTTGTCGTAGTTGTCGTCGTAGTCCTTTCGCTTGTTACTTTTGGAAACGTATTCCAGCATCCAAAACGGCTCGGCATCTTGGGTGGGCACGTTGAAGCTGCCGTCCGCTTCGATCGGCTTGTCGTAGATGACCACCATGTTGTCGGGCACGACCTGGCCGGGCTTCTTCTGTCCGGGACGGGGATACTGAACGAGCAATTCGTTGAAGATTTGCACGTCCGGCCGGCGCGCATGAATGAGGTCGAGGCTTTCCAACGTGATTTTCCGCTGGGTGGCTTGTCCGGTTGCTTCCATGTGATTTTCCATGCCAAGATTGCGCAAATACTCCCGCGCATACTCGGCGTAGCTCACGTCGATGAGTTTGCGCGGTACAGACGTTCTGGACATCGGTTCACCTCCTAATCCGAGTGAGATTCAGACGTAATATAGCCGCGTTTCGATGCGGGAGGAAAGTGCAATCTGGAGGCATGCGACTCGCTTTTGCCCGTTCGTTTTGATAGAAACAGATGAAGATACGACCGAATCTCCATCCCAGGGAGGTACATCTTGAACCGCTCCCTCGTTGCTGTTTTGTTCGTCTTCGCTTTCACTCTGTTCACCAGCGCCCTGCTCCTCTTCATGATCGAGCCGATGATCGGTAAAATGATCACGCCGCTCTTGGGCGGTACTCCAGCGGTCTGGAATACCTGCATGGTGTTCTTCCAAGCCGTGCTGTTAGTCGGCTACGCTTACGCCCATTTCAGCACCTCGCTGTTGGGCGCGCGGAGGCAGGCCGCTTTGCACCTCGTTCTCCTCGTGGTTCCATTCTTCTTCTTACCCTTAGCCGTCAACCGTGATCTCATCAAAGGCGGTGAGAATCCCGTATATAGCCTGTTGCTGTTATTGTCGCTGACCGTTGGGATACCGATGCTCGTAGTCAGCGCCAGCGCTCCGTTGCTTCAGAAATGGTTCGCCAATACCTCCCATCCGTCCGCCGAAGATCCGTACTTCCTCTATGGTGCAAGCAATTTCGGCAGCATGCTCGCGCTGATCTGCTATCCGCTGATCGTCGAGCGCTATCTGCGGTTGGGACAACAGAGTTTCGATTGGACCATCTGTTATGGACTGTTAACCGTACTGACCGCGACGTGCGGCATCTTCCTCTGGCAGTCGCCGACCCATGGCGACTCAAACGCGAGAGCCGAGACTCGCATGGACGAAGCAACAAGCGAGTCGTCGCACCAGATTCGAGCGAGCAAACACGACATTCGCGGCGGCAGACGACGGCAATGGGAGGGCGGGAGTCGTCCGCACTCCGATTTCGAGAAGACAATGACCCAGGACATCCCCATGCTTTCCGGCCCGGTGACTTGGCTGCGGGTGCTGCGCTGGGTGGCTCTGGGTTTCGTCCCGTCCAGTCTCATGCTTGGAGCGACTACCTACATCACCACAGATATTGCCGCCATTCCCCTGTTGTGGGTCACGCCGTTAGCACTGTATCTCCTGAGCTTCATTATTGTCTATTCGCGCGTCCCGCAATGGGTTCACAAGGCGATGGTTCTCGTCGTGCCGCTGTTGGTGCTGGGACAGCTGTTCTTCATGCTTTCGGGATTGACGACACGGAGCAACTGGATCGCCTGGAGTCTGTCCCTGCATCTGATGACTCTCTTCGTGGTGGCGATGGTTTGTCACGGCGAGTTGGCGCTAGATCGTCCCGCCCCCAAACATTTGACCGCATACTTTTTATGGATGTCGGTGGGCGGGGTTTTCGGAGGTTTGTTCAACGCCTTGGCCGCTCCGGTGATTTTCCGCGACCTTACCGAATATCCGCTGGCGCTGATGTTGGCGTGCTTTCTAGCACCTCCTCTAAGTCCTTTTAAGGAAAGCGTTTGGAGCCGACGATTTGATTTCGCCCTGGCCTGTTGTTTTGTGCTGATAGGCGGGGGGTTGATCGGGCTGCGCATTGCCGATCGGAACCTCTCGTTGGAGGAAGTGGCGACTGGACCGTGGATATGGCAGTCGGCCGCCCTGGGCCTGGGGATCGCCTTGGGCGTGTTCGGCATTGTTCGCGCCAAGCAAAGAAATTTCGATACCTGGATGGATCTCGTGTTGCCCTTGGGCTTGGGACTGTTGTTCGTCGGACTCTCGTGGGGTTTGGTTGCCAAGGCGATCTATCCGCGCGTGGAACAACTCGGCAGCGTGCTGCATCTCGATGTGAAACGATTCGTTGCTATCCTCGGCTATGGCGTGCCGATCGTCTTGGGATATACGTTCGTCGAACGCCCGCTCCGCTTCGGCCTCGGCGTCGGGGCCGTCCTGCTCGCCGCTGGTTTTTGCGACATCTTCAACGATAGCGTGACCCATCAAGAACGCAGCTTCTTCGGAGTCCTCAAGGTCGTGGATTCCTCGTTCGGTTATCGCCGCGAACGCTTCGACCTGCGCCGTCTCTACCACGGCACGACCTTGCACGGCATGCAATTCCTCGCGCCGCCCGATCGCCGCGAACAGCCGTTGAGCTATTACCATCGAACCGGCCCCATCGGAGCGGTGATGATGCAATACAACGGCGAAGATACTCCGCCCAACCAGATGAATCTCGCCGTCATTGGTCTCGGAACCGGCACGATGGCCTGCTACGCTCGTCCCGACCAGAACCTGACCTTTTACGACATTGACCCGATTGTAAAACGCTTCTCGTTCGATCCGGGCAACAACGAACCGTTCCCGTTCTTTACCTACGTTCAAGATGCGCGCAAACGCGGTGCGAAGCTGGACCTGGTGCTGGGCGATGCACGCTTGACAATGGAGAAAAAACAACTAGAAGAATCGCAAAAATACGGCGCGATCATCGTCGATGCCTTCAGCTCCGACGCCATCCCGGTCCACCTCATCACCAGCGAGGCGATACAAGTTTATCTCGACAAGATGAGCGACGACGGCTTGTTGTGCTTCCACATCTCCAACCGCTATCTCGACCTCAAGCCGGTGCTGTACAATCTGATGCGGGAGCGCGGCCTGTCGGCGGTGTATCAGAACGATCTGCGTCAAGACGACGATGTTACACCTTCCCTATTCGGCAAATACAGTTCAACGTGGGTAGTTTTGTCGCGTCGCCAGGAACGATTGCAAAAGCTGCTCGATCTGAACGATTGGGAAGATCATCGTACCGATGCACTCCTCGCGGCATGGCCGGCGTCCTTGTGGCCTGACAACGGTACGGGTTTCGCTGCCAGCGGCATGTTGATGCGAAATCTTCTGGACGACGAGTTTTGCAAGCGCTCCTCGCAATGGTTGCCATTGGAGCCGGAAAAAGATTGGCCGGACCTCAAGTCCGTGGGCGTGTGGACGGACGATTACTCGAATCTGTTCAGCGTGTTCTCTTGGCGATAGATCGCTTCCGAGTACGGGGTCGGCAGCCTAAGACTGGGAGCGTCGCATTCTCTCGCTGAGGCTGCCCGCACCGCTTCATTTTTTGTTAATTGACCATTGACCGCTTGGAAAAGACAGATTAGTCTGAGACTGTTGTTGGTTCCCTCCACAAGACCACCACTTCCCGCAGCCGCTTCCCACCTGTCGCGGTTCGTCGCGGAGAGTCGCGTGAGTGCAGTAAAGGAGCGAGTATCATGCTCGGATTGCTCGGATCGCATCGGGGGCCGCTGTGCGACGGCCTCTCGCGCCGCGATTTCATCAAAGCCGGCGCTCTCGGCCTCGGCGGATTGACCCTGGCCGACCTATTACGAAACCGTGCCGCCGCCGCCGCGAGTGGTAAGATTACACGCAACACCTCGGTGGTTTGGCTCTGGCTCGGAGGCGGGCCGACCCACATTGAGACATTCGATCCCAAGATGTCGGCCCCCGCCGAGTTCCGCAGCGTCGTGGGCGCGGTCAAAACAAACGTGCCGGGCATCGAGCTGGGCGGCGTCTTTCCCAAGATGGCGCGCGTCGCCGACAAGATGGCGTTTGTACGATCGTTCGCGCATCGCAACTCCGGCCATGGCGGCGGGACGCACTGGGTGATGACCGGCTACGATTTTCCGCCGGCCGACAACGGACAGGCTCCGATCAAGCCCGGTCTCGGTTCCATTTTGGCTCGCCATCGTGGAGCCAACAACAGCCAAACCGGCTTGCCGACCTATGTGCGATTGAGCGGCATCCTCGGCGACGGCCCCGCCTGGCTCGGTTCGTCGTATGCACCCTTCGATGTCGGCGGCAACGCACGCGGCAACATGGACCTCAAAGTCGCGCTCGACCGCTTATCCGACCGCCGCTCGTTGCTAAAGGCTTTCGACACGGTCGACCGATCTCTCGACCGCAGCGGACTCATGCAAGGCTTGGATAGTTTCGAGTCGCAGGCATTCGATTTGATTCTCAGCCGGGCGCGCGAGGCATTCGATGTGACGCGCGAAGATCCCCGCACGCGCGATGCCTACGGTCAGGGCCTGGGTCAACAAATGCTGATAGCGCGTCGTTTGTGCGAGGCGGGCGTCGGCTTCGTGACCATGCACTTCGGCGGCTGGGATATGCACGGAAACATTGAGGCCGCCATGAAACAGCTTGGCCCGCAAGTGGACCGCGCCGTGTCGGCTTTCGTGAACGACACCTCGGATCGCGGGTTGGACCAAGACATTTTGTTGGTGATTACCGGCGAGTTCGGCCGCACGCCGCGCATCAACGGCGGCGCGGGCCGCGATCACTGGGCACCGCTGTCCACCCTGGCGCTGGCCGGCGGTGGACTAAAGATGGGCCAAGTCATCGGCGAATCCACCGCTAAGGCCGAGACGCCGAAGACAACGCCGATCACGCCCTTGGATCTGATGGCGACGGTATTCCATGTCTTGGGTGTGCCGCGCGATCTGCACTACAAGGATCAGAGCGGCCGTCCCACGCCGATGAACGATGGCGGTAAGCCCATCGCCGAGTTAGTATGAAGCGATGCTAAAGGTGGCCGCGACGCGCAGGCGATCGCGTCGCGGTTCAGCGCCAGTCTCGCATTCTCCCCTCTCCCCGGTAATCAGGGGAGAGGGGTTGAGGGGGGATAAAGACGACGAACCCGCTGGTTTTCGCCAAACCCCTCACCCCCGGCCCCTCTCCTCTGAGTACAGACGTGAGGGGAGTAGCGCTCTACTGTTAGCCGAGCGCTCCGAAAGCACTCCCTCACCATTCGACGCCCAGCATCAGACAGTTCAAACCGCTGCCGATACCGAGAAAGCCGACGCGGTCGCCCGGACGCAGAAACTCGCGTTCCTCGGCCAGCGCCGCCGTCAACGGTAAGGAGACTGTTCCCATATTTCCCAGATATTGATACGTCGAAAACTCTTTTTCTTCTGCAATGCCCAACGCTTTGAGGATCGAATCGCGGTGGCTGGCCCCAACTTGATGGCAAATGACTTTATCGACCGAATCCGCAGCCCATCCCAAGCTGCTCAGAAAGGCGTTCCAGGTGCGCAGTCCCAATTCGACGCCGTAGCGAAGGACGGCGGCGGCGTCGGTGGAGGCGAACGGTCGCAACGCTTGGCGCATTCCCTCTAAACCCCATCGGCAAAGTCCATAGTATTGCGGGGCGGCTTGCATGGTTCCACCTAGCACACGGCGGCGCGGCGGCGTACTGAAGGAACCATCGGTGACGAGGACGGCCACGGCTCCGGAGCCGCCGGTCAGCGTGGCCAGCGATTTGACGAACACTTCCATGCTTCGCGCTTGCAGCATCTTCTCGATGGTGATGTCGTTGATGTCGCGGGCCGTTTCGCACGAGACGACCAGGCCGGCGCGGATCTGCCCCAATTCGATGCGATTGGCCACGTCCACGATGCCGTTGAGAACACCGAGGCAGGCGTTGCTGATGTCGTAAACAATTTCGGGACGAACGCCCAGCTCGGCGGCGACGCGGCAAGCGGTGGCCGGTTCAAACTCTTCGCGGCAGACGGCCGTGTAGATCACGGCGTCCACGTCTTCCGGCCGCACCTTCGACTGCGCCAAAGCCTTGCGCCCCGCCTGCACCGCCCCGCGGGACGGCGGATAGCCCGGCTCCCACCAGCGCCGCTCGACAATGCCGGTCAGCGCTTCCAACTGCCCCTCCGACACACGCAGCGCCTCATATACCGGACGCAGCCTCGCTTCCAGCTCCTGCGTGGTGACAACCACGGGTGCTAACTCATAACCGATGGCATCGAGGAACACATGAGAATACTTCATGTTCGCTCTCTTTTTTTCTACCCGTGTGGTGGGTCTCGCTGCGCTCGACCCACCACACGGTGTACCACTGCCTACTGGCTACCGACGACTCTCAATGTAAAATCGTACATCTGATAGATAATCAATCCATCTACTAGCAAATAGCCGTCGGCGGTCAGGGTGCGTGTGGCGTCGTCGCGGGAGGTGATGACCGCCTGCACCGCGACGAGTTTGTTGCTCGGCACGACTTGGCCGCGATAGCGCCAACGGTGCGGCTTGGCGGAGCAAGCCCAAAAGCGGCCCAGGCACGCATCCGGCCAAAACTCCACCGCCGCCGCTTTGAGTAACTGCAAGAACGCTTCCAAGCCAAGCGAGCCGGGCCAGACCGGATCTTGGTAAAAATGCGCCTGGAAGAACCACTCGTCCGGGTCGACCGTTTTGCGGCCTTCGACGAACCCCAGTCCGTGTGTTCCGCCGTCCGGAGCGAAGCATTCGATGCGATCGATCATTCGGAGGCGATCGTCGGGAAACGGCGCTTGGCGCGGATAGTCGAAACTTCGCCCCGCGACGAGGTCATAGGGCGTCGCCTCGCGGATGCCGACCTGCTGTGCGAGGGCGTCTCGCGAGAAGAAGCCAAAGGTCGTTTGCCCGCGATAGACCGACTGCGAGCCGCGCCGCACGTCGAAATCGTAGTTTTGGATGATCATCCCGCCCGAGGAAGACACGCGCTGAAGACAAACGCGGGTCGTCAGTGTGCCGGCGTTGGGCGTCACCGGCTCCAGCAACTCGGCTTCGCCTTCGAGATTGCGAAATGCGAGATCCGTTGGACTGGTCAACGCCGACCCCGCGTAGGCAGCCAGGAATCCGCACGATTGCAAGGCGATTTCCAGCAATACGGCGAACGGCACGATCGGCTGCCGCTCGGAAGCGAAGTACCAGGCATCGGGGGGAACATCGTATTCCGCTTCGATCCGGCCACCGGCGACCATCTTGTATTGCTCGGCCTCGATGCGTTCGACGCGATCGAGAAACGAGAACGGCGGGCCGGGCAGTCGCGCCACGAATCGCCCTTCATCGAAGACGCGATAGGGTTCGCCGAATGCGTCGGACGGTTTGCCGGCGGCGAAGGCGAGAATGTGTCGGCGCGTAAACCCCGGCGTGCGGGGGGCGTCATCCCCTCGATTTCTCGGTTCCACACCGGGGGGTTGATGCTCTCCGCTCGCCCAAGACTGGGCGATGGCTTCGCGTGTCAGTCCTGTCAAACGCACCGACATATTGGTAATCTCAACGATCAACTTCCCGTCGGCATACATGAGCGCGTCGGCCAGCGCATACGGTTCCG
>JAKBCS010000277.1 GCA_021807595.1 Planctomycetota bacterium | reverse complement strand
GCTCCGAATTGGATGCCAACCGCGAACGAACCATGATTCTTCCTCCTGCCAAATGTACGCAACCATGCCCGCCCCTGGAGAACCGATAGACCCAGCACGAAGCTGGCCAGCAAATCCTCGAATGGTCATCTGCGAAAACGCCGTTTCCGATGCGGTCGAACCATGCCACGGATGGATGGTTAGAATACGCTTTGATCGGCGGCCACAATTGTTCACCGAGCCGTTGAATCGTCCGATCCCGTTCCTCCAGTTCCTCCGAATCGGGAAGAGAAGGTTGACGTTCGGGGGAGTCTGCGATAGTGAAACAGGCCCAAACCTCGCAGGCCGGACACTGCGATTCGATCCACCTGCCCTGGATAGGCGAGAGCTGTACTGCGAAACAGAACTGGCATTTGCGGCAACTCACCCGCTGGTCGATGAGAGGGGCATCCATCATTCGCACCCTTCGCCAAATGACTCATTCCACATCCCGCGTGTCCATCATACCTGCTTTCGTTTCAGCGCAAAGCAATTTCCTCAAAAGCTCGCTACCTCGCCACCTGTCGGCGAATACTTGTTCTCGATTCACACGCGCCGAAATTGGCGTTCGAGATCGTGACGACTAAACAACAGCGCCGTCGGTCGGCCATGCGGACAGTGATGCGTATCGTCGGCCAATTGGCGTTGTTCGACGAGGGCGGCCATTTGCTCCGGCGTGAGGCGATCGCCGGCGCGGACGGCGGCGTGACAGGCCATCAGACTCATCAGATCGTTGAACAACACCTCGCGGCTCGGTGCGCGCTCCTTGGAGATCAGATGATCGACGACGGCGCGGAGGATGGCTTGCGGCGAACGGCGACCGAGGAGAGCGGGATAGCTCGTCACCAAGATTGTACCGCCGCCGAAGTCTTCGACGCCGAGGCCCAGTTCCGCCAAGGCATCGCGGTATTCCAGCGTCCGCGCCGCCTGCTCCGCCGTCAGTTCGACCGGCTCCGGGATCAACAGCGGTTGGGTTTCCAGCGGTCCCGATTGGATGCGCCGTTTGATCTGCTCGAACAGAATGCGTTCGTGCAAGGCGTGCTGATCGATCACCAACATGCCCTCGTCCGTTTCGACGACGAGATAAGAATCGTACAGTTGAATGATTTTCGCGGGAGTATGTGAGACCGCAGGCGGCGGCGATGGGACAGTAGTGGATTCAATCGAGGCGGCCGGCGGCGCGGCCATTGGTTCGCTCGCTCGCGACGGTGGCTCGAAGGGCGCGAGGGGAGTCGGAAGGGGGAGGGGGGGAGCGAACAGATTCACGGGCGGCGGCGCGCCGCGCGATTCCGTCGGCTGAATGGTCGAGGGAAGTTGCAGCCGGGCCGTAAGGTTCTCGGCGTGAAGGCGTTGGCGGATCGTCGAGAAGACGAGATGATGCAACGCCTGGCTCTCGCGGAAACGCACCTCGGCCTTGGTCGGATGGACGTTGACATCGACCTCTTCCGGCGGCAAATCGAGAAACAGGAACGCCACGGCGTAGCGTCCGGTCATCAGCAAGCCGCGATACGCTTCCTGAACGGCGTGCCCGAGCGTGCGATCGCGTACCCAACGGCCATTGACGAAGAGATACTGCATGCGCGCCGTGCCGCGATCGCAGGCAGGATCGGCGATGTAGCCGGTCAGCGTCGCCGCGTTCTGAAACCCCTGCACGGCGTAGAGTTGATTGCTCACATCGGGTCCGAAAAAGGCGGCGATGCGGTCGAGCAATACCATCGACGCGGGGATGTCGTACACCGTTTTATCGTTGTGACGCAGCCGTAGATGCAAACCCTCGGCGCGGACGCCACGTTCCACGTCGGACTCGAAGCTCGAGCGCGTGTGCGCCAACGATAAGCGCGTAAACGTCTCGCTAATGTGTCCCATTTCGGTCGAGGGAGTGCGCAGGAATTTACGGCGAACGGGCGTGTTGTAGAACAGATGGCGCACTTCGATGCGCGTGCCGGGCGCGCCGTTCCACGGATGCGCTTCCGACAATTCGCCGCCGTTGCATGTTATCGCGGCACCGGACGGTTCGCCTCGAGTCCGCGATTGCAGCGTCACTTGGGCCACGCCGCCGATCGAGGCCAGTGCTTCGCCGCGAAAGCCCATCGTCTCAATGTGAAAGAGATCGTCGGCGGAAGCCAGTTTGCTCGTGGCATGACTCGCGAAGGCGAGCGGCAAATCGGCGGCAACGATGCCGCAACCGTCATCGACGACACGAATGAGATCGCTACCCCCCTGCTCGATCTCGACATCAATACGGCGGCTCCCCGCATCGACCGCGTTTTCGAGCAGTTCTTTCACGACGCTGGCGGGCCGTTCGATTACCTCGCCGGCAGCGATCTTGTTCACGACGAGCGCCGGTAGTTGCTGAATTCTCGACATTGAACCCCTCAAACTAACTCACCTTATCAGGGTAGCCGTCTAGGAAAAGGGATCAAGCCGGTTGTTCCCGAGAGGTTCTTGTTCCCGTCCCACGGACTAACGTTCGGGACAGGTTCTTGACTGCCATCTCGTGTGATAGAATGGTGCAGCACGACATCGCATCTCGATGGCATCCCTTTCCTCCAAAATCGAGAAGGGCGGACTGTCGTGGTACCCCTTGCTTGTCCTCCGAGTATTCCCCACAATTTTCGCGCCCCCTTTCTTTTTGCGAAGATCCGGCCTGGGATTGGATGCCCAGAACGGTTGCTCACGGAAGGGCCACGGCGATGGCGACTTCACTACCGACAACACTTTGGGCCGCCCAGGTTGCCGCCGCTACCCGCTCGCCCGATGTGCGACTCAACACCCGAATGCAACAACTCCTCGTTCACTTCGACAACAAACCACGCGATGCCATTCCCCAGGCCATGAACGATGCCCACCAGGCCAAAGCGACCTATCGCTTCCTCGCCAACGAACGCTTTGACGCCGACGATCTCCTGGCCGGACTGAAAACCGTCACC
>JAKBCS010000019.1:4791-50175 GCA_021807595.1 Planctomycetota bacterium | reverse complement strand
CTTCGGGGGAATACCAGGCGCGAAACTCGTCGGACTCGGGCATGAGAAACAAAACGACGGCAATGTCCTGAGTGCGGCAAGTATCCAACAATTCGCGGAGGGCGCGGTCGGCATCGGCGTCGAGTTGAAAATGTCTTAGAGAATGCGCGTAACGGCGTCGCGCATCGTCCGTCAACCGCCGCCGTTCCAAAGGCGAAATCCAATCGCCCACGGCCCGCCATTCGCCGCCGCGATAATCCCATAGATTCTCGCCCCACCGAGCTTGCGCCGGCAACAACCCTGGAGCCAACGAGGCCAGAAATCCACTTCGATACTTGTACCAGAGCAACAGGCGATCCTGCAACCAGAAGGTCCAGGTTCGAGCGTGGATCGGATAGCGGCGCAGCAGCGGCCAATCGCGCAGCGTGGGTTTGTAAACGACGGCGCTTTCCTCGCCCTCCACGAGCGCGGGGGGAAAGATCTCCACGAGCAACCCATCGGGGCGCACGCCGTCGGCCAACAGTCGCCGCAACGTCAAAAGATAGAGCAACGGGCTGCTGCCGCCGCGCCCCAGGTTGTAAAACATCGGGCCGCTCGGTTGCAACAGACTCGGACGAAACCCTTGCTCGGTCCGCGACGAACCCAACGCCAACAGCAGAGGGCGATCGGCTCGTTGCCGGCGTTGTTCGCGGAGAGCAACCGCGCGGCAGCCATATTTCGGATCGAGAAACTCCGAATGGAAGCATTCCAAATACAGCACGACGAACCCTTGGACCGCGACAATCCAAAGCAATCCCCAAGCCGCGATCCGCCGCCACGGACGGGTACGCCGTCGCCGTCCGGAGGCGAGCGTTGGTGCGGCACCGATCGCGGGAGGACCGTCTTGCATGGGTATCCTCGGGTGGAGCAATCAGAAGATCCAACGGACGGCGACGTAGACGCTGGTCTCCACATCGGTATTGAGCAAGTCGATGATGTCCTGCGTTCCCAGGCGGAACTCGACGCGCGGCAGCTTGTCGAACGGACGATAGGCGATGCCGGTATCGGTGGTGAACAGCGCGGGCCGCATCCCTTTGTCGGTGAGAAACGTGTCGTCGGTATATAGATAACATTTAGGACCGTATAATTCCCAAATAAGATAGCTGCGGAGGAACGCACCGGGCTTGAACTGAGCGCCGCTGCCGTCGACCATGCTCTTGGTCGGATAGTAGCCGAAACTGAGGAAGGTGGCTCGCGCCTTATCGAAAGCGGGCGTACCGAGGTCGGCGTAGGTGGGATTCAAATAGTAGCGGTTTTCCAGGCCGACGCCGTCGTTGAATCCTTGCGGGCTGACCTGCGAGTCGCCGCGATTGAGATTGTTGAACGAATAGGCAAAGGTGCGCAATTCCCAATTGCCGTAGTAATTCCAAGCCGCGCCGATGTTCAAATCGAATTCGCGCTTGCTGAAGTCGAACATGCCCTGCTTGGGATTGGTGATGCCCGGCGCGGCTTTCTGCCCCCAAAAGGTCGAATCGGCGAACCCATAAACGCGCTGGGCGCGCCAAAGCCAGATGTTGAAATCCAAGCCCAACGAAAAGAGTTGATTGTACTCGACCCCGTTGGAGGCGATGGTTTGACCGTAAGGAAAACCTTCCAGTCCGATGATACCCCAGACGGAAGACACCGGATCGGAGGCAACCGAGCCGGGCTTCAACGGAGGTGAAGCAGCCAGTTGAGGCGGGGCAAAGAGCGGAGCGTTCGCGGGGGGGGATGCCTCTCCCGGCGGAGCGTCGGACTGTGCCGATTGGTCAACGTGCGGCGGGGGAAGCGTGTCGCTCCCCGTCAGAAGCGAATCGCTCCCCGTCCGAAGCGAATCGTTCCCCTGGGCTTTTTCGGGAGGTGGATCGTCCGGCGGAGGATCGGCCGCGGCTGCCGTCGCTGCCGTCGATGGGGAGCGGAGGAAGCCCGCCGTATGATCGCAGCCAGCCTCGATGAGGAGACACGAAAGGGCCAGCCACCGAACCCAAAAAACTCTCGAAGACTTGCAGATCATAACACTTCTCTTCGAGCCTTAGTGACCGAATCCATACGAAAGCTCTTCGTGGAGAGCGCGCCGCTTGAGCCTCATGCCGCCTGCAGAACTTCGTAGGCGGGTGTAACGTCTTTTATACCCTCCACAATGTCTAAAATAGGCGGAGATTGGCCCAACTCCAAATCGACGACTTGCGCGAACAGAACGCGGAGTGCCTTGCGCACGTCGTGGGGCATGCAGACCGAGTCTTCGTTGGCGAACATCGACACGAATTGATCCGTGCATTGTCCGTCCTCGCCGCGTCCGAAACGACAGACTCGCGCCAGCGCCTCGCGCGGGTGGTCCAAACCGTGCCGTAGGCTGCGGCGCAGGACGGTGCAAAGATGCTGCATGGCCGTCGCGCCGAGATCGCGGCGAATCACGTTCAGTCCAACGGGCAACGGCAACCCGTAGAGACGGCACCACTCCGCCCCCAGATCGACGATGCGATGCAAGCCCAGACGCGGATAATACAGGAGTTCTTCGTGAATCATTACGCCGGCTTCCAGTTCACCGGCGGCAACGGCGTCGGCGATGCGGTCGAACGGCATCTCGATGGGCACCGCTTGCGGGCAAAGGAGGCGCAAGAGAAACCATCCCGTGGTCGGAATTCCGCCGACGCCGACCGGTTTACCCGCCAGCTCTGCCAAGGTGTTCGGCTCGCGGCCCACCAAAACCGGCCCATAGCCGCGGCCGACGCTGGTTCCGACGCTGAGAATCGCATAGCGGCGCGCAATACGAGGATAAACGACAGAGGAAATGGCGCTAATGTCGTACTCGCCGTGCAGGGCGGCGCGATTGAGAACGCTCATCGGCTGCCGATAGAATTCCAGTTCGTAGCCGGGCAGAGCGACTTGTCCGGTCTCCAGCCCGTCGTAATAAAAGGCGTCGTCGCTATCGGGCGTGTAAGCGATGCGCAAACGTTTCACAGCTTCCATGCCTTGCTCCTTCCGATCGGCGACTCGATTCGCCCTAATAAAGCCCTAATTGCAAGCGACCGGCCAACGGCGCGGGCGGTTGTGGATTGCGCAGGCCATCCGCCCGGCATCCCAGCGCCAGCGCCTCGGCACTCGGTTCGATGCGCTCCGCCTCGTCGCGTTCCACCGCGCCAACCAACAAACAACTCTCGTCCAGGCGATGAAACAAAACGCGGCCCTTCTCGCCGCGCCGCATGGGGCGAGGCGGCCAAACGCCCGGCGACTTTTCATCGTCGGACCATTCGACGACGCGGAATTGGAGCCGCTCGGCCATGGGGAAATAATCGATGCTCGATCGCGGCGTGTCGGCCATTTCCATGACCACGCCGAACAGCGTGTTGCCGTAGCCGGCCAAATGGACGGCGTTGGGATAGGCGGCGCGAAACCCATTGACCGTCTCAGCCGTCAGACTCATGCCGCCGTAATGAATTCCGTGGATCGCTTCGCGCTGGCGGTCGGTCAGTCGCGTTGTCAGCGCGGCCAATGCCGGCGGCGTGATGAACAGCACGCCGATCTCCTCTCGGTTCAAGAGGTCCAATGCCTGATCGGTGACGTGATCGAGATACCTTTGCCGCGCCAGCGATCCCTCGGCCAGCTTTTTCGCCCATCGCGGATCGAAATCGACGCTAAAAGGGTCCATGCTGCCCGTCTGTCTCGCCAACTCGCGCACCACTTTGCCAATGATGTGCGGCCCGGAAGGCCCGACCCACAACCACGGTTCGGCTTGGGGAAAGCCCGTCACCTCGGCCACGCGCAGAAACGGATCGATGAAGGCCGCTTGAAACTCGTCGTCTCGATAGGCCGTCGTCAGCGGCGCGCCGCTCGTACCAGCCGTTTCGCCGAGGACGAAGCGCGGCATTTGTCGATGCAAAGCGCGGGGGACGAACGTCCGCAGCGGATGGCCGCGCAGGTCGGGCAACGGCGTGGGACCGAGCAGCCAAAGATCGTCGAGCGTCCGCACGCGGTCGCAGACATCCCAGCCGAGGTTTTCTTGACGCCGCAGCCAGTATTCGCTGCCCAATTCGGGGTGAAAATGGAGCGCCAAGAGATCGCGCAGACCTTCCTCCCGATCGCACTTCGTCTCTCGCCGCGCTTTCATGTCCCGATTCAACGAACGAACGTTCATGGCAGATGTTCCTCAAGAAAGGCGGACGCCGTCTCGACGATCCAAGGTTCGTGCCCTCGAAAGAAGTGATTGTCCGACGCCTTTTGCGCCAGTCGCTTCGGCTCCGGTAACGCATCGAACCAGATTTTCAACCGGGGCTGTTCCAGGGTAAAATCGTCCTCGGATACGATCGCCAAAATAGGACATTGAGAATCCATAAAGTCGCTATAATTGTGTTTGCCTAAAGGCGGAGCGACGGTTATCAGCGCGGCGGGACTTGCAGCCCGGCCCACGGCGGGCAGCAGCGCACAGCCGAAGCTGTAGCCGATCAGGACGAGCGGCAACGACGGATCGACTACCGAACGCATGAACGCGACGGCCCCTTGCACGTCTTGCCACAGATCCATCTCGCCGGCGACGTGCGAGGTGCGCCAAAACTCGGCCAAGTGGTGCGCCACATCGACGCGCGGACCCTCGCTTCGACCAACGCCGCGATAGTTGAACCGCAGCGTCGCCCAGCCGCGCTCCGCCAAGCCATCGCCCAGACCGCGCACGACATTGTTGTGCATATTCCCGCCCAAGAGCGGATGGGAACCGGCCACCACGACCGCGCCGAGAGGAATGGTCCGATCTTCCGGATACGCCAGTTCGCCTTCCAACACATGATTCGCCGTGGAAAAGCGTACTCCTTCGACAACCGGGCAGCTCATCTCAGCCGGCGGCATGAATCATCTCCGTATCTTGAGGCGAGACCTGGTTGTCTTGAGCCAGGAACTGTTCGATGAGCAAGGCCAACTTCATGGCCTTTTCCGCATCGCCTTCGATGTCGATGCGTCCGTCGAAAAAGGCTTGCTGCGCCGTCTGCCGTCGTTGGAGGACATCGGCAAGCGCCGGTACTTCCATTCGATAGGCGACGGAGGCATCGGCGGCGCGGCCGCGCCAGACGCGCAGCGAGCCATCGGCACAACGATAAGACCACTGACCGCCTCCGGGACCGCGCACGTCGAGAACGAAGATCAAACCGTCCGGCAGCGCCTCGGCCAGGGGAGAGTTCCGCATTCGCATCGGGAGGATGTGCTCCAGATAGTGCCCCAAGCCAGCGGCCTCGTCTCTCTGTGTCGGGCGGGTGCGATCGCGGCCCCACCCGTCTCGTTGGGCGAAGGCCAAAAGGCGCGACACATAGGCGGCATCGAAGGCGGGCGGCGGCAGATCGGGCAACGCGCTGAGGAGATTGCGACGATCGAATATCACGTTGGCGCGGAGATACGACCAATATTCCTTAAATTGATCGAGAACCAGGCTCTCCAACGCCGTCGCATCGGGCAATCCCTCCGAGCCGACACACGATACTCCCTCGAAGCCCAACAAATCGCCCAGGATGGCGCAAATCTCACGCAAGCGCAACGACCGAGAGGCGACCAAGTGATAGGTGCTTCCGTGCCGGCGCGGTTGGCTCAGTATTGCGAGCAACGCTTGCGAAACCCAATCCACCGGCACGATGTTTTGCACTTCCTCGCCGGTTAAGGGGAGACGAATCGAGAGATTCTGGCGTCGCGTTCGGTTCTTGCCGCCTTGGCCCGACAGACGCACGGCCAGTTCGAGAAAGCGATAAAAATGGTGGTAAGTGCTGGTGTAGCCGGTCGCGCTGTCGCCGACGACAATCGACGGACGATAGATCGTCGTCCTCATTCCGGAACAATCGTGGATCAGCTGCTCGGCGGCAAACTTGCTCTGTTCGTAGGCGTTACCGGTTCCGTCGCCGAGGTCGAGTTCGTTTTCGTGGACGGTGCCACGCCGATCTCCGCACACAAAAGCGGTCGAAAGATGATGCAATTCCGTGATGCCCAACGATCGGCACAATTCCAACAGGCGATAGGTTCCGTTGACGTTGGTTTCCCACGGTTCGCCGTCTGAAGTCGGCTGGTAAGCGACGTAGGCCGCCGAGTGAACCACGGCGTCGACCTCGCGTGCCAGCCAAGAACGCTCCGCAGCGTCGAGTCCGAGATTCGGCGTCCGCAAATCGCCTTCCAACAGCACCGGACGCGGCAAGGTCCGGCTCGATGATTCGCAGGCGAAATCGTGCAGTTCGTCGAGTCGCTCGAAGGCAGATTGTTCGGCGTTGCCCCGAATCAAGAGCCCGACGGATCGCCCGTGGACCAGCAGATCGCGCAGAAGGTAGCGACCCAAAAAACCCGTCGCGCCGGTAAGCAGAATGCCTCGTGCCATGCTTTTTACTCGTTGGACGGACGACCTTGTCCGAAGACGCCGATCGTTTGCGACTCCCTCACCCCTCCGAGGGAGCGAACGAGAGAGTCGCAAACGAATTTGCGGAGTTTAGTTGTCCGCAAGCATTTTGCCGAGATCGGCCACGACAGCGTTCATCGCCTCCTCGGTCAGTTCGGATTTCTTGAAGGCGCGATTGGCCTTCACCGTGAAGTGGTTGTAAAGCAACACCGTCACATCCGCTTCGGGAGAGAGGCGATATTTCTCCGGCCCACCGGCCTTATAGGTGGTCAGAACCGTTTGTTGAACCCGATTCTGCTGGGCGACAGCGAGCAACTGCCGATCCACGCCGGGAGCCTCGTTGCATACGACGACGTAGCTGCCCATGCCATCCTTGCTGGCGACGTTGGCAGCGTCGATCTTAGCGACCAACTGCGCCAAGGCGGGCGTCACTTCCTTGGCGAAAACGACGGCGACGGGGCGCGATCCGTTCTTGCAATACTGGCAAGACGCCTTTCCCGCGTCCTCCCCGGTGACGTTCATCGGCTTGAAGGGACCGGGAACCTTGTCGCCAACCTGCGGTCCCGACGTTACCGAACCGGCCACGACCATCCCCGCCGACAGTAGAGCGACGAGGAAAGCCGCCCACAGACTTCGCCCATAAAACATACTCTTCTCCTCCGTGAACCGAGCGAGACGTTTGACGAGGGATAGTCAATACCGTCTCCCCTTCTAAGTGTCAACGCGGAATTTGAGAAAGGGTAGAGTGGGTATAATAAAGAATCTTTTATATTCAGGTGCGAGCCGTGTCTCCCAAGAGACGCAGCCGGTTGCCCGCGCGAAGACTTGCCCGCTTTGCTACAATGAAAACAGTGTTCTGGTGCCCAGCCCAGGGAGAAAACATGGGGCAGATTGCAGCAAACGATCGGCGAACGACGATCGACCTGCGCAACCTATCTCGATGGTACGGCGACTTTCAAGCGCTGTGCGACATCACCTTTCAGATGGCACCCGGTCGGGTCGGTCTGCTCGGCCCCAACGGCGCGGGCAAATCCAGTCTGCTTAAGATCTTGCTCGGCCTGCTGCCGCCCTCCTCCGGTACGGGACACGTTTTGGGCCACGTTATCGGCGTCGAAGGAACGGCTCTGCGCCGCGCCATCGGCTACATGCCGGAGGCCGACGCCCTTGTCCCCGGTCTGCGCGGCGCGGATTATGTCGCCTTGGCCGGTGAACTGTACGGCATGACGCGCCGCGAAGCCCAACGACGCGCCCACGAAGTGCTGACGTATTTGGAGCTGGAAGACGCCCGCTATCGCCGTCTGGAAGAGTATTCGACCGGCATGAAACAGCGGCTCAAGCTCGCCCAGGCGCTCGTCCACGATCCGCCGCTGCTGTTGCTCGACGAACCCACCAGCGGTCTCGATCCCGCCGGACGCGAGGCCATGTTGCGCTTGCTGCTCACATTGGGCCGCGATCATAACAAGTCGATTTTGTTGTCCACGCATCTACTCGGCGATGTCGAGCGCGTCTGCGATTCGGTGTTGATTTTGCACAAGGGGCGCTTGTTGTTGCAAGGGGGCGTCGCCGAGTTGTGCCGTCGTCGTCAGGATCGTTACCGCCTGCAAATTCAGGGCGACGCCACAGCCTTTCGGGAGGAGTTACGTCTTGAAGGCGTGCAAATTCTCCACGACAATGGACGGGGCGAGTTGCGGGTAGCCGTGCCGTCGCAATGGGTGACGCGCGCGTTCTTCACGCTGGCCGACAATCACCGCGTCCTGCTGCGCGGTTTGCAACCCGACGACGAGGATCTCGAAGAATTGTTCCATCGCGTGTTGAAGGACGAAACCTAATCCCGCGCGCGAAGAATAAAGGGCGACATGGGCGAAAGTCTGAATCGGGCGGCGACTCCCGAATTGTTGCACTATCGACCCTGGCGAGGTGAGTTTCGGACACCTGCCGCCAGTGTCTGGCCCATTGCGCGCGTGGCGCTGATGAGCATCTTCCAAAAATGGATGTTCTGGATCATATACATCCTCGGATTGCTCATCTTCCTGCTCTTCTTCTTCGGACAATACCTGTTGTCGTGGGCGGAGACGCAGGCGGGTGAGTCGGACGTACAGCTGGGCGGATGGGGGCGCATGAATCCCCGCCATTTGATCGCCCTGTTCCGCGGGTTTTTGAAGCTGGACGGCAGCGCCGAGTCGTATCGCGGCTTCTTCGCCTATCAGGGTTACATTGTGATGATCGTTCTCGCCCTGGCCGGCTCCATCCTCATCGGCAACGATCTGCGCTTCGGCAGCCTGCCCTATTATCTGTCGAAGCCCTTGTCCCGCTGGCACTATCTGCTCGGCAAGGGGCTGGCCGTGGCCGTTTTCATCAATCTGATGACTACCCTGCCCGCCGTCGTTCTGTTCGCACAATGGGGCGTTCTCGAATCGTGGGAATATCTCTTCGAGCGGTTCGATTTGTTGCTCGGCATTCTGGGATACGGCTTGGTGCTGACGGTGACGTTGACGGTGCTGCTGTTGGCGACGGCGACTTGGCTGCGGCGGACGGTGCCGCTCATTATGATGTGGACGACGTTGTTTTTCTTCTGTCGGCTGCTGTCGGCCGCGATGGTCGATGGTCTGCGTTTCAGCCCGCGTTGGCGCTTGATCGACTTGTGGAACAGTACGTCGCTCATCGGTGCCGCTTGTCTGGGATTGGATTTGGAAACGATTCGGCCCGGCAATCAACCGCCGTGGTATGAAGCGGCCCTGGCACTGGGAGGAGTGAGTCTGCTATGCCTGACCTACTTGATTCACCGAATTCGGGGCGTGGAGATCGTCCGCTGACGGCTCTTTCGGTTGGCCGCGACCCGAAGGAGAGCGGGGAAGACAACCGCTCCCTTACGGTCGCGGTTCCGACGCCGCTACTCTTGTGCCAGCGCGTCTCGAAGTGGTATGGCCCGGTCATCGGCGTCAACCAGGTGACGCTCGAATTGCGTTCGGGCATCACCGGCTTGGTCGGCTCCAACGGCGCGGGCAAAAGCACTCTCATGCGGCTCATCACCGGACAACTGCGTCCCGATCTGGGCAGCATCGAAATTCGCGGCCACGACGCCTGGAGTACGGCGGCCCGGCGGCACGTCGGTTATTGTCCGGAATTGGACTCCTTTTACGAAGAAATGTCGGGGCGGCAGTTCGTCGAGGCGATGGCGCGTCTGTGCGGCTATCCACGCCGGGTGGCAATCGACCGCGCCGCCTTCGCCCTGGAGCGCGTCGGGATGGCCGGGCGTGCCGAGCGCCGCGTGCGCGGCTACTCCAAGGGCATGAGGCAGCGCATCAAACTGGCGCAGGCCCTCCTCCACGATCCGGAACTACTGGTTCTCGACGAACCGCTCAGCGGTATCGATCCCGTAGGGCGCGACGAATTCGTGCGCCTGTTCCGCGATTTGGCCTCGATGGGCAAATGTCTCTTAATCTCCAGCCACGAACTGGAGGAGTTGGAAAAGCTGACCGATCATCTCGCCATCATGGCCCACGGTCGCATTGCCGCCGTCGGCACGGTGGCCCAAATCCGCGACCGACTCGACAATCACCCGCTGCTGATCCGCATTGATGTCAAAAGAAATTCGCCCGGCGACAATGACTCCGCTAACGACGAACGGCGTCGCCTGGCGGCGGGGCTGCTCAAACTAAACGATGTGGTCGGCGTCGAATTATTGGACGCCCGCTCCGAAGACGCCGTCGATCCGGTCCTGGTCCGCGCCCGCAATCCCCAGCGATTCTTCCAAGAATTGACGCGCTTGGTTCTCGAAGAATGGTACGAAATCGCTCGGCTGGAAACGCTCGACGACTCCACGTCCGCAGTCCTCGGCTATCTCCTGCGCGGCCGTTCGGCTTGAAATCGGAAGGGGAGAAGTTCATGGTGCCGGACTACAATGAGAACGAGGGGGAACGGGAGGCGGTTTCGCTGAAGGCCGCGAACCGTTCCCTCGTCGCCGTGTCTCCCCTTCTCCCGGTCTCCACCTCTGGGTTGAGGGCGTGGTTCTACCTCGTCTGGCTGAGTTGGCGGAGACAAGCGCGCTCGCAGCAGATGGTGTGGATCGCGGTAGGGTTGCTGCTGTTCTCGGTGTCGTTGGTGGCGATTTTCACGGCGCGCGGCGCATGGAGCATGCGCTATTGGCGTTGGCCGTATCGCCAGGGACCGACGTATATGCAGTGGGCCGACGAAGTGCAACTGCTGGCGAGTTTGCCGGACGCTTCGGCAGAGGGGCAAGGGGTGCAGGCGGCGCTGGCGGCGAGCGTGCGCGGCATTATCCTTTACTCCGGCTTCCCGATTTTCTCGCACTGGATCGTTTTCCTGCTGTTTTTGAGCTTTCTCGTACCCCTGTTCAATCTCAGTTTTGCCACCGAAGCCTTGGGTGGCGAGCGCGAGAGCAATAGTCTAATCTGGCTGTTGAGCCGGCCGTTGCCTCGACCGGCAATTTATTTGGCGAAGTTCGCGGCGCTGTTGCCGTGGACGATCGGGCTGACGCTGGGCGGCTTCGTGTTGTTGTGTCTGGTGGGCGGCCGATCGGGAGTGCTGGCCTTGCGCTTGTATTGGCCGAGCGTGCTGGCGGCGACATTGGCGTTTTCGTCGCTGTTCTATTTCATGGGTGCGACTTTCCGCCGGCCCGCCGTGGCCGCCATCGTGTATGCTTTTTTTCTCGAAGTGATTTTCGGCAACATGCCCGGTTATCTGAAGCGCATCAGCATCGGTTTCTATGCGCGTTGCATGATGTTCGACGCGGCGGGCGATTTCGGCGTGCAACCGGAGCGCCCGGAGATCTTCCTGCCGGTGGACGGCGCAACCGCCCTCGTCGTCTTGCTGGGGTTAACGGTGATTCTTTTAGGGATCGGCACGGTGGTTTTTTCGCGCGCCCAATATCACGAAGTCGTTTGACCTTCGTTTGCTTTCGGAACTTTCGAGGGATTGTGTCATGCCTCCGCTTCCTCGCCCCGTCAGCCCGCCTGCCATCGGCGAAGCCCCGCGCGAGTCGCCGCGCCACGGGTTCCAGGGCGATCGTGGTGCCCCGCCCGCGCCCCGTTCCGGCCCCTCGACGTTGACCGTTGCCTTCAGCCGTGAGGCCGGTGCGCGCGGCGGCTCCATCGCTCGCCGCGTCGGTCGCAAACTCGGTTGGCAAGTCTACGATCAAGAATTACTCGAATTCATGGCTCAAGAAGCGATCGTCGGCCAAGGCGTTCTCGACGAACCACCGGAAGCGCCTGCCGATTGGCCCGAACTACGTCTGCGCCAACTTCTCCACGACCGCGCGCTGAGCGAGCATCCCAACATCGTGAACCTGGCTCGCGTGGTCTTGGCCTTGGGGGCGCAGGGGCAGGTCGTGTTGATCGGTCGCGGAGCGGGCTATATTCTGCCGCGCGAAGCGACCTTGAACGTCCGTATTATCGCTCCCCTTCACGAGCGCATCGCCTACATGGGGCAATGGCTGCGTCTGACCGTCGACGAGGCGACCGAGCGCGTTCGCACGCGCGACGAACGCCGTATCGAGTTCGTTGCCGCCAATTTCCACCGCGATCCCAACGATATCTACTCCTACGATCTGATTCTCAATTCGAGCCTTTTGGGCGAGGACGTGTGCGCCGACCTGATCGCCGCCGCCGCCCGCGCTCGCGCCGCCCAGTTGACCTCGCCGAAGAATTAAGACGCGCCATGGATCGGGCTAGAAAGCTGGGCCTTCGGGGTACAATGTCGCCGTTAATCGTCCTCGCGTCCTCGCCCTCGTTCGCGCCTGCCTCTCTTTTTCTTCGCGCGTCCCTTATTCGGAGCAGCGTTTTGGTTTGCTCCCACGGGGACATCGGACGCCCTCAACGTGCCAACCCATCGCGTCAGGATGGCGATGGCGGCGGGAGGCATCTGCTTTTTGGGCGGCATGTGAGGCTTTCCTCTGGGAGCCAATACGTCGATCAGGATGCTCTCGGCGGGTTTGCCGGGAACCACGGAAGGACCGGAATCGCCGCCGAGTAATAGTTTTTCTCGCGTGCTGAGATCGAGTCCTCCCCTGTTTTTGCGTCCGGAGTGGCAGCGGACACAACTGGAGTTTAAGATCGGCTGCACCTGTTTGTCGAAGAGCGGATCGGCAGCTCCCGCCCCGGGCAACGGTCCCGCCAACCACAGCCACGTCACCAGAAAGCCGCCCAACCCTCCCAAAACCTTCGCATTACTCCGATGGATACGCATGTCAACCCTCCTCGTGATTGAGATTCGGCGATGCCGGTAATTTCAGTATAAGGCGGATAAACCTGTCTGAGACGCGAGAACCATCGGATAAGGTCGATTTTATCCGCCGTTCATCGTGCGTTTATGTTCTCTCTTTATACTTTCTTCATCGACAGAACGGTTCGCCGTCTGGTCCGGCCGAAAGCAAACGCCTACGGAATCCGCTCGAGAGAGGAATAGGCGATGGAGAATCGAGTGTTCGGATCGATCCCTTTCGTTGAAACAGAGGGAGATGGTTGCCGATGTTCACAAGCGAAGAGAGCAAATTGGCTTTTTGGAAGACTTCTGCCGCGTCGCGTCTCAACGACTTCACGCGAAAATAACTCCTCGACGGCCTGGAATGCCGATGTGAGAAGGAGCCGGCTGGTATCGCTCGCAGAGGGGGAAGTTCCGACCTCAACGCCGTGGATGGCGAAAATTGCGAACGCCTTGAATCGACACTTTCTCTGGTTACTTCTAGCCTCTTATGCAGCCGCTGCGTTGTGGCCGAGGGCGGGATTATGGATACGCTCCGTGTCGCTCGGTGAAATCGCCTTCTTCGGGAGCCGGGTGGAATGGACGCTCCCTCTCGTCTTGTTGGCTCTACTTTTGGCGAACGCGGGATTGGCCGTGCGAACGAAGTTGCTGGCGTGCATGGGCCGCGCGCCGTGGCTTCTCGCCACCGGATTGTTTGCCAATCTCTTGGTGCCGCTCGCGCTGCTTTGCGTCCTGACGAAAATTCTACGCGGTTGCGTCGATGCTGCCGAACTTCAGGAATTGTCGATCGGTCTGACACTGGTGGTTGCCATGCCGGTGGCGGGTTCCTCGGCGGCGTGGTCGCAAAACGGCGGCGGCGACGTGTCGTTGTCTCTGGGACTGGTTCTCGGTTCCACGTTGCTCAGTCCGTTCGCTACGCCGTTGATTCTGCGAGCGGCCAGCCAAATGACCACCGGCGAAAGCTCCGATCTCCTGCTGGAATTGGCGGGAGGAACCAACGCATTTTTACTTGTCGCCGTCGTGGTGCCTTCGGCGTTGGGACTTCTCGGCCATCGCTTGTTGGGGGAGGACCGGCTCAATCCATGGCGTTCGGGTCTCAGCGCGTTCAATGCCCTTGTCTTGTTGACGCTCTGCTACGCCAACGCCGCCGTGTCTCTGCCGCATGCCGTTGCGTATCCGGATTGGAGTTACCTAACTTGGGTGATGTTGTTGGTCGTCGTTCTGTGCGCGTTGATGTTCGCGGCTGGATGGGGGCTGTCTCGGCTGATGAAGGCTGGAGACGCTCAGACGCGCGCGCTCATGTACGGATTGGGCATGAATAATAATGGTACGGGTCTGGTACTGGCGGCAACAGTCATGGCCTCGCATTCGAAGGTGCTGCTTCCGCTCATCCTGTATAACTTGGTGCAACATCTGGTGGCCGGCTGCGTCAAGTCGCTCATTCGAACCGCGTCGCCTTCCGATCGAGATACGGCTTGAACGGAGATGCCGTCGGTCGCTGTCCTTCGCCTCGTTCGCCTTTTCCTTCTCGCATGCACGGAGTGGCAACATGCTGGTATTGACGCGCAAGATCGGTGAATCTCTTGTGGTTCCCGAGTTGGGTATCGTGATTACGGTTCTGGAATCGCAGGGAAACAAGGTGCGCCTCGGGATTTCCGCGCCCGATCGTGTGGCCGTCCATCGAGAAGAAGTTTGGCGACGATTAAGCCTCTATCGAAAGCCGACTCCCGCGCGTCCAACGAACGGCGACAATTCGAGGAGACGAAGGTAACATGAATCCTGACGTGGTTACAGAATCGAATCGAGATGCGAGGTTGATTTTGGGTGGAGGCTATGTGGCCCTGGCTCCACCCAGAGCAATGCGCGCCGTCGAGGAGGAGCCAAGCGTGGGCATCCATGTATTGGTCGTCGAAGACGAAACGGCTATCGCAGAGTTTGTAGTACGCGGGTTGAGAGAAGAAGGGTTCACAGTGGAACAGAGTGGCGACGCCATAACGGCGTGGCAAGCCCTGCACGGCAGAAGTTGGGACGTGGTGTTGCTCGATTGGTGTCTTCCCGGTCCCGACGGTCTGAGCCTGCTCCGGCGGTTTCGCGAAATCGACCAAAATACGCCGGTGCTTTTTCTGACGGCCCGCGACACCGTATCGGAGCGAGTGCGCGGCCTGGATGCCGGCGCGGACGATTACTTGTGCAAACCGTTCGCCTTCGAGGAATTGTTAGCGCGCGTGCGGGCACTGGCACGTCGTCAAAACAGCGGGCAACAAGCGATCTTCAGTCGATTCGGCGTGCGCATGGACCCCGTCTGCCAGCGCGCGGAACGCGATGGCAAAGATCTCGACTTAACCGCCAAGGAATACTCGCTGTTGCTCTTCTTCCTGCGCCATCCCGACGAAGTGTTGTCGCGCACGCGCATTTACGAACAGGTTTGGGATGAGCGTTACGACGGAACGTCCAACACGTTGGAGGTTCACGTCATGGAATTGCGGCGCAAGTTGGAAGCCTATGGCCCGCGCCTGATTCACACGTTGAGGGGGCGCGGCTATCTGTTCGGCGAGGCGTCGAGCGTTCGTGTGGAAAGATAACCATGAGTTTATCCCGTCGATTGTCGGCGTTTTTCTTGGCAGCTTTGGCCCTGGTGTTTGTGGGGTTTTCGCTGTCGTTGTATTTCATGGCTCAGTCGTACCTTTACCAGAAAACGAAAGATCGATTGGCCTCGGCGTTGGACACTTTGGCTGCCGCCGCCGAGGTCAAGCCGACTATTCTCCACTGGGAACCGGAAGAACACCATTTGATGCTCGGCAAGGACAGCGGCCAAGATCATATCCGCTGGGAAGTGCGCGACGGTCGAGGCCAAAGCGTGGACCGTTCCGCCAATCTGGAAGGTACGCTCTTCGTCGCCGGACTGTCTAGCCCGGCAGACGATGGCAGAAGTATCCAAGAGATTGAGCGTTCCGGACATCCCTGGTGTTTGGCCCGTCGGCGTCTTCGGCCGGAACACTCCGCCGCCTCTCTTCCAATGGTCGCCCTCGCCTCGCTCTCGTCCGCGCCTTCGGCCGATTCGGGTGGATCGCGACGACATTTGCCCTCGAATCAGCACACCGAGTTAGTTTTGGCAACGGCGCTTTCGTTGGAACCGCTCCAAGAGACATTGCACCGACTGGCGTTGGCTCTGGCCTTGCTTTCGTTGGGGGTTTGGTTGGCGGCGGCGGCGGCGGGCCGGTGGATCTGCCGCAAAGCCTTGGCACCCATGAGCCACATGGCCGCTGCCGCTCGCGCCATGAACGCCAAGGATCTCAACCATCGCTTACCCAGCCCCGAGACTGGGGACGAGTTGGAGGATCTGCACGATTCCTTCAACGGACTATTGGCTCGGCTCGAAGAAGCGTTCGAGAGGCAACGGCGCTTCAGCGGCGATGTCTCGCATCAGTTGCGCACACCGCTGACCGCCATGCTCGGACAGGTCGAGGTTATTCTCCGTCGCGAGCGGTCGACGCAAGAATATCGACAGATCTTGGCGGGGGTTCATCGCCAAGCAGAGCAACTGCGGCAAATCGTCGAGATGATGTTATTTCTCTCTCGCGCCGATGCCGAGGCCACTCGACCGAATTTGATCGAATTAAATCTCTCCGCCTGGATTCAACTTCACTTGGAGGCTTGGTCCGCTCATCCTCGGCGCGCGGATTTTCGATTCGATTTAGTCTCGGATCGCGCGTTGCCGATTCGCGCCCAACCGCCTCTGATGGGGCAGTTGTTGGATAACTTGCTCGACAACGCTTGCAAGTACAGTTCGCCCGGCACCAACATTGTCTTGCGCCTTCGCGAAGAAGAAAAATGTGTCGTCCTGACGGTCGAAGACAACGGCTGCGGCATCCCGGCCGAGGATTTGCCGCACTTGTCCGAACCGTTCTTTCGTTCGCCGCACACTCGAAGTCTAGGCAAGCCCGGCATTGGGTTGGGATTGACGGTGGTGCGGCGAATCGCCGCGGCATTTGGAGGAACGCTGAACGTGCAAAGCCTCGTTGATCGTGGCAGCACTTTCAGCGTACTGCTGCCTCGGGCCGAAGTATCGAACGACCTAGAGCGACTCCCATTCGAATTGCGCACGGAACCGGGTTTTGGTTAGCCGCGACGCGCAGCCGAGCGCGAGACCTCGCGCTCCGCGGCGCGTCGCGGCTAACCAATAACTTGTTAGTTGTGTGCAACCCGAAAGGAAACTGCTCTTAAGGAATCCACCTCGCGTTTCAGTTCAGATTGTGTTGCCTTTCCGGATGTGGTATAGAGTGCTACTTTCCACGCCTTGGAGGGGCATTCGGTGTTTTTAACATCGACGGAAGGAGTCCGATTATGTCCGCGCGTTCATTTCGCTCCTCGCTGTATCTTCTTCTCGCTTCGTCGCTTGGCTTCGCCTTGGCGGTGGTCGGCTGCAAGGCCATTTCCAACAAACTGACGCACTGGAATATGCTCGACCAGTCGGCCCTGGAAGACCCCGTCAAGGCCGTCGGCGGCGATGCGTTCGTCTTCACGCCTCGCCTTGCCGACAAGCCTATGAATCGCAAGCAACTTGCTGCGGCATCTCCCGAAGTCTTGGTCGATTACTACGCTCCCATCTTCGTCCAGCAGCGCATCAACTCGCAAGCGCAGAAGTACCCCTATCCGCCCCAATTCGACGAGATCGGCCAAGCCCATCTTCGTTACGACGAGAAGGGCAAGTTCAAAGCCTATGTCGCCGGGGCACCGAAGGTGTACGCCATCGTCAAGCCGCAAGTCCAGATCGAAGGCCATCCGCACATGCAGATCACCTACACGGCGTGGTATCCGGCGCATCCAAAACTAAAGGCGTTCGATACCGAGGCGGCGGACATCGACAGCTGCGTTGTCCGCGTTACGCTCGACGCCGAACATGGCCCGATGTTCTATGAAACCATCGCGGCGTGCGGGTGTTTCCACAAGGTTTTCGTCGAGAAGCACATCGAAGACGCGTCGCGCCAAACTTTCGGCGCGCCGGAAAAGGACAAGAAATACTGCGTGGCCAAGACGCTGAAGGACGACATTGACTGGGAGGTGGCCGGCATCGTCGATGAACCGCGCGATCAGCCGCGCCGCCCCGTGGTGTTTCTCAAGGCGGGCGAACACAAAGTCATCGGACTCGGCAGCGCCGCACGTTTGAAGACGCCAAGCGGAGACAGGACGCATCCCTACGAGATTGCATCCTACGACGAACTGTATCATGTAGCCGTCGATGGAGGCGGCAAGGAAGCGCCGTTCTTCGATCTCGGCAACGGCGGCAAAGTCCACGGCGCGGAGCGAAAGAAAGAGAAATTTCTGATGTCGTTCGCCGGGGTCGACAGCGCCGGCCAGCCGCGCGCCGACGATCAGATTAAGATGCACTTCGACCAAAGCACCTGGGGCGATCCGACCATTTATGGCAAATATCTACGTCTTCCACCGGGGACTCTGTGAGTCGTCCCATTCCTCGCCCATTCCTCGTTCCTTCGCTCCGCGTGGGAACGAGAGGGTATGAGAGGGCAATTGGTGACACTGTGGACAATGCCGTCCTTGAGGTTGTGGGTTTGACGAAGGCATACGGCACGGGTGCGACGCGGGTTGAAGCCTTGCGCGGCATCGACCTGACGTTGCGGCGGGGCGAATTCGCGGCCGTCATGGGACCGTCCGGCTCTGGGAAAAGCAGCTTGCTCCATCTCCTCGCCGGGTTGGATCGACCGACGGCGGGCAGCATTCGCATCGGCGGCGTGGACATGGCCGGCATGAGCGAAGACGAGTGCGCCTTGCTGCGGCGAAAACAAATCGGCTTGATGTTTCAGTCGTTTCAGCTTCTCGACACGTTGACGGCGGAAGAGAATGTCGCCCTGCCGTTGGCCATCGGCGGCTGCCCGGCGGAGGAAGCGAGACGGCGCGCCGCAAGGCTGTTGGGCGCGGTGGGATTGGCCGCGCGCCGGCCGCATCGACCGCACGAGCTATCCGGAGGCGAACAGCAGCGCGTCGCCATCGCACGCGCCCTCGTCGTCGAGCCGCTCTTGCTTTTGGCCGACGAACCGACCGGCAATCTCGACAGCGTACAGGGCGACAAGATCATGGCACTACTGCGCCAACTCGTCGAGGAGCATCGCCAGACCATGCTCATGGTCACCCACGATGCCAACCACGCTGCGCGCGCCGATCGTATTATCTACCTGCGCGATGGACGAATAAACAACGCCGATCGGGGTCGCGTGAGCGCCCCGAGTGAATGGCTCGGCGAGGGGGGGCGCGCAACTCCCCGTGCCGTTCATGTCGTCGAATGCGTGGAATGGTCCGTCGAGCCGCCTCCGTGTTCGTTCAACGCGGTTTCCTTCGTCACTCCGTGCGCCGGCGATGCGCTCGAACATGCGCCGGGGTCGAGGGAGGCGGCATGAATCTGTGGACTTACAATCTCCGCGAATTTCAGCGGCACCCAGGGCGAACGATCCTGACGTTGCTCGGCATCGCATTGGGGTTGGCCGCCGTCGTCGCCACGCGTCTCTCCATTCGCACGGTCGATCGCGCCTACCGAGAACTGTTCGAGGGGGTGTCCGGCCGTCCGGCGTTGGAAATCGCGGCGAAGGGACAGGGAGGGTTTGCGGCGGAGGCGGTATCGGGTCTGGATCGCGTGGCCGGGGTGAAAGCGGTCGTGCCTCGCATCCAGAGTGCCGCGGCTTTAGTGTGCGGATCGCAAAGCCTGGCCGTTCCTCTGCTAGGTCTCGATGCCATCGGCGCGGCCGATTGGCCCATACGCGACGGCAGACCTTTGTGCGACGACGCAGAACTCTTGCTCGATCCCGCCTTGGCCGCTTCTCTGCATTTGTCACCGGGGACATCCGTTGAAGTTTGGTCGCCCGCCGGATCGACGCCGCTGCGCGTGTGCGGCATATTTCAGCCGCACGGCGTGAGCGCCGCGGCGGGCGGACAGATGATTGTCTCCCTGGCATGTGCGCAACGCCTTTGCAAGCTGCCCCAGCGCATCAATAGCATTCAAATACGTCTGGCCGACGACGCCGACTCCGTTGTCGTGCAAGCGGAAATCGCTCGTCTGTTGCCTCCTCATCTGATCGTGCAGGCTCCGGGGGCGCGCGGCGAGTTGGCGCGCGCGACGCTTGCATCCGCCGAGCAAGGATTGTCCGCACTCAGTCTCGTCGCCCTAATTGCGTCGACATTCGTGATCTTGAACACGTTCCTGCTCAATCTCGGCGAACGCCGCAAACAAGTCGCCGTGCTGCGTTCGCTGGGCGCATCGCAAAGACAGGTGTTGCGATTATTATTGCGTGAGACGGTCCTTCTCGGCGGCATCGGCGCAGTTGTCGGCTGTGCGGGCGGCATCGTTTTGGCCGTTGGGCTGAATTATTTGATGCAGCAATTCCTCGGCCTGTCGCTGCCGAGTTTGATGTTGAACGCCGAACCGTTCGTTCTCGCCGCTCTCTTGGGACCAGGCGCTGCGATGGCCGCTGCCGTCGTGCCCGGCTGGCGCGCCAGCCGGCGTCCGCCCCTGATGGAACTTCTGCCGGGCCGCGCGCACAGCGAAGAGTCCGTTTCTCGGCGCGTCTGGCAGTTCGGCCTCCTCTTGCTCGTCGCCGGCATCGGCTTGGAAATAGCTCTCGGACGCGGATTGTTTTCGGATTCGTGGAGTCGCAATTTGTTGCCGCCCACACTGGCACTCCTTCTCGTCGGCGGCGTCTTGGCGTTGCCACTCGTGGTTACACCAATGTTGGGCTTGCTGGCAAGGCTGCCCTTGGGGCTCGAAGGCGGATTGGCCGTGCAACAATTGGCTCGGCATCGCGGACGAACGAGTCTAACCGCCGGGGTTCTCTTTCTCGCCCTGGTCGTGGCCATCGCCTTCGGTCAAGCGCTGCGGGCGACGCTGCGCGAGTTGCAACACTGGTATCGACAAACCGTCGTCGCCGATTATCTCATTCGCGGAGCCATGCCGGATTCCTCATTCTCGCTGGCTCCCGCTCTGCCGGAATCGCTTGCCGAAGAGATTCGCACTTGTGGCGCTGCCTCGGTCGAGTGCATCTCCTTTCTGCCCGCCGAAGTCGAAGCGCGTCAGGTGCTGGTTCTGGCGCGGACCTTCGCGGCGAATCGCCCGCTGCCTCTCGATCTCCAGGATGGAGACGAATCCGGTGCCCGTCGCGGACTTTTGGCGGGCGAGGTTGTGTTGGGCGTCGGCCTGGCTCGGACGCTTGGATTGAAGCGCGGCGACACGCTGAAATTGACGACGGAACAAGGCGTTCGAGAGTTGCGCGTTGCCGGTACCGCCGTCGAGTATGCGGGCGGCGGACTCGCTCTTTATCTGGAATGGGAGGCGGCGCGGCGATTGCTCGAATTACCCGGCGTTCACGTCTTCCTCGTCGGCAAAGGCGCGAACGGTGCCCCGTCGCCGGAAGCGAAATTAAAGGATTTTTGCGAGAGCCATCATCTTTTGTTTCAATCCAACGCCGATCTGCGCTCCGTAATCGAGGGGATGCTCGACCGCGTCGGCGGGGCGCTGTGGGGGCTGATGGCGTTGGCCTTCGCCGTGGCTTCGCTGGGCGTCGTCAACACGCTGACGATGAACGTCCACGATCAAACGCGCGAGTTCGGCGTGCTACGCGCGCTCGGACTGAAACACATTCAGGTGGGAAAAATCGTCGTCTCACAAGCCGTCCTTTTGGCGGGTATGAGTCTCGTTCCCGGCGTGCTTGCGGGCATCGGCATGGCCTATGCCATCCATCGCGCCGGTGCAGCCGGGGCTGGAGGAGCGATGCCTTTTAAGATGGATTCTATGCTCATCGCCGGTTCGTGCGCCGTCGCCGTGTTGATGGCTTCGCTGGCCTCTATATCACCGGCGCGACAGGCCGTGCGATTGCCGGTGACACAAGCGATCCATCAGTGAGCGAAAGCACACCGACCGCTCAACTTGCCGTCATTTGAGAATCACTCCGCCCCACCGCGATTCCGCCATCGCGGTGTCGTGTGCGCTCGAACACTGGCGTTTGTTGCTGGACAATCAGCCCATTGTCCTGTACGTTGGGAGCTTGTGCTGCACGAAGCGGTCCCGGTTCTTCCGAATTAGAACGCACTGATGCGCTTTAACACCAAAACCAGGGCGAGCTCGAAGCAGAAGTTTTCCTCTTGGCTGTTGCCTCTGTGAACCTTCCCCGTTCTCCCGTGTCATTCAGGACAGCCGAATGTTCGGCGCTCGTGCAAGGCGATAATTCATAGAGACCTCAATGCACCCGCCTGTCTTTTTACCGCATAACTAGCCTTATCTTGGCCATCCCACGCTTCTTGAATTCAACCAGGCCATTCCAGCTGCGATGCGAACACATACGCGGCTCGCGCAAAGCACTTTCCATCGGCACCTGTCGCCAGTCGAGCAAGCAGCGGCTCAACTTGTACCGCAAGCTGTGAGCATCGCTTTAAGTATCCGTGAACTGATTCGGCAAGGTTACTTGTTTTCCGCTGCCCTGCTGGTGACGGTGTGGGACGAACCGGCCGCAGTGCCGGGCGAGGCCGCGCGGTTAACGGAAGCAGCCCTTGCGGTAGACTGGTCTCGGCCGAAGGAGGAAGCGGCATGTTCACACCTACAGCCGGCGAAGTCGTCACGGCCAACGGTAAAATGATGGAGTAATGGTAGCGCGGAGGTTCGCATGACCTTGACTTTTGAAGTCGATCTGCCCGAAGATCTCGCTCGATTCCGACTACCGGAAGCCGTCGCCGCCCGCTTGCAGATGCTCCTCGACCGTCAGGATTCCGGCCAACCGCTGTCCGCGCAGGAGCGGAAGGAGACCGAGGGATTGGTCGATCTCGCCGAGGTCCTCACCCTGTTACGGCTACAGGCAGAGCGAATGACCCCATGAGCGACATCTTCCCCAGTCTCTACGCGGACGTCGTACTTCGCTAGGCGGTGAATAAATAGACGCCGAGCGGATATAATCCGCATAGGCCGTATCGCGTCTCCACAAAGGGAGGAACCACCTTGCCGATTCACGATTGGACGCGCGTCGCCGCAGGGATCTTTCACGACTTCCATCACGATTGGATTTTCACCATCAAGCACGCCTTGAACCAGGGCGTTCTGCCACCGGATTACTATGCCTTGGCGGAACAGGTTGCCGGAGGACTCCATCCCGATGTGCTGACGCTCGGACGAGACGCGGCCGCTTCGATGAATGGCGGCGGCAACGGTCCCTCCGAGACGCCTTCGACGAATGGCGGCATTGCCTTGGCCGTCGCTCCGCCCCGCGTGCGCTTCACCGCCTCTGCCGAAGCGGAAATCCAAGCCCGAAAACGAAACCGCATCGCTATCCGCCACGTCAGCGACGATCGGGTTGTGGCTCTGGTCGAAATCGTCTCTCCCGGCAACAAGGGCACTCGTCATGCCTTGCGGGCTTTCGTCGAGAAAGCCGTGGAGTTCCTCGAAGCAGGCATCCATTTATTGGTGCTGGATCTGTTCCCTCCGGGACCGCGCGATCCGCAAGGCATTCATGCCGCCATCTGGTCCGAAATCGACGACGATGCCTTTCAACTCCCGCCGGACAAACCGCTGACCTTGGCGAGTTACTCGGCCGGCTATGTCCAACGCGCCTTCATCGAGCCGGTGGCGGTGGAAGACGAATTGCCGTCGATGCCGTTATTCCTGGAAGCGGAGGTCTATGTACTTGTGCCGCTGGAAGAAACTTATCGCACTGCCTTCGCCGCCGTGCCGAAACGCTGGCGGGATGAATTGACTCCCTCACTTCCCGACTGACCGTGCCGATTATGCTCTCGGAGTCCGCAGCATACTCGCTTACAGTGCGGATCCCGATTGTCGCTTTCCTCGACCTCACATAAAGTACATCCAGCACTTGCGGCGCACACCGGTTCGATTCGTGCGTACCGCGCATGGGGTGATCCGTGTCCCCTTCCGCCTTCGGCGGAAGGGACTGGTCCAGGCCGGGCTGTTCCGGCGCTCCCCACCCTTGGGTGGGCGTCTGAATCGGGCTTGCAGCCCAGGAGATACCCACCGACCGCGTTCGCGAGGTCTCGGCTTCACGGACAAAGACGGTGTCAACCTCGGCTCCCCCTTAGTAAGGCGAGGGTGTCCGAAACAGCCCGGAATTGGAATCGCGCAGAGGGGAATATCGATGCTGGCCCCCATGAAACACAGGTTCTGGCTCTGCAAAGCAATCACCATTTACGAGTACGAGCGTGGCCTTCTATACCGCGAGGGCAAGCTGGAGAAGGTGCTGGAACCGGGTCGCTATCGCTTCTGGGTTGGCGAAGCGGTGGATGTGGCCAAGGTGAGCCTGCGTGAAATGAGTCACATCGTCGCCGGCCAGGGAATCTTGACGGCGGATCGCATCGAAGTGCGCGTGTCCTTGGTGGCTCAGTATCGCGTCGTCGATCCCGTTCGAGCCATCAACGCCGTGGAGAACTACGACGAGCAACTCCATCAAGAACTACAACTCGCTCTGCGCGATGTCATCGCCAGCCGGACTCTCGATCGGATTCTCGACAACCGAGGCGAGTTGGCCGCCGAATTGCTTCAATTGTCTGCGGAGCCAGCTAAACGCTACGGCATCGAAGTAAGTCGAGTCGGCATCCGCGACATTGTCCTGCCAGGCGAGGTTCGGCAGGTGATGATGCTGGAAGTCGAAGCCGATCGCGCCGGTCGTGCAGAACTGGTCCGGGCGCGTCACGAAGTAGCGGCGGCGCGGGCGCGCGCGAACACCGCCAAGATTCTGTCCGAGAATCCCGAAGTCGCTCGCCTGCAAGAAATCGAGGCACTAATCAATCTTGCGGGCAAAAGCGGCAATGTCGTGTTGCTGCCCAACTTGGCCGATCTGTTCGTCCCGCGCCGTAAGGAGGGCAGTTCGTGAATCCGCTCGCCGCCTTTGCACCGCTGCTTCGCACCTTGACCGGCGGACGCTACACGGGGAGGAGTCGATTCCGAATTACGCCGTCCCTCGCCCTCAAGAGCGAGTGGGATGACCTGCTCGTTCAAGTTGGTCTTACGCAAGCGGTTTTTCAAGAAGTGGCTGCGACCTCCTCCCTGCATCCTCATTTTCATTATCGTCATTTCACGAAGCCGAAAAAGGACGGTGGACTGCGCGACCTCGTCGAGCCGGATGTCAAACTCAAGTCGATTCAGCGCTGGATACTCGCCTTCTATTTCAAGGAGGAAAAGCCTCATCCAGCAGCGGTTGCCTACTGCAAGAAAAAGTCGATCGCCGATCACGTTTGGCCTCATGCCGGCGCTGAATTTCTCATCGCCGCCGACATTGAGGACTTTTTTCCCACCACGCAAGCGGCCCGGGTTGATGACTGGTGGCGCGAGCGCGTCGATGCCGACCTCGCCCGGTTGCTGACGCTGTTGACGACCGATCGGGGCGGACTTCCGCAAGGCGCGCCGACTAGCCCGGCGTTGAGCAACTCGATAAATCGAGAATTAGATGAGCGGCTGTTCCGTCGTGCGCGCCAGGCCGGCGCGCGCTACACCCGATACTGCGACGATATGGTGTTTAGTTGGCGACATTGGCCAGGCCCGACTTCGGATTTTGAGAATGGTGTGCGTTCTGTACTGCACGAATTCGGCTATACGTTGCACCGGAAAAAAGGTTGGCGGCTGTATCATCGCCGCGATGAGCCGGAGATTACCGGAGCCATCTTGACTCGACACGGCGGGGTTCGTCTCCCCGAACGCATGCGGCGGACGATGAATACTCTGAAACGCAGCTGGGCCGCGCACGATGTCGAACGGCTCGCGGGATACCTGGGATACCAGACCATGATCTCCAATCGCCCCCGAAGTTAAAGAACTTCGACCCGAACACCTATTTTCGCACGCGATACAAACGATAGCTGGGATCTTTACACACCAACTCTAGGGCGGCGCAGCTTATGTCGCGGTCGGCGGTGGCGACGATGTGCGTGATTTTGCGTCGCGACAATTCCGTCGCAATCTCATGCTCGTTCCAATTGCGCTCTTCGTATAGTCCATGAGTCCACAATACACGGTGACGCCATTCCAGCACTTCGACATCCTTATAGGGGATCGACTTGAAGTCGATGTAGATGGGCGCGCCGGTAAACAAGCGAAACTGCTGTAAATCGACTGAGATATTTTGCTTCTGAGTGCTTCGTTGCGGTGGCGGCGTGAAGTTGAGCGAAGCCGCCCCGCGCTGGCCAGATGTGAGTTTGGGCAGTTCCACAGGCAGAAGATACACGTCTTCAGCGGTTTTATGATCGCGGATATATTCCAGCAGTCTTGTCTCTTGTGTATTGGTACGATAACCGAGACCGAAATAACTGATGACGACTCCCCCCGTCACGAAAACAATGAGAACGAAACCATAAATATATTGTATTGCCGGATAGGAACGGAATGCGAAATGATTTAGTGTTTGCGTCAGGATAACTGCGGTAGCAATGGGCACGAGAAAGGACGACGTGCGCCAAGGGAACAGCAGCGCCAGGGTATCGTTGCCGGTGGCGACTTGCACCAGTGTCAAAGCCAGCGAACCGACGAAGCACACGGACAATACGACGAACAATCGACTCTTTCGCACCAAGAACATCGCCCAAAGAATCCATCCGAGCTGCATCCAGGCCAAGCCGTCGAGCCAGCGATCTACTTGGGTATGATGGGGGATGCGAACGTGGGCCAAAAGATGCTGGGCCTCGGCAAATGCTTGGGGAGAAGACGGTGCGAAGGAGACGGCGTTGTAGACCACGACGGGAGAAACGACGAGCAGCGCCCACAATCCCACGAGCGCGGCATCTCGACGCCGACCGGCGCGTAGGAGTAGATACAAATAAGACAGCGTCAACAGCGCGGCACTCAAGAGATACGTCGAGTGTATTACTCCCGATAGAGCCGCCCATGTCACGGCAAGATACGGTCTATTCTTGAGGAAAATGGATACGGACAATACCAACCATACGCCGAACACCGACGGTTGCAATCCCGCGCCAAGGATGTATTGATTGGCGACTCCGGCTTGGAAATACCAGGGATAATCGACGCCGAAGACCCGCACCGAACTCCAACGCAAGAGGCCGGAATGGACAACGACGACGAACGTGAGAAACGCCCAGCGCGCTCGCTTTGCGGATTCACGGCTCTGCTGCGAGTCCGTCCTTTCCCCTCCCCCCTCTATTCGAGGGAGAGGGGTTGAGGGGGCGAATATCCTAGAAAAAGTCCACCCCTTCACCCCAACCCCTCTCCCCCTGTGAACGGGAGGAGAGGGGCTTTGTAGACTGTCGCCGAGCGCGTCGAAAATGCCCATCAGCGCATGGAGATAGATGCCGAGGATAATGAGATAATACCCATAGAACAAAAAGGAATGACCGTAGCGCAAGGTCCAGGCGACGAGGGTACTGAATACCGGAGTCGGATCGGCGGTGTTGGCCAACCAATCGTGCGAAAGAAATCCCTCTCCCGCGGCCGCCGCTCCGTGCAAGAAATACTGGTGCTGATTTGAGTAATACAACCGCGGCTGCGTATAGGCTAGACCGAAGAGGAGTGAACCTAAGAGAAACGAGAGAATCTTTCTCCCTCGCGTTCGGCTAAAAAGCGGCATCGAGTGTGGCAGCGTCAAGGGATCATCTTTCAAGCAAGCTGTTTATAGAAGCAATAAGTGGACAATCCCAAACCGACGGCGACGATAAACCAGCGGACGTACAGTGGACGAATCCGCCGCGCCAACCTCGCGCCGAGATAGCCGCCCGCGATCGCCGACGCGGCCATGACGGGGACAAAGCGCCATTCCACCTTGTTTTCGAGAATGAAAATCACCACGGAGACGCCGTTGATGCAAAAAGCGAGAAACGTCTTGACGGCGTTCATCTGATGGACGCCGGACATGCCCATGAAGGCGAGCGAACTGAGCATAAGGATCCCTATTCCCGCTCCGAAATATCCTCCATAGACCGCGACCAGGAATTGAAAGAAGACGATGGCGGCGAGCGTCCGCGACGAAGGCGCGGCGTGGGGCTTGGTTTGCAAGAGTCGTGCAACCAGCGGTTGAGCCAAAAACAGCAACGACGCCGTCAAGATGAGCCAGGGCACGAGATTCTGAAAGTATTTGGCGTCGAGTCGCGTTACCAACAGGGAGCCGATGCCGCCGCCGATCAGACTGGGGGCGAGCAAGAGCAGCGTCCACCGCCGCGCGGCGACCATCTCGCGGCGATAGCCCCAGGCTCCGGCCAACGAGCCGGGCGCAAGGGCGACGGTACTGGTGGTGTTGGCCATGCGGCCCGCCTCGACCCCGAGCGGATTGAGCGCGGCCAACAGCGCGGGAAACGTCAACAGCGTACCTCCCCCCGCCACGGAATTGATGGTCCCCGCCGCCAGAGCCGACAACCCCAGCCACAACAACTCGTTCATCGGCTCCGACATATTCCCGCCATTCCCATCGGGTGAAACGAGACGAAAGAGTAACCTTACCGATTCTCCCACCGTTTCGGCAACGGCTCTACAGAGAAGCGCCCCTCGTGAAGCATCGCTCGATGGGTCGATAATTCTCTCATGGATGGCAGGCTCGCCACGGTCCATCCGCTCGCGGGCTTCTCGACGTCTCGATTCGTGAGCGAAATCGCCCCGCGATGGGCGAGTGCGGTGCCTCTCGACAGGCGTGGATCTCACGATTAAGATAGCCGAGAGACTCCGCTCCTCTTCGCACCGAGATCAATTGATGGCCGCGCCGCCGTTTCGAGTCAGTCCATCCACCATCGCTCGCTATTTCTTTCACGATTGCGAACGCTTTCTCTATTACACCTCTGCCACGCCGCTGGAACGCAAGCGACAGGGCATTCCCAAGCCGGCTTTCGACAACAGCCCGCTCGTCGAATCGATTTTGGCCAGCGGCTTTCAGTGGGAACGCGAAGTCGTCGAGCGGATGCTGAAAGGAAAGGTCGTCGTTGCACCGGGGGCGGGAGAGTTGCACACGCGGCGGCTGCCGTTGGCCGCGACGCTGCGTCATCTGCGGCGCGAACCGGCCGGACGTTTTCTCTATCAGCCGACCCTTGCGCCGCCGCCGCGCTTCTACGAGGATTACGGCATCGATCCGCACGGGATTCTCGTCAGCGAAAATCATCCCGATCTGCTCTCGATTCTGTCGGGCGAAGACGGCAAGCGCAGGATTCGCATTATCGACCTGAAACGCGGCGAGGCACTGAAGCTGACGCATCGAGTGCAGATTCTCTTTTACGCTCTGGAATTGCAAGCGTTGCTTGAGGCCGAGGGGATTGATGCCGGCGTCGATCTCGAATGCGGAGCCGTCTGGCTGGGGAAGCAAGAGGAACCGGAGATCTTCAATCTGGGCGATTTTCGACCGCATTTGGAGGGATTCCTCCGCAACGATTTGAGCCGCATTTTACAGGGCGAGGCGCGCGAGGCGCATTGGCATCTGTACGACCGTTGCGAATGGTGCGAGTTCTTCGATTCGTGCCGCGAAGAGATGCGCCGCACCGACGACGTATCGCGCTTGGTGCAGTTGACGACCTACGGCAAGCGTCATCTACGCGACGAGGCGGGTGTCTGCACGTTGACGGAACTGGGCAAGTTCCTGAAGCGCGCCGATGCCGATGAAGCGCTGGATCGTTGCGACTCGTTGGCGGGACAGCGACATCGCCTGGCCGTGCGCGTTGCCGCGCTGGAATTGCAAGAGCCACAACTCCATGGCGCAACTTCGCCGGATCTGCCGCGCGGTGAGAATCTCGCCGTGTTTCTGACGCTGCAAAAGGAACCGTTGGGGCAAACGATCTATCTCGCCGGTCTGCACGTCACCGGACGCGACGATGTGCGCCGCGCCGTGTTCTCGGCGATGACGGCGCGAGAATTGACCGACGGCGAAGGCAAACCGCAACCGTGCGTCTGGTTGGCCGACAAGCCGGACCTTGCTGTCGAGGTGCGTCGGCATTTCATCGAACGACTCGACGATCTGTTCCATCGCGTCCATGCCTACAACGAAGCCCGGGCGGAATGGAAGGACAAGTTGAGTTTGCAAGTCTACGTCCACACCGAAGACGAACGGGCGCTCTTGTTCGCCGCCCTGCTCGATGCCTTGACCGTGCCCGATTTGGCCGAAAAAGCGATGGCGTTGCTCTTTCATTTTCAGGGGCCGGAGCTATTGCACGCGGCGAGCCATCCCGGCAGCGAAGTGGCCTATCCCGTCGTCGTCCTGCAAAACGCCGTGAGCCGATTGCTCGCTCTGCCGGTCGAAGTTAGCTACACGCTGCCGGAGATGTTGGAAGCCTTGGGCAGTCCGTTCCGTTATACGCGGCGCGATTTCTATCACTTTCCTCTGGGCCACGGGTTGCGGGCCGAGGCGTTGCACGCGGCCTGGTATGCGGGCAAGAGCGAGAATCTCGACGAGATTCGGCATCAGTCGCGGCTTTATCTATTCGCCGTGGCCGCGCTGTTGCGTTCGGTGCGCGAGCGCGCCGCCTCGCAGCTATTCGCCTGGCCGCCGCGCTTCGCGCTGCCGAGGGGAGCCGGCATCCGCGAACCGATTCTGTCGCGCCTCGCCTTTTTCGTCCGCTACGAGAGTTTGTTGAACTGCTTGGCCGTCCGCGAATCGCGCGCCGAAGCGCGGGCCACTCAGGTGTTGCTCGGACAAGTCGTCGAATTGAAGGCAATCAACGCAAATGAGATGGAAATTATCGGTAATCTGGTCGTCGAGCCGGAAACGAGTGGCTTTCCCGCGTGGCTGCTAGTGCGCGACGACGAGGACGGCCGCCGCGCTCAAGTCGAGTATGCCGACTATTGGTATCGCAATAAGGTACACGGCGGTCCCGACAGCCCGCATCGCGCCATCGTCGGCGTCACCGCCATTCATGCCGTCGGCGACAGCGCGCGCCTTCGCTTGGAGTACGCGCGCAAGTTCAAGAATAATCCGCCCACGGCCGGCGAGCGCTTTCTGCTCTACCAACGCTTCACCGATTTCACGACCGATCCGCTCGTGAAGTTTCTCGAAGAGCTGGATCGAGCCACCCACGACGGCGATGGTCCCGCCGGCTTCTATGCCCAGCTGTTACGCCATCCCGAAGAGGCCGCCGTACCCTTGCCCCTACCTGCGAAAGTGCGAACGGCGGCGAGGGGCGGAGCGGATCGACTCGGCTTCACGCCCAGCCAGCTCGAAGCGTTTCATACGATATGCGGCCAGCGCGCCACGGCAGTCTGGGGGCCGCCGGGCACGGGCAAGACGCATTTCCTCGCCGCCACCATCGTCGCCCTGGCCTCGGCTTACAAGTGCGCCGGCTTGCCCTTCCGCGTCTTGGTGACAGCGTTCACCCACGCCGCCATCGAGAATTTGCTGACCAAAATCGCCGAGTGCCGCAAAGCGAATTCCACTCATTTTCTACTCGGCAAGGCGAAAAATTGGCAGAGCGTCAATCCCGGTGTCGATGTCGTGGCGGAGAACGATCTGGGCGGTTGGCTGCGGGACGAAGCCCAAGTCGTCCTCGGTGCCACGGTCTATTCCTGCGTCAAAAAACGCCTCGATCTGCCGTCGTTCGATCTCGTAGTCGTAGACGAGGCGTCTCAAGTTCGCGTGCCGGAGTCGGCGATCGCCGTGTATCTGAGCGGCGACGGCGGACGGCTGGTGCTGGCCGGCGATCACCTGCAATTGCCGCCTATCGTCGCCGGTGTCTATCCCGATGCGTCGCCCGGCGAACCGCTGTTGCATCGCTCCATCTTCGAGGCCGTGTGTCCTCGGCAAACACAACAGATTACGGAGAGCCGAATTGTCCGTCAGCTGCTCGAAAACTTCCGCATGAACGACGTATTGACCGGCTGCGCCGCGCACCTGCTCTACGGTCCACGCTACAAGTGCGGCAGCAGCGAAGTGGCCCAACGCCGACTCGCTTTCAAACCCAAACGCGAACTCGATCCGCTCGTCTCCTCCTGTCTCGATCCGCATTATCCGTTGGTCGTCGTCGTCCTCGACGGCATCCGCGCTTCGCGCGCCAATCCGATCGAGGCCGATCTCGTCGCGCAACTGACGGTGGCGCTGCGGGACGGTCTGCGCGGTGCTTCCGGCCGCGCCTACGCCGACGATGCCGCCTTCTTCCGCCGCGGCGTGTTCATCGTTAGCCCGCATCACGCGCAGATTCGGGCCATTCAACAGGAATTGGCGAAACAGCGCGCGTGGAGCAGCCTGCCGTTCGTCGATACCGTGGACAAGATGCAGGGCCAGGAAGCCGACGCCGTACTTGTCAGCTACGGCGTCTCCGATCCAGAGTTCGCCCTGCGCGAAGCCGAGTTCATCTACGGTTTGAACCGCCTCAACGTGGCTTTAACGCGGGCGCGTTGCAAATCCATCGTCTGCTTGCCGCGTCCTCTGTTGGAGGCATCGCCGCAGGTTCTCGACGTAGAAGCCGCCGCCGCCGGACTCGGCTTCATGCGCCGCCTGGTCGATTGGATCCGCCAACACGGCGAGGAACTGCTCTTCGAGGGCGAGGAAGTGGAAGCGCGCGTCCTGCGCGCTTCGCAGGCGGAGAGGTAATCGTACAGCGTTCCTCGGCCCATTCGACCCCATCGTTTAGCCGATCGCATGCGGCGCACGAGGCTCAATGCGGGGAAAAAGAAAGGGGACGGCTCGCGGATCTAGCTTTTCGCGCGCGGCTTCGCTAAATCCAGAGCATGAACGCGCGCGAGCTAATTCTGCTGAGTCCGTATCGGGTTCCAACACACAATACCCTCTATTTGGGCGATGAGGAGGCGGCGGCTTTCCTCAACGGCTACACCGCGCTATGGCATCCCGCCGCGCTGATCGGCGCAGCCGGGCCGCCGCGACTCGGCTCGCCCTACGACCACGAACAGCCCACGGCGGGACACCTCTATGCCGTGCCGGACAATCCGCCCTCGGTATTGTCCGACGATTGGGACGAGCGCGTCCGTGCCGCTGGGGCGCTCGCCTTCCGCGCCACGATGGACCGCGACGAGACGTTGAACAATCTGCGCGAAGCTCTACGCCAGTGGAGCGAATGGGGCCAGGCATCGCTGCCGTTTCTCGACCTGGAGGCGGAACGAGTCGCACCGTTTCTCGGCATCGGCTTCGGGCACTTGCACGTCGAGGCGCTGTTCGAGGCGATGGCGCACGAAAACGTGTTGGCGTCGTCGGAGTTTTGGCAGGAAGTGACGGCTTCGCTGGCCGGGGCGGATGCCGAGACGGCGCGCGGACATTTGCGGAGCGCGGCGGAGAAGTTGTTGGCGGCGCGCGAGGTGTTGTATCCCGTCGCGCTCCATCTGATCGATCTGTTCCTCCTCGACGGCGAACGGTTGGGCGAGGGGTGGCCGCAAACTTTGGAACGCGGCTTGCCGTTCAACCTGGTCGCCTGCTCGGCTTTGCTCGAACGCTTGGCTCACGAACAACCGCGGCACATGACGAATCTGCGCGCCCACATCGAAAGCGACGGCGCGGAGGTGTGTGGCGGAGTGTATCTCGAGCGCGAAGATCCGTTGCTGCCTCTGGAATCGCAGCTATGGAACCTCCTCAAGGGGGCGAAAGTTCACCGCGATTTGCTGGGTCGAGAAGTGCGCGTGTTCGCGCGGCGGCGCTTCGGATTTCATCCGCAGTTGCCGTTGCTGTTGCACAACGTGGGGATGAGCCGGGCGCTGCTCGTCGCCTTCGATGAGGGGGTGCTGCCGTCGCATCGTTCGCCCACGATTAGCTGGCCTTCCGCGGACGGTAAGTCGGTCGAGGCGTTCACGCGGACGCCTCATCCCGCCGATAGCGCGCAGACGTTTTTCAATTTGACGTACCATCTGCATCAGACCATCGCGCAAGATCAGGCGGCAACGCTTGCCCTGTTGCACCGCGACAAGTTGGCCTGTCCGTGGTACGTCGATTGGATCGAATTGAGTCGGCTTGCTCCGGTGTTGGGCCAATGGACGACGCTGTCGAGTTATTTCAACGAGGTTTTGTCGGGCGATTATGCCTCCCCCGGCGAGGCCGACGATTTTCACGGCGACTATCTCGTCGAACGCTGTCCGCTGGAAAACTATGCCGACGACCCGAACGCAGACGCCCCAGCCGGACTAGGCGGCGAGCAACCCATCGGCATGTTCGCTCGGCACGTTCGTTCCCGCCGCCGACTCGATACCGTGTGGACTCTGGCCGCACTCCAAAGCGGCTTGGACTCAGCGTTCACAAAGGACAATAGCGATCTTTTGGCGCACCTGTCCCATCTCGAAGAACGCCTCGAAGGCGATACGAATTCGCCGGATCGAGAATTGCTCGAAGTCCAGCACCGGCTTGCGGACGCGCTGGCGCGGCGTTTGACGGCGCGCGGCCAAGCGAACAACCCAGGATTTCTCGTTCTCAATCCGTGCAGCTTCAAGCGCCGCGTCGCCTTGGATTTGGAGGGAGTGCGCTCTTTGCCGCCGCTGGGAGGTCCGCTCAAGGCGTGCCAACTCGACGGCGAGACGGCGCGGGTGGTCGTGGAAGTGCCCGCCCTCGGCTTCGCTTGGATCCCACGTCAAGGAATGCCTGGAACGACGCCCACACGGCGGATGAAGTTGGCCGACGAACGCATCGTTCGCAACGAATTCTTCGAGGCCGAGATCGATGCCCAGACCGGCGGGCTTCGCGCCGTCCGCGATGTGCGCACGCGCGTCAATCGGCTCGGTCAGCAACTGGTGTTCAATCCCGGCAGCACCATGCGTGCCGAACGGATTGAGACGGTCTCCGAGGGGCCGGCCGTCGGCGAGGTTGTCAGCGAAGGCGATTTGCTCGATGGGCAAAATCAACCGCTGGCACGCTTTCGTCAGCGGTTCCGCGCCTGGCTGGGCCGACCGATTCTCGATCTGAGCGTCGAAATCGTTCCCCATCAACCTCCGGTCGGCTATCCGTGGCACTCCTACTACGCCGCGCGCTTTGCCTGGCGCGACGAGCGCGCGATCCTCCAGCGTGGAGTCAACGGTTCCTCCGCGACGACGACCCACTCGCGCCCGGAAACCCCCGATTATCTGGAGATTCGCCTCGGCCGTCAGAACACCGTGTTGTTCCCCGGCGGGCTACCCTTCCATCAACGCCACGGCGGGCGCATGATCGACATTCTGCTCGTTTGCCCCGGCGAGCATGCGCGGACGTTCGATCTGGCCGTCGGACTCGACCGGGAATATCCCATGCAGACGGCGTTGGGACTGGTGACGCCCGCGCCGGTGGCGACGACGACGCAAGGCCCGCCGCACGTTGGTTCCGAGGGTTGGCTCTTTCATCTCGACGCCCCGAACTTGTTGCTGACGGGCTTGCGTCCTTGGGCGGAGGGCGAGGCCACCGGCATCGTGGCGCGTCTTCTGGAATGCAGCGGTTTCGCCGCGCAGGCGGAGATGCGTTGCGTTCGCAATCCCCAGCGCGCCCGGCTCGTGGACGCGCTCGGTTCGCCGCTGATGGATGCGACCGTGCGGGACGACGCCGTCGCGGTGGAAGTGGCTCCACATGACCTCGCGCAGCTGCGCATCGAGTTTTAGTTCGCCGATTGTAGCAGCTGTAAAGAGCATTTTTGTTCTCTCATTCCATTTTTTTTCTCAACTTGAATCGAAAACGCGCAAAGCGCGGACAAAGGCGACAATGCGATGGAAAACGCCTCACAAGCGGATTTCTTTTCCCTCTCGGAACAGTTTTCCTTGGCCGCCCAATTACTCGTGGGGAATAGTTGATTGTCCCGGTTGATGCGGTTCTTGTGGAGAGGACGCCAGCCGGGTTGGATACGAGAAGAGAGGATCCCCTCAATGAAGCGTTTTGTGTATGGGAGCCTTGCGGCTCTGGGTTTGGCGTTGTCGGCATCGCCGGTTCTGGCGGATGTGGCCTTCGAGTACAGCTGCTCGCGGCACATCGGCTACACGCGCACCTCGAAGAATCGTTGCTTCTCTTTCAACAGCTCTGCGAACCCGCTGGGTTGCCCCGGCGGTAGCTGCGCGAGCGCGAGCGGCCCGGCCATTTGGAATGCGCTGCCCGCTTATGCGGCTCCGGTTCAAGCCGCTCCGGCTCCGGTGTTCCAAGCACCGGCTCCCGCGCCGGCCAAACCCGCCGTTCAACAGGCCGGTTACAACTACTACGGCCAGACTTTCGCCCCGGCCTACGACTACAGCGGCGGCTACAACTACTACATGAACTACGGCTACTACGGCTACGGAGCCGGGTACGCTCAAGCACCGAATTACTGGTATTGAGAGCGTCGGCGTCTTCTCCTGGCCGCTTGTGGCTTAGTGGACTCCCCACACGACGTCGCAAGCGGCTCTTTTCTCCGCGCACATCGTTTGTAGCAAATCGAGCCGATGCGCCGAAAACGCCCATCGCTTCTGTCGCGCCGCTTCTACTTGGTGCGTCGGCGCGTTCCAACAATCTCAAGCCGTCGCCATGCCATTTTTTCTGGACGACCTACCCAACGGCGGGAATGTTTGAGCGTCTGAGACATTTTCAGGAGGCACGCGCCTCGCCGCCCGTCGGCCGGGGGCCTGCCGCTACACAGGAGGGTCCGTTCGTGAAAAAGATATTCGGAGTGGCGTTATTGATACTGCCGTTCGCCGCCGGTGCCGCCAACGCCCAAGGTTGGCCGTTCAACGTGCAGGCGGGAGGCAGCTTTTACATCAAGGGCGGCCCTGGACCGAGTTGGCCGCAAGCGGGACCGTGGTATCTCTATTGGCCGCTCGAGGCGCACTTCTGCACGCCCGCGCCGACCGGCTATCCCTATTGGCCGTCGCCGCAGGGAATACCGGCGATGACGTATAACACTGGAGCCTATGCTCCTGCGCCGGTAGCCGCCTATCCACAAACCGCGCCGGCACTGCAACCGGCTCCCGCACCGCAACCCAAGCCGCAAACCTCGTCCCCAACGACACCGAGCTTGCTTTATCCACCCTACTTGAGACCGACGAGCTACAACCCCATCCTCCACGATGGACAAGCGCCGAGTTACTGGTACGATCGATAAGGAATATCGAACCCAACTCGAGCTGCGATCGTTTGCCCGGCGCGAAAATGAACGCTCCCGACGATCGCGGCTCGACGGGGATTGTGAGGATTGGGAGATGCCCTCCCTGTTCGTGGTAGGCGGTGGCTTGTTCGGTTCGCTGGCTGCCGCTTGTGCGCGCGCGCGCGGCATAGAGGCCATCGTGTTCGATTCGAGTCGAAGCGGTGCCGCCTCTTCCGCCGCCGCCGGTCTGTTCAAAGAAAGCTGGGCGGGGCGCAAACTCCATCGACACTATCATCGCGCCCTGCCTTTGTTGGAGCAACTCTATCCCATCTGCGCGCTCTCGCTGGAAGGCGACGAGGGTAACAGGGATTCTCATTTATTTGTTCCCCCCTCGATGATTCTCGAACCGTCGCCCATTCGTCAAAGCGTAGAGACGGTCGGCGACGGCTGGCTCGAAGCGGGCGGCCGGCGCTACGAAGGCTGGATCTATATCGCCGCCGGCGTTTGGTCCCCACAATTCCTACCTGGACTGGAGGTAATCGGCAAGGCGGGCGCAGCTTTCGTCTATCCCGGCGAACGGGCGGGTCGAACGCGGCGCTTCGAGGACGGTAGACAGGCAATCGCATTCGTCCGCGCTCCGGGAACGACGTACTTCAGCGACGGCACGGCGGAGCGCGATTACACCGAGGAACACGAGCGTCTGTCGTTGCGTCGGGCGGAGAGGATGGGACTGAGCGAACCGAGCGTGCGTCTGTGGGGCCGCCGTCCGTACACGAAGGGCGGTCCCTTTTTCGAGAGAGTCGCCGGCCGTACCTGGTTGGCCACCGGCGGACGCAAAATGGGAACGATTCTGGGCGCGTCGTTCGCACGCCGCTTGGTGGAGGAAGAGATCGGCTAATGCGAAACCGCTATTTGGCGGCATCGAGTTCCTTGACCAGTTCCGCCACCAGTTCGGGCTTGTCTTGCTCGCGCAGATGATCGATGCGCGACTGCGGGACGCCGAGCTTCTGCATGGCTCCGATGGCCTGCGTCCACACGCTCTGTCGTTTCTTGCCCGTACTCAAATACAATTCGCTGACAAGTTCGCCCAAACGCTGCAAATGAAGGATGTCGTTATTGTCGTAGTAGCGCTTGATGACTTTTTGCTGATACGGGGTGAAGTCCGCCATCGATCTCTCCCAAGGGGGGCCACGAGGATGATTCTTGTTAGCGTGATGCAATCGGGCCATTCCGTCAAGAGGATTCTTCACTATAAAATCATCGTTCTCATCGGTCGAAGGAGCCGCCATGCGCGCCGTGCTGCAACGTGTTCGTCGAGCTGCCGTCGTCGTGGACGGTGAAATGGTCGGGCAGATTGAGCGCGGTTTACTCGTGCTGATCGGCATCGCGCCGCAAGACTCGACCGAGGAAGTGCGTTGGCTGGCGGAAAAAACGGCAGGATTGCGTATCTTCAACGATGAGGCCGGCAAGATGAATTTGAGCGTGGCCGACGTTGGCGGCGCGGTGCTGGTCGTCAGTCAGTTCACGCTGTACGGCGATTGTCGCAAAGGGCGGCGTCCGAGCTTTATCGACGCCGCGCCGCCGAACGTTGCTGTGCCGTTGTATGAGGCGTTCGTCGATACGCTCCGCTCTCTCGGGCTGCCGGTGCGTACCGGCCGCTTCGGGGCGATGATGCAAGTGGAACTGGTCAACGACGGGCCGGTGACTCTGATCCTCGATACGAGGGAAGTTTGACCATTTCGGCGCGCGGGGTCGCGTCAGCACTCCCGTTCGCCGAAACGGTCAAACCGAGAGGGAATCCATGTTTTGGAAACAACTGTTCGCTACCAAGTCGCTGGAGATCCTGCAAGCCGAGGTCAAAGGCGAGAATCGTCTGCATCGTGTCCTGGGGCCGATTTCGTTGACGGCGCTGGGAGTCGGCGCGATTATCGGCGCGGGTATTTTCGTGATGACCGGGCGCGTCGCGGCGCAGGACGCCGGGCCGGCGGTGGTGTTGTCGTTCGTGGTGGCGGGAGTCGGTTGCCTGTTCGCGGCTCTGTGCTACGCCGAGTTCGCGTCGATGGCACCGGTGGCCGGCAGCGCCTACACCTATGCCTACGCCACGCTCGGCGAACTGTTCGCTTGGATCATCGGCTGGGATCTAATTCTCGAATATGCCATGGCCTGCGCGTGCGTCGCCGCTTCGTGGTCGAAATATCTCAACGAGTTTCTGCTCTTTTTCGGGTTGCACGTCCCCGCCTTTCTGTGTTCCGATCCTTTTACGACTCCCGGAGCCTGGCTCAACTTGCCGGCTCTGCTCATCACCCTGACGGTAACGGCGATCCTCGTCGTCGGCATCCGCGAGAGCGCCACGACCAACGCCGTCCTCGTCGCCGTCAAGCTCGGCGTAGTGCTGTTCGTCCTCGCCGCGGGCATCGGCTTCGTGAGTACAAGCAACTGGACCGATGTGCCCGTTGCGGATCGGGTGATGCCGGAGGAATTGTTGATCCCCGCTTGCGCCAAGGATGTGGTAACCGCCCAGGCAAAGTACGAAGGTCGAACGGGAGCGGACAAGGAGCGAATCGATCGGATCGCCGAGCAAGCGTTGGCGACTTATAAGCTCTCCCGCACCAAGTCGTTGGCCGAGCGGATGCTGGCTGAGGGGAAACACTCGGCGGAGATGGCGGAAACCATGGCGCGCGATGCCGCGAACAAGTATTCCGCGAAGCTGCCGCAAAGCGAGAAAGACAAGATTCTCGTCGAAGGGGTCATTCGGCGCGCGAACGAGAAAGCTCCCGAAAAGGCGACCGAAAAGTGGGGCATTCTGGGCTTGATGGGTCTCAACCGAAAGTTGGAGTCCATCGACGACGCCGTTCGTTCGCCGTTCATGCCCTACGGCTTGGCCGGCATCGTCTTCGGCGCGTCCATCGTCTTCTTCGCCTACATCGGCTTCGATGCCATCTCGACGCAGGCCGAGGAAGCGATGAAACCGCAGCGCGACGTACCCATCGCCATCCTCGCCTCGCTGGTGTTGTGTACGCTTCTCTACATCGGTGTCGCCGCCGTCATCACCGGCATGATGCCGTATCCGGAGATCAGTTCTGAAGCGGCCGTGGCGGCAGCGTTTCGTCAGAAGGCAGCCGGAGCGGCCAACGCTGGGTTCCTCCGTGGGGCCGCTCTGCTCATCTCCATCGGCGCGCTGGCGGGAATGACCAGCGTGTTGATGATTACATTCCTCAGTCAAGCGAGGATCTTCTTAGCCATGGCGCGCGACTGCCTGTTGCCGCCAAGTATCTTCGCGGCCATTCATCCACGCTTCCGCACGCCGCATCGCTCGACCATCTTGACCGGCGTACTCATCTCATTGGTCGCCGCCTTCACGCCCATCAACGACCTGGAAGAGATGGTCAACATCGGCACACTGATGGCCTTCGTCATCGTCTGCGCCGCCGTGCTGCTGCTACGCATCCGCCGACCCCACGCCGCACGCCCCTTCCGCACGCCGTTCCTCTTCGTGTTTGCACCGCTCGGCATCGTCGTCAATCTCATTATGATGTTGTTTTTACCCTTGTATACTTGGATTCGTTTGGTCGTCTGGCTGATCGTCGGCTTGATGATTTATTTCGGTTACGGCATGTGGCGCAGCGTCGTCGGCCAACGGCTGAGCGGTTTGATCCCCGCGTTCGATTTCGGCACTGCGGAGGACGTGAAGGCGAAACATGCCCTCGAGCCCGACTCGGAGGCAATCCAGCCTTCGCGCGAACAGATTCACGATAAGAAGTGAGTGTCGATCGTGCCCGTCGCCGGCTTGGACACGGTTATCTGCCGGAAGTCACGGCAGATAGACCGCCCTTCGTTAGCAGATGATGAGACATCGAAGCCATTATGGCCAACATTACATGACCAGCTATGTCGCTAACCACCAGAAGAAGCTCAAATATCTTGCCCGGCGAGAGATCGAGTTGTTACGCACGCTTCAGCGAGGCAAGAGTGATTCGGACGTGTCGGCAGCAGCAGAAGATGTCCGGGCAGCATGGGCAAGAGTCCTCCAAGTTCAGTATTCGAGGATTTCGCCCTGTGAGAAGAACGAACATCGGCTGAAAGAAATGCAAGAACAAATCGAGTTGTGTCAAGCGACGCCAATCGGCGACATCATCGCAGAGTTTCAACGGAGAGCTTGAAAAACTGAAGAACTGGGCGAATCTCACAGTACGAGAAGAAGTTTTCCATGCGTATCACACGAATTGTCAACGAATTGTTACACGTTCCCCTGTCTCGGCCTCGCGCCGCGCCTTCGGAAGCGGCGGCGGGACGGCTCAACCATATCGTGGTTCTGCTGGCCCACATCCACACCGAGACGGGATTGACGGGACTCGGTTTTGCCTATGCCTTGCAAGGCAGCGGTCGTGCGCTGTTGGCTCTGGCCGAAGACGATCTCACGCCGCTACTCGTGGGCGAGAACGCCTTGGATCACGAACGTCTTGCCGCCAAGGTTTATTGGCGTTTGCAGACGATCGGTCGGCGGGGGCTGGTTCAGCAGGCGTACTCGGCGATGGACCTCGCCCTATGGGATCTCAAAGGCAAGGCGGCGGGATTGCCGCTGTACAAATTGCTAGGCGGCGCGCGCGAGTCGGCTCCGGTCTACGGCTCCGACACGGCTTGGCTGTGGATGAGTCCCGAAGAAATTATCGATGCCTCGCGTCCCTATCTCGACCAGGGCATGATGGGCATTAAGGTCAAGGTCGGAGCCGATCCCGAAGCGGACGCGGATCGGTTGACGCGCATCCGCGAAGCGCTGGGCGACGAGGTGTGGCTCGGCGTCGATGCGAACGAGCGCTACGACTACGGCACGGCGTTGGCGATGGGGCATTTCTTCGAAGAAGAGATTGGGGCCGACTGGTTCGAGGAGCCGATCAGCTGCGAAGATATTGCCGGACATGCGCGCTTGGCGTCGAAGTTGGAAATCCCCATCGCCGCCGGCGAGATGCTGTTCGGACTCGACGAGTTTCGTTCGTATCTGGAGCGCGATGCCTTGGCCGTGGTCCAGCCGGATGTGACCCGGCTCGGCGGTCTCACCGGCTGGCTGAAGACGGCAGCGCTGGCGGAGGCGCATCACCTTCCGCTGTCGCCGCATCTCTTGCCGGAGGTCGGCGTCCACTTGGCGTGCGGTCTCCCGCATGTTGCCAGCGTCGAATACATGCCGTGGCTTTATCCTCTTTTCACCAATCCGCCTCGCGTCGAACAAGGGAGACTGGTCCCGCCGTCGAGTGCGGGATTGGGATTAGTTCTCGACGTTGATGCCGTGGCGAAGTATCGCATCCCGTTCTGATGGAATGTCCCGTCCGCCGAGGCGAAAATTGCTCTTTACACGCCGGGTTTTTTTTGGCATATCCCCGCCCTCTCATTGCTCGCAAAGAAAAGACAAAGGCCAAGCCGCTGGGGGGCGGCTCGGCCATCCGGAATGTGCCGGGAGGGGGAGCCATGCGCGGAACGAGGTTCATGGGAATGACGGCGGCCCTGATCGCGGGGTTGGGGGTTGCCGTTGCATCAACGCGGGGCGAGGACTACCGAGGCAAAGCGCCCGCCCCGAAGGGTTTGTTGTCGAGTCTCTTCGGCGAGAAACCTCGCCCACAAGCCAAAGCCGACGCCAAGTCCGTCGAGGACAAAGCGGCTTCGGTCGCGGTCGAGTCGACGCACGCGCTGCAATTGCGCTATCAAAACGCGCTTCTGCGGCGGATGGAAGTCTGCGATCGTCTGCAATTCATTGCCGATGAGACCGGCGATGAAGAGCTGAGAAATCGAGCCTACCAATTACAAGAACGGGCCAATGAAATCTTTCGCCTTCAGACCGCGCGCCTGCCGTTGCCCGCGCCGCGGTCGGGGGTCGTTCCCAGCGAGAGCGCCGGCGGAGTATTGGCCCGCGAAGGGGAAGAGACGACGGCGTCGCCGCGCCGCCGTCCCCTATCCGGCGAAGGGGCGTCGGGTATCGGGGCAGGTACGGATCGAAGCGAGCAAGCGATCCTCAACGGCGCGAACATGGGGGGGAAGAATCCATGATGCGGAGAGCTTGTTTGTTGCTGATGTTGGCCGCAACCGCGATGGAAGCGGGCTGCCTCGGCACGGGAACGTCCGTTGAAAAAGAAGTGCGCCAACTGCCGCCCGTGCGTCTGGAAGACGCGCCTCCGCAGCCGCCCACAGTGAGCGCCGATCTGGTGAATGAAAAGAATGCCGGCGACATCGCTCAGGCATTGGCCCGCGAGTTGGATTACGACGCCGGCAATCGACCGGCGATGGCCGCCAACGCCAGTCCGGTTCGGCCATGATGCGAACGTAAGGGTGGGGGACGACAACGGGGAGCTTCGCCTCCCCGTTGCTCGTTTTTACACCCGATTTCACGCTTACCAATCGGGATCGAGTATCTCGCCGCCGTTTCTCGTAATTGCCGCTTTGAACGTTGGATCGGAAACGCCGGCAGCGAAGGCGTTCATTGGGTTAGCCGCGTGCTTGCAGCCGGTTCGAAAGCTCGCCGCGCATCTGCGGAGCGAGAAAGTCAAAGAAGTGGAGAAGGGTCGATTTGCTCGAACCGATCGAACCGATGAGACCATTGTACTTGGCCAGATCGAGGCGAAAATCGACCAGCGATTTGAAGTCGTATGCCGCGACGGATCGGATTCGCCTGGACATCGATGCTTATCTGCGTCGTCGCAACAGATCGCGCCAGCCGCCAGATTGATTGTACAACACGGCCTCGGCACCGAAGATGCGCGCCGCCAAGGTCAGCGCCAAGGCTGCGTAAACCAACGTCGATCCGACGACCACCAGCGCGCCGAAGAGATGGACGTTGCCTTCCAGGAGATCTCGCGTTAGCAGCGCGACGTTGAGGAGCGGTACAACGGATAGAATACCTCTCAAATGAAGGCCGGGAATCAGGCTGAGGACACCGGGCATCAACGCCAACAACATGAGCGGCACCAGATACGACTGCGCTTCTTTGAAGCTGCGCGCGAAGCTGGTTAACGTCAACAGCACCGCCGAAAAGAACCCAGCGAACAACAGCAACAACGCCAGCACTTGCACCAAGACCAGAGGCGACAGGGCGTCGGGACCGAGTAGCTTGTCGGCGATGCCGCTGAGGTACAGCGTCAGCGCCATGCTGCCGAGATTGACCAGCGCCGTCAGCATGGCCACGAAGAGGACGGCGAGATACTTGGCGAACAGCACGGCCAGGCGCGGCACGGGGGCGGCGACAAGAATCTCCAACGTGCCGCGCTCGCGCTCGCCGGCCGTCACGTCGATGGCCGGATACACCGCACCGGTGATGGTCATCAGAATCAAAATCAACGGCACCAGGACCGGCAGCAGCGTCGCCTTGCGGGCGTGCGGATCGCGCAAAACGATAGGCCACATCAGCACGGGCATCTCGCGCTGCCGCACGCCCCGCGCCCGCAGACCCACAAAGAGATAGCGAGCGTTGGCCGCGGCGCAGACCTCCTCCAGATAGCGCACCGCCTCCGCGCCGAACGCCGAGTCTTCGCGGTACAGCACTTGCCAATCGATCTTCAACTCTCGATCCAGTCGATACGGATCGAAGGGAATCGAGCCGTGGACGCGAATGCCGACATCAATGCGCTCGGACAGTACATCGCTTTCGAGATCGTCTGACTCCATTATTTGCAGTTCGGGCGCGGGACGTTGGTGGAGGGCTGGCTCGTGGCTCGTCGTCGATGGCTGGCGCTCCTGAATCGCCAACTGCCCTTGTTCCACATAGAATTTTATGGCCTTGCCCTCGACATCGGGGCGCACGCCTAAACGATAAACCATCGCCGTCGAGGGCGTCGGGCCGCCGAACAAGAACGCCCGAAAGGCGACTCCCAATAACGGATACAACAACAGAGGCATCAATACCAAAGTAAGCACGGTTCGCCGATCGCGCAGAATCTCGTTGAGTTCCTTGCGCGTCAACCGGCGCACCATGCCCAGCCACGAGGGGGCAGCGGCGGCCGTGCGACGAGGTGTGGTCGTTTCCATCTCTTCCACATCCCTCAAGGCATTGGATTCTTCGTTCACCCGATCGCCTGCTCGTCCACGGAAGCGGCGAGTTTCAGGAACATTTCGACGAGCGAATTGCAGCCGCTGATCTGGCGCAGCTCGGCCAGCGTGCCGGTGCGAACCAGCCTTCCTCGATGTAGCAGGCCGAAGCGATCGCACAGGCGTTCGGCCTCATCGAGTTGATGCGTGGTCAGCAGCACGGCCCTGCCTTCGGAGCGCGCCAGGGCGATAAACTCGGCGACGACCTGGCTGCCGAGAACGTCCAGCCCCGATGTCGGTTCGTCGAGCAGCAGCACCGGCGGACGATGGATGAGGGCGCGGGCCAAATGGACGCGCTGGCGCTGGCCGGTGCTAAGCGTGCCACAACGGCGGTCGATATAGTCCTTAAATCCGATAAGGCGCGACAGGCGTTCGAGTTCTTCTCCGGCTTGGCTCGGCGGCGTGCGGTACAGATCGGCGCAGAATAGCAACATCTCGCGGACAGTGAGATGTTGATAGAGGGCCGCGCCGGCGGAAACGATGCCGACTTGTCGTTTCACCTCATTGGGCGACTCCGCGACGCCATAGCCGCCGATGCTCGCTTGCCCGGAGGTGGGCCTCAGCAATCCAAGAATGATACGCAGCGTCGTGGTTTTGCCCGCTCCGTTGGGACCGAGTAGGCCAAACACTTCACCGGGCGCGACGTGAAACGAAATGCCGTCCACGGCCCGCACTTCCCGCCCTCCCGGCGCGGTGAAACAGCGCATCACGTTCTCGACCCGGATCATCGCGCCGGAACCTTTCCACCGAGGTGTTTGCAGAACGAAATAGCATGAGATCGGAGTAATTCTATGGATTCGCGGGTCTGCACTCAACCGCTCTCGGTT
>JAKBCS010000019.1:0-4691 GCA_021807595.1 Planctomycetota bacterium | reverse complement strand
TCCGTATTATCCAGAACCTTTCTCTCATGTATCCCGAAACGGACGGTCAACCGAGGGCCGAAAACACCATTCAGTACCGTTGGATCGTCACCATTCAAGGCGGACTCGACGCGCAGTATCGACACCATCCCAACGTCTTCGTGGCCGGAGATTTGTTCTGGTATCCCGTCGAAGGGCATCCCGAAATTCGCACGGACCCCGATGTCCTCGTCGCCCTCGGTCGGCCCAAGGAAGATCGCGGTTCGTACATGCAATGGCTGGAAGACGACGTGCCGCCGCAAGTTCTCTTCGAGATCCAGTCTCCAAGCAATCGTGCCGCGGAGATGCAGTCCAAGTGGGAGTTTTACGACCGTTACGGCGTCGAAAAATACTACCTTTACGATCCCGAAGAAGTCACATTGATCGGCTGGCAGCGGCGAGGCGGTGACTCGTGGAAATCGAGCGAATGGACGGTTGGGTGAGTCCGCTCCTGGGCATCCGCTTCGACATGAGCGGCGACGAACTGCAAATCTTCGGCAGCGACGGCCAGCGTTTTCTTTCGTATCTCGAAGTGACCGCCCTACGCGACCAGGATCAACGCGCCCGACAACGAGCACAAAAGCAGGCCGAGGAAGCCGCGCGGAAAGCCGAACGCTTGGCCGCTCAGGTGCGTGCAACGGGTATCGATCCGGAGGCGTGAGATCATCCGATCCTCGTGCCCTCGTTCCCAAAAGGAGTTTGGGAACGAGGAAGAGGCGCGAAAACACTTGCCCCGAGCAGCGGTGCGGCGGTAAGGATCGTGATGAGGAATGAGCAAGGCAAGCGCGACGACGGCTTATTTTACCTCACACAGCGGAGGAACACTGTGCGACTGGTTCAACTGCCGAGCGAGTGTCACCTGCGCGAAGGCTTTTTCCGTCTGGGTAGAAGTTTTTTGGAGTTGTTTACTACGATTATGGTCGCTTACATCTTCGTCTTGCTCGGCGTGGTCGGCACTATGCACCATCTGTATTTCAGCGGATGAACGCCGAGCAGAGAGGCGATTGCCGTTGTGCCACGATTTGCTATGCTCGCCGAGGGGAGAGATTCCATACCTCGACGAAAGGACCGCACGACATGACGAGCCTCGTTCTACTCACTTTGGGATTGGCGCTGCGAGCCGCCGACGCGCCGAAGGTCGAATTGCTTTGGCCCAAAGGCGCGCCCGGCGCGGTCGGTGAGGAACAGAGCGACAAACCCTCCTTGACCGTGTATTTGCCTCCCGCCGACAAGGCCAACGGCACGGCGGTGGTCGTCTGTCCCGGCGGCGGCTACGGCGGATTGGCGGTCGGGCACGAGGGTAAAGATCCGGCGGAGTGGCTGAATCGGCACGGCATCACCGCTTTCGAGTTGCACTATCGCCTGGGATCGCGCTATCGCCATCCCACTCCCCTGCACGACGCGCAGCGCGCGGTGCGCATCGTTCGCAGTCGAGCCAAAGAGTGGAAGATCGATCCAAATCGGATCGGTATTTGGGGGTTCTCGGCCGGCGGGCATCTCGCCTCGACGGTCATCACGCACTTCGACGACGGCAAGCCCGACGCCGATGACCCCATCGACCGCGTCGGCTGCCGGCCCGATTTCGCCATCCTCTGTTATCCCGTCGTCACGCTGCGCCCGCCGTTCGCGCACATGGGATCGCGCCGCAATCTGCTCGGCGACAAACCCGACGAAACCTTGGTGACGAGTCTGTGCAACGACGAGCAAGTGACGGCCAAGACCCCGCCGACGTTTCTGTTCCACACCAGCGAGGATACGGTCGTTCCGCCGGAGAATAGTCTTCTGTTCTATGCCGCGCTGCGCAAGCACAAGGTTCCGTGCGAGTTGCACATCTACGAGAAAGGCCCGCACGGCGTCGGTCTGGCCGTCGGGCGCGGCGCGGCGTCGAAATGGCCGGACCAATTGGCCGCCTGGCTGAAAACGCGCGGCTTACTGACGGTCGAAAAGAAATAGAGAATCTAAAACGGGCCCGCTGCGTAAACGAGTCCGCAGCGCAAGCAAGGAAATCGACGTCCCCTTGCTTGCGCTGCGGACTAGCATAGGTCGATTGGTGGAAATAATTCCAATAATTCTTCCGCATGTCGAATAAGAACCCGACGCGGATGATTGAAATCCAAAACGGCGACCGTGGTTCGACCCACAGGCGTACGACCGATGATGTGATAATCTTCCCAACGAAAATGTACTTCCCAACGGTCGCAGCGTGGATTGAACAGCGGTGTAAGAATTGCAGAAAAGGGATCTTCAGCCTCTGTTCGATCCGACTTGTGTAGGTTGCAACTTGGGCAGCACAAAGCAAGATTATTCGGATCGTCCGCTCCGCCGCGCGAGCGAGGGAGGATGTGTTCGATGTGGAAAGACGCCCCTTGGAGCGATTGGTGCATAAGGCAATACTCGCAACGCTGTCGCGCGCGCGGTCACAAATCGAACCACTTCGTCCCAAGTCATGCGGGCTTCCGTCCTAGCACCAGAAGCGCCTTGGCGCGCAGCAGAGAAAGATTTTCGCTCAGTTCAATCAGTGCTTCGAGATCCTCACGTTCCGTTTCAGTGAGCAATCCGTTTGTGTTACGATCCATGAGTTCCTGGAGTCGCTGATCCGCTTTGGGCGTCAGACGTAAAACGGCGACAGTTTCTGCAAGCTCAAGTGGATCCGGCTTGGCGGTCATCATGGATTCCTCTCTTCCAAGGCATCCTTCTGTTCCTGGTTCACCCCCTGAATCGTATTGTATCTTAAAGACCGAAGGATGAGATACATGAATGTCGACCGCCTGGAATCCGCCTACCAAACGGCGCTCGCCGCGCTTCTTGCCGAGCGCACGCCGGAGGGTAATTGGGTCGGCGAGTTGTCCACTTCCGCGCTATCCACCGCTACCACCGTCGCGGCGTTGGCACTGGTCCAGAAAGCGACTGAGACACGCGGTTCCTTTGATACGCTGATCGCCGGCGGGATCGGCTGGCTGGCCGCACATCAAAACGACGATGGCGGCTGGGGCGATACCGTTCGCAGTTTCAGCAACATCTCGACGACCATGCTCTGCCGTGCCGCGTTTCATCTGACTGGCTTGGTAACGGCTCACGAGAAAACGTTGCAGCGCTGCGAAGCCTGGCTGCACGCGCGCTACGGCTCGACGCCGGAGGAATTGGCCGAGGCGGTGCGCACCCGCTACGGCAAAGATCGCACGTTCTCGGTACCGATTCTGATGACCAGCGCGCTGGCTGGGCTGGTCTCGTGGCGCGAAGTGCCGCCGCTGCCGTTCGAGCTGGCGTGCTTTCCGCAGTCGTGGTTTCGCTTTTTGCGCATCCCGGTGGTTAGCTATGCCTTGCCGGCACTCATCGCCATCGGGCAAGCCGTTTACCATCATCGACCGTCGCGGAACCCCCTGATGCGCGGCATACGGCGGCTGGCTATCGAGAAAAGCCTGCGCGTTTTGCAGAAGATCCAGCCAACGAGCGGCGGCTTTCTTGAAGCAGCGCCGTTGACTAGTTTCGTGACCATGGCGCTGGCGAGCATCGGCCGGGCGGATCATCCGGTCGTGGGCAAGTGCGTCGAATTCCTCAGCAACTCCGTGAGGCCCGACGGCAGCTGGCCGATCGACACGAACCTGGCGACGTGGGTGACGACGCTTTCCATCAATGCGTTGGCAACGGCGGGAGATCTGGACAATTTGGATCGCAAAGATGCGGTGTGCGATTGGTTGTTGCGACAGCAGTATAAAGATCGTCATCCGTACACGGGAGCCGATCCGGGCGGCTGGGCGTGGACGGATCTGCCGGGCGGCGTGCCGGACGCGGATGATACCCCCGGTGCCTTGCTGGCCTTGTATCATCTGAATCCGACGTGTACTGCCGAGATCGGTGACGGCCTTGCTTGGCTCCGGGGGCTTCAAAACCGCGACGAGGGAATACCGACTTTCTGTCGCGGTTGGGGGCACTTGCCCTTCGATCGTAGTGGATGCGACTTAACCGCTCACGTCTTGCGCGCCCTGGCCACTCAGGATGATGGACGAACGCCTCAAACAATCATTTCCATGAATCAACTCGGCGATCTTCGTGACGGCGGCCTTCGCTATCTGGCACGGCACCAACGTACCGATGGTTCTTGGCTTCCCCTCTGGTTCGGCTGCCAGCACGCACCCGACGACGAGAACCCTTGCTACGGCACGGCGCGCGTCCTTGCCGCCTATCGTGATTTGGGGATGATCGAGAGCGATCCAGCCCAGCGCGGTATCGCTTGGCTGCTGGCCGCGCAGAACACCGACGGCGGTTGGGGTGGCGCTGCAACTACACCGTCCAGCATTGAGGAGACTGCCCTCGCCGTGGAAGTGCTGCTCGATGCCGGAGATACGGCGCAAGCAGCGGTCGAGCGCGGCTTATCGTGGCTGATCGAGCGCATCGAGTCCGGCGGCTTGTCGCAAGCGACACCGATCGGTTTTTACTTCGCCAAGCTGTGGTATTTCGAGAAGCTGTATCCACTCATTTTCAGCGTCGCCGCTCTCGGCCGGGCGCGCCGCAACCTCGCCTCGTCGAAAACGCCGCAATGATGATTATAACTATCAATCTGAGCGGGGGGCGTAAGCCCCCTGAGTGCTACGAGGCCGAGCGGGGGGCGTAAGCCCCCTGAGCTTCGTAGCACTCAGGGGGCTTACGCCCCCTGAGCTTCGTAGCACTCAGGG
>JAKBCS010000018.1 GCA_021807595.1 Planctomycetota bacterium | reverse complement strand
GGCGTCAGCCCCCTGAGACCGACGCGACTCAGGGGGCTGACGCCCCCCGCTCGGGACGCGATTATCCGACCGCCATCCTCGATAATCTACGCAAATCCGGAGTGCAAAACACCGCCAAACACGACAAATTGAAACGCGCCCTCCGCGCCGAAATCGACGAGGCGGCCTGGGCCACGCTGTACGCAACCCAGAGCGTGCCGTTCGACGTGCCGAAGAAGGGCAAGATCGCGGTGAAAGTCATCAATCACTATGATGACGAAGTGATGAAGGTATTCCGCCCCCAGGCGAAACCCGAAACCCAGTGGGGTGAAAAGCGAGGTGGCGGATGGCGGAAGAGAGGAAGCGCGTGGAGGCGGCGAGGATCGAACCGTGCGGCGAGGCCATCTTCCACAAGCTCTCGCTGCGGCTATTGCCGTTTCTCTTTTTGCTGTACGTCGTCAACCTGATCGACCGAACGAACGTCGGCATCGCTCGATTGCAAATGGTCGATAAGCAGCACCTTCTCGACGAAGAGGCCTATGGGCTGGGAGCCGGTCTGTTCTACGTCGGCTACTTGCTTTTCGAGGTTCCGAGCAATCTCATTCTGCTGCGCATGGGAGCGCGGGCGTGGATTGCGCGCATCCTGGTGAGTTGGGGTTTGATCTCGACGGCGATGATGTTCGTGACGGGGCCGTGGAGTTTCGGCATCTTGCGCGTCTTGCTCGGCATCGCCGAGGCGGGCTTCTTTCCGGGCATTCTCTATTATCTGAACGACTGGTTCCCGGCGCGGAGACGCGCTCGAGCCGTCGCGCTGTTCATGTTGGGCGGGGCGATCGCTCCGATGGTTGGCAATCCGCTTTCGGGTTTCATTCTCGAGCACCTGGACCAGATGGGCGGTTTGTGGGGCTGGCAATGGGTCTTCCTACTCGAAGGATTGCCCGCCGTCGCGCTGGGTTTCATCGCGTTCGCTTACCTGACGGATCGCCCCGAACACGCGCACTGGCTCTCCCCGATGGAGCGAACCTGGCTCGCTCAACAACTTGAGAACGATCGCTATCCTCGATCCCACGCGCGCAGCCATTCTCTGGCCGCCGCGATTTGCGACTACCGCGTCTGGCTGCTCATCGCCATCTATTTTACGGTAGCCGTTGGCGACAATAGCTATGCCTTCTACATTCCGGCTTTCCTCAAAAGTCAATTCCCCGAATCGTCGCCATTCGGGATCGGCCTCTTGGCGGCGGCTCCGAGTTCGATCGCCATGTGCGGCATGATTCTCATCGGTCGAAACTCCGACCGAACCGGCGAGCGGCGTTGGCATGTGGCCGTCTCGGCATTCATGGCAGCGCTGGGTTGGGGGACGATTGCTCTCGTTGCGTCGAATCGGTGGACGATACCCGGTCTGGATTCGCGTCTGTTGTTCGTCGTCGCCGTGGCCTTGACGCTGACGGGCATGAAGTGCATGTTGCCCATTTTCTGGACGCTTCCTCCTTCGATTTTGACCGGGGCAGCGGCGGCGGGCGGCATCGCCTTGATCAATTCGGTTGCCAACCTCGGCGGTCTGTTCGGGCCGGAGATCGTCGGCCACGCGAAGACCGTCACCGGCAGTTTCACCGCCGGCTACCTGGTTCTATCCGCCACCCTGTTCCTGGGAGGGCTGCTCGTTCTGACCGTCCGAGTGCGTCCTCGGGACGAAGCGGATTGACGTCGCATGGCGTCAACGAAGTGGAATGCTGGCGGGCCAAGATTCATCCTTGGGGCGGCATCGACCACGATAAGCGCGGCGGCTTCGTACCGGGCACACAGGCATAGCCGCTGAAATCCGCGACGCCTTCGGCGCGCAAGAAGTCTTCGTCGAGCAACGCTTGACCCGTCAGCTCCGACGGTTCCTTTTGGGCCAGACGCAGCACGCAATCGACGAGAATATCCGGCTTGCGCCACATTGCCGGAGTACCGAGCGCGTGGTTGATCGACGCCTGGCTTTCTACGATCGTCGTCGGCCACAGCGAGTGGACGGCGATGTTATGCTCCCTCACTTCCTCCGCCAAGCCGAACGTCAGCAGCGTCATGCCGAGTTTCGAGATCGAGTAGGCGATCCGTCCGGGGACCATCGCCAAATCCAACGGGGGACTCATGTTGATAATGTGTCCCCAACGGCGCGCGATCATAGCCGGAAGCACGGCTCGACAACAGAGGAACGCCGCCCGCGCATTGACGCCCATCACCAGATCGAAGCGTTTCGCCGGGGTGTCGAGGAGACGGCTCCAGTGCAGCGCACCGGCGTTGTTGACGAGCAGGTCGATGCGGCCAAAGCGCGCCAACGTCTGGGCGGCCATATTTTCAATCTGTTGTTCGTCGCGCACGTCCACTTGGATCGGCAGGGCTTGCGCGCCGAGCGCTTCCACCTCCGCCGCCACGGTAAAGATGGAGCCGGGCAGCTTGTCGCTCGATGCGACGCTCTTGGCGGCCACAACGACGTGGCATCCCGCCTTGGCCAAACCCAGAGCCAGCGCTCGGCCAATGCCGCGACTCGCTCCCGTGACGACGGCGACTCTTGCTTGCAATGAGGACATAATGACTCCGTTGGTTTCTCGTTCCCACGCTCCGCGGCGCGTGCGTCGGGACGCCGAACGTCGAGACTCGCGTTCCCCGCAGGGCGTGGGAACGAGGACAAGGGGCGCTGCACCGCCGCGATAGGATTTTTATATACTATCCTCGTCTTCAACGCGCCTTTTACGCGCCTCACGACGGATTGAAACGAGCCCAGACATTTCGCAGGAGCCTCGGCATGAAAGCGGAGCAAGAGGGCAAGGCGACTCCGTTGCAGCCGCCCGTTCCCACGGCGGATTTTCTCGCCAACTCCGTCGCGAGTGAACAGGGGAACACGGCGGCCACGGTCGAAAATGTGGGGAGGAAAGCCGATTCTCCCTCCGCCGAGTTGATCCCCTCCGGACGCATGCTCGGCCAATACCGCATCCTCGAATTCCTTGGCGGCGGCGGCATGGGACAGGTCTACAAAGCCGTGCATCCGGTCATGGATCGCACGGTCGCCTTGAAAATCATCGCGCCGCGCTTGATGCAAGACAAAGTCGCCCGCGCTCGCTTCCAGCGCGAGGTGCGCAACGCCGCCCGCCTGATTCACCCGAACATCGTGGTGGCACACGACGCGGCCGAAGTGGACGGCTTGTGGTTTCTGGTGATGGAGTACATTGAAGGTCAAGACGCGGCTCGGTTGATGTCGGAGTACGGGCGGCCGAGCGAGACGTTGGCGTGCGAGATTGCCCGGCTAGTCGCGCTGGGATTGCAATACGCCCACGAGTGCGGCATGGTTCACCGCGACATCAAGCCGGCGAATCTGATGCTCGCCAACGCCCGTCCCTCGACGGGCTGCATTCTCAACGGTTGGCCGGATTCCCCACTCGTGAAGATTCTCGATTTCGGTCTGGCGCGTTTGGTCGCGCCGGACGGCGCGGGCCTGGCGGCTGCCGACGGACTGACGCGGGAAGGCATCATGGTCGGTACTCCGGAATACATGGCTCCCGAACAAGTGCGCAACAGCGGGACGGTGGATATTCGCAGCGATATTTACTCGCTAGGATGCACTCTCTATCAACTTTTATCCGGAAGGCCGCCCTTCCGCGCGCTCAGCACGTTCGAGTTGACGATGATGCACGTCCAGCAACCGCCCGAACCAATCCTGCGCTTTTGCCCCGATCTTCCTCCCGAACTCTCCGTTATCGTGCATCGCATGTTGGCCAAAAAAGCGGAAGAGCGCTTCCAAACTCCGGGAGCCGCAGCCGAGGCGTTGAAACCGTTTGCCGCGCTCAAACCCGCCGCGGCTCTCGCGCCCTCGGCCGCGCCGGCGATCCGAACGCTCGAAAGTCTTCCAATGCCTCCCGCTCTGATGATGATGCACTTTCAGGCGCTGCTGCGGACGTTTCTGTTCGTGTTCGTCTTGGTGGTAGTCGGCGTCGGCTGCCTCTTGTACCTACCCGATCTGGGCAATCAACTGCAACAACTCTGGAATCGCACGACCCCGCACACCGGCAAAACCACCCCTTCACGCTGAGAGACTGTTCTCAAAGCCCCTCTCCCCCGTACTCAGGGGGAGAGGGGGCTTCTCGGATCGCTTCTAACCCGAATATCTCACCGCGGAGAACGCAGAGAGCGCCGAGGGGAAACAACGAGCGAATTCCATAAGGGATAAACGCATTTTTGGATCCGAAGTGCTTTGCGGCAATCTCACCTCACTACACTCTTCTTTACTCGTTACTCTTTCCTCCTTCGCGCTCTCTACGGTGTGCCATCCGGGATAAGCGAGGGAGCTTCGGCCTGAGCAACTATCGAGCGGGCATCCTTTCGAGGTCGATGGTCGTGGAAATTTGCTTGCTTCAAGCGGCATTCGTCCGATAGACTGAAGGAAAGGGGCCGAGGATGTTCGTTCGACACCTTCCTTCCTTGAGAGTAGGCTACATCATGGCACAGGCCGATGTCCGACCCGCGAAGTCGCAAATGACTCCTCCCGACGAGCGCTTCTGGCAGCGCTATTCGCCTCATGCGGAGTTTCCCCTTTCCAGCGCGAGTTCGTTAGCGCTGCACCTGCTTCTCTTCGGCGTCCTCATTTTGTTGGCCTGGCTCGGCACGCTGTTTTTCAATCAAGGCAGCCGTTCGCTTCCGGTCGAAGCAGTGCGTCTCGATCTTGGCGGTGGCGGCGGCAATCCCCACGGATCGGGCGACGGTCCCAATAATGGACAGCCCGTCGAAGCGAGCAACGATCGACCGAACGACAACCCGAAAGAAACCTCGCCTCCGGATGATCCGCCGCGACCCACGAAAATCGAAGTGCAACCGGGCACGCGCCTGCAAATGAGCTTCGACGAGGAATCGACGCGCTTCCTCCAACAGACCGACACGCAAGCATCCCAGGCATTCCAATCGCTCAGCAAGGTGACATCGCGGTTGCGATTGACGGACGGCAAATCGTCCGGGTACGGGCAAGGCGGCAGCGGTACGGGCGGCGGCAGCGGCGATGGAAGCGGGAAAGGGGTCGGCAACGGAGAGGGGGAAGGGCACGGCAAGCTCAGCAAGCGCGAAAAGCGCATGCTCCGCTGGACGATGTTGTTCCGACCGCAGAGTCCAGCCGACTACGTCGCGCAACTGAATGGACTAGGAGCCATCTTGGCGTTCCCCATCCCCGGCAGCAAAGATTATCAAGTAGTGCGCAACCTGGCCGCCCGCCCCGCCAAGTTGGAAGACGAGGACATCACGAAACTACACCGCATCTATTGGTTCGATAACAAACCCGATTCGGTCGCTCAGGTCGTGCAGGTTCTCGGACTTCGCATTCGGCCGCCGGATCACTTCATCGCTTTCATGCCCGAAGAAGTGGAACAAAAGCTGTATCGACGCGAGGATGCCTATCTCAAGAAGAACTATTCCGGAAGGACGGAGGACGATATTCAGGAGACGAAGTTCCGTCTGGTCGAAAAGCGCGGCGGAGGCATCGAGCCGGAAGTGAGCAATCTCAAGATCAAGGGCAGTCGTCGTTGATGGAGTCGGTATCGAGAATCCGACGGCGCTATACCATTTCCCACGCGAAGCGCCCACCGGCAAAGTAGCGGCCATTGCCGAGAGGATGCGCGTGGATCAATTTGAACGGCAGCGCCAACGGCGGCCGATCGGAAGTCAGACACTGTATCAGGAACAAATCGCTCGTGGGACGACAGGGCAGTTCGAGTCCCAATCCATTCCGGCACAGGTCGTGGGCCGAGGCAACGAAGGCGTCTCCAAACTCGGCATCACCGCGTATGGGCTGCACCCGCAGTTCGGCGTTCCAAGCGAAGCGTTCCTCGGAGCGTTGGTCCGGCAGCAGCTGAAGATAATCGCGCAGGCTCCGCAGTAAATGAGGGGCCACCTTCTCCAGAACCTCACCGTCCTTGTCCCGGCCGCAATGACAAGGAAGAAGGCGAAACAAGACGTCGAGAATGGAGGCGTCCCCGATAATCGGCTTCGACAATTCGATTTCCAGTAGCAGACTCGGCAAACGTCCGAGGGCGCGCCTGAGGAGACCGCCGCCGAGAGAAAACTGATATAGCCACTTCCAAATGAGACTTCCATCGTCTCCCCAAGTGAGAGGATCTTCGGGGTACTTCAGGCGTTGAGGCTTCCATTCTGCTTCAAATCCTCCCAATTTGAGAGGCAATGTAGCAGGAACAATCCGGCCGTGCGCGCGGTGTTCGAGAGTCGCCAACGAGACGGGATCGGTGCGATGTAGCACTCGATAGCGCAGCGACGAGTGCTTGCGGATTTCAAATCCGCCTGCCGCATCGGCAACTTGTCGAGCGACAAAGCACTTCATCTCTTCGACCGAACTCGTCCAGAGGGAAGGCGACGCGGCGACCGATTCTCTCGCCTCCAGCGTCGCGGAAGGCGGCAAGGAAACGGTGGCGATGCGAACGTGGGTACTGAGCGTCCCCGATGCGACTTGGCCGGTCGCGGTGTCGAGGGCTTCGAAGAGTGCCGAGCTGTTTGGAAAGCGACTATCGGGATCGGGATGCAACGCCTGGGCAATAACAGATCGATCGGCACTTGGCAACATGCTGAGATCGGGTTTCCCTCTTTGACGAGCCAAGGCCAGGGGACGCGGATGGAGATTGCGAAACGCATGAACTCCGGTAAGCAACTCTTGATAAATCAAGGCCAGACTGTACTGGTCTGCGCGGCGTCCGATCTGACCGTCGAACAGTTCGGGTGCGGAGTAACGGGGATTCAGCGCTCCGAGGTTGTTGCCTCCGGGCAGCCAAAACAGTTCGGCGAGAGCGAAATCGAGGAGATACAAACGGCCCCCGCGCAGCACGAGATGCCTCGGCGACAAACCGAGATGTTGGAGCCGCGTCTCTTCGTAAAGGTCGTCCACGGCCTCCGCGGCCTGACGCAAATACGCCAACAATTCTGCGCGAGGAATCCCGTCTTGTCCGATTTGTCGTCGTTCTCGCAAGCGATCGGCGAGCGAGCCGTCTGGCAAATCGGTGAGCAGAGCGAGCCGCGCTCCGGATTCCGTCGCCGATTCGAAGCGAGGCAAGGCCGGATGTCGCAGCTGGCGCAATCGCGCCAACGGATCGCCTTCTGGACGATCTTCGTTCGGATCGTAGCCGTAGATGATCCTGACGAGGCGTTTCCGTCCATCGCTCGCTTGCGCCGTCCAGACTTCGCCGCCAGGATGGCGAAGGAGGCATTCCAACAGATGATGTCCCGTGAGAAAGGTACTCGTTTCGTGTGACGCTGGAGCGGCCTCCGGTATCGGAGTCACGGCGGCAGCCACGGTTTTGGCACTCGTCTCTAACGTCCTCTCCGTTGAAGGGTGGCCGACCTCCGACCTAGGGACGATGCTGGCGGCGCTCGCCGGCATACGGTCGGCCTCGGTCAATGCTTGCACGAAGGCGGAACACGACGCATACCGTTCGCGCGGCTCCTTGGACAATGCGCGGGCCACAATCGGGCGATCCGACGGAGGCAATTGGTCTCCATTGGGCGATTCGCGGACGTGCTGCATTGCCAGCTGACGATACGAAGTCCCGCCGAACGGCAAGGTTCCCGTGAGTGTTTCTTGATAGACCACGGCCAAACTATATTGATCGGAAAACAGGGTGAAACGGCCGAGGAAAGTTTCGGGAGCCGCGTACAAGGGTGTCAACGACTCGCCGCGACGCTTTCCGTTTGTGAACTCTTGCAGCTCGCTGAGACTGGCCATCAACCCGAAATCCGCCACTTTGACGTGCCGACCGATCAGAAAGAGATTCTGGGGTTTGACATCCAGATGTTGCAGACCGTATTCTTGGTTGAGAAGGTCGATGGCTTCGGCGGCCTCGCGCAGGTATCCGAGCAATTCGCCGCGCGCGATCCCCCGCTGTCCCGCCGCTTGTCGTTCCTTGAGTAGGTCGTGCAGACTACGATCCGCCAACTCCATCACGATGGCCGCCTCGCGATCGAAAACTTCAATCCGTTCGATGGACAATAAAAACGGATGGCGAATCGATTTCATCAGCTGCAACGCGCGCAATTCTTGTTCGGCGGTGGAGCGATGCGGATCGTCGGGTGTGCCTCCGCTGAGGAATTTGATGGCTTTGTGCAGTCCGCCGGGAGCCACGCACTTCCACACTTCGCCGAATCCACCCTTGCCGAGTGGTTCGAGAAGGCGATAGCCCGCAATCGGCTCGGCGTGTGGTTCCTTGACGAGGGGCATGGTCGAAATCCTCGACGGATCTTCCTTCGAGCGCATTTGGATTCGGCTCGCGCGTTAGAGACTATCCGCAAAGCCTCCCTCTCCCCGGTACTCGGGGGAGAGGGGTTGGGGCAAGAATTCTCCGAGAACTCACCCCCTCATCCCAACCCCTCTCCCTCTGAGTCCAGGGAGAGAGGCGGTTTCTCGGATCGCCTCTTAATGGCTGCTATCGGGGCAATCGCGATAACTTTCCATCTTCTATTCTAGTTCACAAGTCGGGCTAGAGAGGAAACGAGAGGCTTCGTTCGGCATGTGCCATGTGCTTTGTTCGCGGCGGTGAACGGTTCCTTGCAATCGCGGAGAGCGGAAGCCCGATTTCCCGGCAATGATTTTCGTGAGGGAAGAAATCGACCCTTGACACTAACTCTTGTGGGCTTTACAGTTGAAACACTCCATGACGGTTAGGCCGGTTCAACTGGCACGCTCTTGAGGAGATAGGATCCGTGACGAAGAAAGAGATCGTTAAGCAAATATCCGACCGCATTGGCCTGACGCAGCTCAAGACCAAGGATATCGTTCAACAGACCTTCGACGCGATTGTGGAGACCCTGTTGGAAGTTGGACGAATCGAGTTGCGCAACTTCGGTGTCTTTGAAGTGAAACAGCGCAAAGCGCGCAAGGCGCGCAATCCGCGCACCGGAGATCCGGTCGAAGTGCCGCCCAAATACGTCGTGACGTTCAAGCCCGGCAAGGAAATGGAAGACCGCGTGCGCAAAATGACCCATCCTACGATTTCGTCCCAAAATGAGGCTCGGACGATCGAAAGCACGAACGGTTTGGACGAGCGTACGACTCACAAACCCCGTAAGAAGCCGAGCCGAGTGCGCAAGCCCTCATAATCGGCACCGTCGCTATCAGCCGTCTCAAGTTCCAGACCGCTAGATCCGATACAACCTGTGGGGTTTTCGCGTCGGGACGCTCCAGCCGATCGCGGCCTCATCACCAACCTCGGAGGTTGTCATGCGGCGTATGTTGCTTGGGATCGCGGCGTCGGCGTTCATCCTCAGCCAGTCTGGGTGTTTCATCAATATGTATTCATCCGATCCCAATCGTCGGATGTCTCAACTGCTCAATCAGTCCGAGGACTTGCGCCAGATTGAGCTGGAGTGGGAGCGCATCTGGCTGTCGGATATGCCGTCGCATCTGACGCCGGAACGCGTACACGGCGGTTTGATGCCTTAACCGCAAAGCGAATCCCTTCTCACGGATTGGGCTTCTTCGGTGCCGGCATGTCCGGTCGCGCGGCCAACAGGTCCGCGCCAGCCTGCTTCACTTCCGGCGCTTGACCGGCTGGAGTGGACAAGTACGCCACGATCGCATCGAGCGTTACGGGCGGATCGAGCAGATAGTTTCCGCACGAGCGGATTAGCTGCGCGCGCTGCGTAACCGTCAGATGGGGATACTTTAACAACATCGGCAATCCCTCGAAGCCGGGTCGGACGCGCAGAGCGGCGAACACGCGAACGACCCTGTCGGTATCTTTTTTGACGCCGGACTCGGCCAGAGCGAGCAAGCGTTCGATGCCTGGCCTTCCGAGTCGTTCGAGAGAGCGAATCAGCCCGTCGAAGAGGTACGCATCGTCGCCGCCATCAAAGGCCAGCGTATTGACCAGGACGTCCGGCGCGCCTTGAGCCGCGAGGCGTCCCATCGCCAACGCGGCCGCGCGCCGCAGCGGTAAATCGTTCTCGTTCAACACTTTCAACAGGCACTCGTGTACGCGCATGTCTCGCCTGGCCGCGTTCCGTCCAAGCAATTCGGCAGCCGCGCGCCTGAGCGAAGACTCGCCGTCCGCCAAAACCGTTTCACACGCCTTTTGAACGTCTTCGTTCCAGAACGATTCGAGTACGCTCAACGACGCCAGACGCGCCGGCAATGGCCGTTCGCCATCGCGAACCAGTTTGAGAAGCGGAACCCGATTGCGCGCGCCGCGCCGCGTCAGCTCACATTGTGCCTGGGCACGCCGCAAAGCATTCTCGTCGGCCAACGACGCGATCAATTGGTCGTCACTCTGACGGACGATCTTCAACCAGCGATCCATCGGAGACAATGGCAGCGCGCCCTCCGTCTTCGTTCCACTCCACGATAAGCGATATATCCTCCCTCTTTGCTCGACTATGTAGATTGCGCCGTCCGGTCCTGTTATCAATTGCTTGGGCAGAAAGTGCGTGTCTTTGCTTTTCAGAAAGACAAATTCGTCGGCGACTACAAAAGAAGCGCCTTTGGATTGGAGGCGGTAGGCGCGAATCGAATTTCGTTCCGTTTCGGCTGCGTAGAGCAATCCGCGATACTTTGCCGGGAAGCGCGTCTCGCCGTAGATCATGGAGCCAGCCGACGGGCCAGGCCCGGCTCCGTGCAGAGGAGGCATCTTGCCCGGCAGCTCGCCGTTCAGCGCGGTACGAAAGCGGTCGGCCCGTATGACGCGACCTCCCATCCGCTGCCTCCAGCCGAAATCGCACGCTTCGGCAACGTGGAGCAATCGCCCGCCTCTCGATTTGTCTCCCTCGGATTCAATTGTCTCGGACTGAAAACCGTTGCCGAACGCATCGAAAATAAGCGCGCCTTGAGGACGTTGAAATCCGGAGGCAAAGACCTCCATGCGCGAGCCATCCGGTCGACAGCGGAAGATTGCGCCCGTACCGAGAACCAGCGCGCGGCTGCCGTCGGTTCCCTCGACGCGGTGATCGCCCGATTCCACCCCCAAATAGAGCCACCCGTCCGAACCGAGGGATAACCCCAGAATCCGCCGCCGCGAAGATCCGCCGAACCCCTTGGCAACCAACTCTCCTTTCGCCGGGTGTCCCGCACGCCCCAGACGATAGCGACGCAATGTCTCGCCGCCCAAGTACAACCCGTGGTCGTGGTAGAGGAGATACGCCGATGGTTCGACTTCGAAGAGGACGCTGGCCGAGTCGTAGACGCCCTTGCCTTGCACGTCTTTTAGCACTTTAACGACATCTTTACTCTTCGCTTTTTCGCCGCTCGCATCGGTTCGCTTTTCGAGAACGTAGGCCGTGCCGTCGTCGCCGAACGTCAGCACCGAGTCGGAGGCAACCGTCGGCGCGTCGGCCACGATCTCGATCTTCACCCCTTCGGGAGCGAGGAAGCCTTTCAAGCGCACGTCGGCATCGTCCCGCTCGACGAGTTTCGCTTCGCTCGGCTCGGAGCGTAGAGCGGAGAACGGCAACACGAATAGCACCGCGATGGCGATGAGGCGCAGCAATGGAGAATTCACGAGAACCCCTTGGCTTGGAGACCAGCGATCTTCTGCTTCCATTAAACCATACCACCCGAAGCAATGGCGGGAACGACGCGGATTTTGGGTTTTAGCAAGGATAACGCGCCTTCTCGGTTCCGACCTCGTCGGTGGAACGAGGAGGCACTCTCTCGGAGTATTGCCCGCTCGACTCTTTGGAAGACGGCGCGCGAGGTGACGGCGCTGGAGCGGTAAGCGTCGGTCCACCACTCAACTCGAACTCATCGGGAATAGGAATGCGACACCAACGCTCGCAAGCCGGGCAGAGGAGCGTTGGCCTGTACGGAGTCAACTCGAGGATTTGCCGGTAATTCGGACAGCGAAAGCGCATCGTGGGGCGTCCTCCCGCTGTGTTTTGCGATGGATTCTACACGAGGCAACGGGCGACGAAAGAGGCCGACTCTGGATCGCCTCGTTGCCTCGTCGTTCGATCACTTCTTCTTATTCGTCGGTCGGATGGACACCAAGCCTCCGTTGGGGCCAGGGACGGCCCCCTCGACGAGGACGAGATGGTTTTCGGCGTCAATGCGCACGATGCGAAGATTGCGGATGGTGACTCGTTCCGCGCCGTAGCGACCGGCCAAGCGTTTGCCGCGCTTCGGTCTGCCGCTGCCGCGATTGCTGGCGAGCGAACCGACGCTTCCCGGCGAACGGTGATGCTTCTTGACACCGTGGCTGGCGGGTAAGCCGGCAAAGTTATGGCGTTTCATCGCACCGGCGGTGCCGCGCCCCTTCGAGGTTCCGGTGACATCGACGGCTTTGATGTCCTTAAAGACATCGCCGGCCTTCAAGAGGGAGCCGATCTGAAAATCGCCCGCCTGCTCCAAGCGAAACTCGCGGACGAACCGCGGCGGTTCGCAGTCGGCTTTGGCCGAGATCTGAACTCCCGCCTTCAGGCGAGCCTGTCGCCGTCGGGATTCCAAGGCATTGGACACATGCCCGCGTTCGGCGCGGCTGGCCTTGTGTCGCGCTTTGCTCAGAAAACCCAACTGAACGGCATCGTATCCGTCGCGCTCCACATTTCGCACTTGCAAAATCGGACAGGGGCCGATTTGCAGCACGGTCACGGGGGCGATCTTGCCCTCGTCGTCGTAAACCTGCGTCATGCCGACTTTTAAACCCAACAAACCCAGAGCCATGCGATCACCTCATCGGAGAAGCAACTGTCTACCCAGGAATCGTCCCGGTGAGCATCATTGCCGGAGGAGTTCTTCCTCCTGGTGAAGATGAAACCGATATTATGCGACCGAGAGGACTTTCTTCAAGACCGCATGGAGCGCGATACCCTCGGCCTCCTTCTTCCTTAAGCGATAGTATGCGCTTTCACTATCGACAATGCGCAGCGCATCGGGCCAGGACGCGGCTAACTTCTGCATCAACCGAACGCTTCGATATCCGAATACCGCGTCGGTGGGACTGCTTTCGCTCGCTCTTTCCAGATGGATCGACGCGATTTTCCACCGAGAAGCCAAGAGCCGCAACTCGGCGAAGCGCAAAAGCCATTCGACGGACTCCGGCAGTGGACCGAAGCGATCGCGCAACTCTCGACGAAAATCGGCCAGCCGTTCGAGCTTGCGAACGCGCGACAAGCGGCGATAAACCTCGATCCGCGCGCGTTGGCTTGGGACGTAATCGCGCGGCAAATAGGCCGACCACGGCAAATCGAGGTGAATCTCCAACGGCGTTCGCAACGGCTGCTGCTTCAGCGTCCGCACGGAGTTTTCCAAGAGCTGACAGTACATCTCATAGCCGACGGCGGCGATGTGGCCGCTCTGTTGCGTGCCGAGAATGTTGCCCGCGCCGCGAATCTCCAAATCGCGCAGCGCGATCTTAAACCCCGCGCCCAGTTCGGTGAACTCTTCGATCGCCTTGAGTCGTTTCGCGGCGTTGGGGGCGATCGCGCGGTCGCCGTCGAGAAGAAGATAAGCGTAAGCCCGATGTTTGTACCTGCCCACTCGGCCGCGCAACTGGTGGAGGTCGGCCAGGCCGTAATTGTCGGCCCGGTTGATGAAAATGGTATTGGCGTTTGGGATGTCCAGACCGCTTTCGATGATCGTGGTGGCCATGAGAATGTCGGCCTCGCGGCGGACGAAGCGCAGCATCTCTTGCTCCAGTTCGTCCGCCGCCATTTGACCGTGTACGACGGCGAAGCGGGCCTCCGGTACAATTTGCCGCACCCGCTCGGCGACATCGTGGATGTCGTGAACGCGATTATGCACGAAATAGACTTGTCCCTCGCGGTTCAACTCGCGCAGCACGGCATGCCGAACGAGTTGTTTATCGAAACGGACGATGCGCGTTTCGATGGCCAGTCGATCGGGAGGAGGAGTTTCCAGATTGGAGATGTCGCGGATGCCCAAAAGCGACAAATGGAGCGTGCGCGGAATCGGCGTGGCGGTCATCGTCAGCACGTCCACCTTTTGCCGCAGTCGTTTCAAGCGCTCTTTGTGTTCGACGCCGAACCGCTGTTCCTCGTCGATCACCACCAGGCCGAGATCCTTGAATTGCACGTCGGCACTCACGAGGCGATGCGTGCCGACGACGATGTCGACGCCTCCTTTCTTCAGACCCTCGACGATGCGCTTCTGTTCGCGGGCGGAGCGAAAACGGCTGAGACATTCGACGGTGAAAGGATACTCGGCGAGACGCTGGCTGAAGGTGCGGTAGTGTTGCTCGGCGAGAACCGTCGTCGGCACGAGGATGGCGACTTGCCGTCCGTTGTCCACCGTCTTGAAGGCGGCGCGAACGGCCAGCTCGGTTTTGCCGTAGCCAACATCGCCGCACAGAAGACGGTCCATCGGACGCGGACGCTGCAAGTCTCCCTTGATCTCGGTCAAACTCGTGAGTTGATCCGGCGTCTCTCGATAGGGAAACGACGCTTCGAATTCGAGCTGCCACTCGCTATCGGGCGGAAAGGCGACCCCCGCTTCGGCCTCGCGCAGCGCTTGCAGTTGGATCATGTCGCTGGCCAAATCCATTACCGCCGCTTGCACGCGCGCCTTGCGATTTTGCCAACTCGTGCCGCCGTACTTCGAGAGTTCCGGCTCGGTCTTGGCACCGCCGACGTATTTTTGTACTAAGTCGATCTTCGACGCAGGCACGAAGACGCGCACGCCGGCGGCAAACTCCAAGATGAGATGCTCTTCGGCCTGGCGCGTGGGCGAATCGGCGGCGTCAGACACCGGGGTTTGGCTGCTGCCCGATGACTCGCGCCGCCGATTCCCCGCTTTCTCGATGAGTTGCATACCGCGATACCGCGCGATGCCGTGGCTGACGTGGACGACGAGATCGCCTTCGCTTAGATCGAGAAAACTATCGATGGCCCTCGCTTCGATTTGGCGTCGGGGCTGGATTTGCCGCACTTCCTCGCGGTGGAACAGCTCCTGACCACCGAGGACGATGAGCGATCCGGCAGCGAATGCCGTTGGGGGAACTCCATCGTCCGACGGCTTGCGCTGACGGTTCTCCGCGTCCAAGATACGAAAGCCGGCACGGACGCGGCCCAAGACGAGGCGCAGGCGATCGGATTGTGCCAGTTGTCCCGAAGCCAGCACCTCGCCCAGGCGTTTCTGCTCTCCCTCGTTATGGCAGGCAATGAGTACCGCATCGTGAGCCGCCGCCGCGTCCAACTCGTCCCGCACGCGCCCCACTTCGCCGCTGAAACGCTCCACCGATTCGACGCGGAGATGGCACGACGCCTCGACCGACGGCGAAGGCAGGGTGGAGACGGTGACGCTGGGAAAGCCCAGCAGTTGTTGGAAGACCCCCTCGACCGAGAATAAGCCCGTCCGTTCGACAACTCGCTCCAGATAATGCTTTCCCTGTTCGCGGAGTTCGTCCACCTCGACGAGTACGGTCCAGGAACCGTCGGGCAAGTAATCGCAAAGATGCCCCGTCGCTTCCCCGGCTCGCTCTTTCGATGCGGGCTTCTTGTCCACCGCGTTCTCGATCCGGGCTGGAAAGCCGGTTATCTCGACTTCGTTCATCGTACCGAGGCTGCGCTGCGTCTCCGGCGAGAATTGACGCAGCGACTCGATCTCATCGCCGAACAACTCGAGGCGAAACGGTGCCTCGGCATCGGGCGAGTACACGTCGAGAATGCCGCCGCGCCGACCGAACTCGCCGGGGAGTTCGACGGCCTCGCTCGAACGATAGCCGCGCTCCACCAGCCACGATGCCAATTCTTCGAGGTCGATGGTTTGTCCGCATTTCAGGACGCGACTCGCCGCGGCAAACTCGGCACGAGTGGGAACCGGCTGCATCAGGGCTTGCAGCGTGGCCAACAACAAGCGCGGCGGATCGGAACCCGCCAGTCGCTTGAGCGAGCGCAGGCGTTGACCGGCGATCTCGTCGACGGCGCGTCGGGTCGAATCCATCGCTTCATTGCGGAAGTCATCCCAAGCGGGAAACACGAGCGGTTCCATTCCGGCGAAGCTGGCGAGGTCGCCGCTCCACCCGTCGAGATCGTGCGGATGCGCGAGAACGACGAGCAACGTGCCCGACACATGGCGGGCGAGCGTTGCCGCCGCCAACCCCGCGGACGAACCCCATGCGCCATCCACGACGGCGCTTCGTCTCTCGGAGAGCGCGGACAGTACCGACGCGAACCCCTCTGCCGATTCCACAAGCGCCGGCAGATCCCGCAACCGTTCGGGAAGGATGGATAAAGATTGTTGAACCACGGAGCGTGTCTCCTCCTCAATCATTCATTATAATCGTCACCCGCTGATTTGGACTGCCTCGATAGCGAACGAAAAGCCGACAGCGAACCGCCCATCTTCATCATCTTCTCATGGCTTATGAGGTAGGTTGGTTTATGGTAAAGAATGAGAAACCGCGCGGGCGATAACGGATGTAGCGGTTGTTCCTTTTTTGCGGGCATGGATGCGGGTTTCTCATGGTGAATACAAACCAACAGCGCTCCTCGCGCAGGCTGGGTTGGGTGTTTCTTCTCCTTGCCTTATCTCTGACCGAGTTGCTCTCTCTCAGCGGTTGCTCGCGGCGTTTCTTCCGACGCCGTGCCGACGCTGAGGTAGACGAGCTATTGGCCGAGAAGGATCGCTTTCCCCAGTGGAAGGTCGATAGCTACTACGTTTATCCCCATCCTCTGTCGCGCTTCGCCGATCCGACCAACCCGGATCGTCCGCCGATGCCTCCCGACGATCCCGCCGCCTGGGATCTCTCGCCGCATCCACAACGTCCGCTGTTAAAAGGCTATGCCAATTGGCAGGGTACTGGCTACCTGGAGTTGATGCGCCGCTGGGACGCCGAGAACCGCGCCAAGGAGGAAGCCAGCAAAGCGGCGGCGCAGGATCAGGAAGATGAAACCGAACCCACGTTGATGGGTGAAAGAAAGACGATCGCCGAGCGCGCGCGAGAGACCGACCTGAATATCGATCAGGATCTGGCCCAACCGATCACCAGTAACGAGCGTCTGTTTGTCTCGCTCGAAGTTCCCAATCCTTCGACGATCAAGCCGTTTCGGCTCAATTTGGAGCAAATCACCGAGTTGGGCTTCATCAACAGCCGCGAGTTTCAAACGCTGCGCGAGCAACTGTATTTGACCGCCTTGGCGTTGACCGCCGAACGCTTCGCCTTCATCGCGCAGCCCTTCGCCACCGAGCAATTCCTCCGCCAACGCTCCGGCAAGGGTACGGCGGGAGGACGCACCAACAACTGGATCTCCAACACCACGACCGGCTTCACCAAGGCGTTTTCGACGGGTGCCTTGCTGCTGTTCAACTTCGCCAACCAGACGGTGTACAATTTGGGCGGCGGTGCCAACGGCACGGTCAGCGTCTCGACGATCAATCTCGATATCGTTCAGCCCTTCTTGGCAGGGGGCGGCCGCGCCGTTGTTCTGGAGCCGTTGACCCAGGCCGAGCGCGATCTCGTCTATGCCATTCGCCAGTTTTATCGCTTCCGTCAAGAATACTATGTGTTCTTCGCGGCGGGACAGTCCACCGGCTTCATCCCCGGCGTCGGCGCGGGCGTGGTCGCTCTGTTGCCCGGTACGGTGAACACGCCGGCCGCCTTCGTGCCCGGCCCATTCACCCTGCCCTTGGTGGCCAATCCGGCGACGGTGCAAGTGGCGGCGACATCGCCGTTGGGAGCGATCCAAAATTCCGGCGTACTGATCACGCCCCAAGGCTATCTCTCCGCCATCCAAGAACGAACCGTACTCTTCAACCAATACAAAAACATCCAGGCTCTTCAGCGTTACTTGCGGATTTTTGATGTGTGGTTGGAAGGCGGTTTGGTCAACAGCGTGCAAAAAGGCCTCATCGAGGCGCGGCTGTTGAACAACTACGAGTCGATACTTGGTCTTCAACTCCAATTCCGAGTGTCGTTGGATCAGTTAAAGCAACAGCTCGGTCTTCCGCTTACCGTACCGATCGATTTGCAACCCGGCCCGTTGCAGCCGATGATTACCATCATCGACACGTTCGAGAAGCTGTTCGTCGACCATCAGCGCGTTATCACCGCGATCGATCAGTCGAGCGATTCCAAGAAGGCCAAATCGTTACGAGCGACGTTCCGGCGGATTCTCGATCGAACGCCGCTGATGCGCGGCACCAAGGCGCGAGAAGTGATTCTGTCCCGTCTGCCCTATTACGAAAACATGGCCAAGGACAAAGGTTGGGACGAGCGAAAGCGAATACTGTTGGATCTGATGATGAAATATGGGCAGGAACGCGATGCGATTCGCCGGAAAGAGGCGGAGAGCATCGGCGTTCCCCTACCAGAGGCCGACCTACAACGTCGAGCGGCGATTCAGTTTGAATTGGATTTGGTGGAATACGAACTCGGCTTGGGCATCTACGAACAGGAGGAATGGAAGACCATCAAAAATCCCGAAGATAGTGTGCGGAGGGCGCGAAATGAATTCTTCCGTGTCCGCCGGATATTCCTTAAAGTGATCGATTACGGCTACGTCGAGATCCAGAATAAAATTAAGGGGATGTGGCCCGAATTGCCGCCGGTGCGCGCGAAAGGCGTGGATGTGATCGCGGCACCGGAGGAACAAGCGTTGCTCGCGGTGGAACAGTCCACCTTTGAGAACCGCGTGGATCTCATGAACGTCCGCGCTCAGCTAACCGATTCCTGGCGCAAAATCCGCGTGGCGGCGAACGCTCTGTTGGGCACGTTCAACGTCGATTACCATCTGGGAGCGACGACGCCGGCCGGCGGAGCCAATCCCTTCGCCTTCAGCGGGTCGCGCTCGACGCACCAGTTAATCTTCACCGGTCAATTGCCTCTGGTGCGCATCCTTCAGCGCAACAACTACCGCAGCACGCTCATCAATTTCCAGCAGTCGCGCCGCAGCCTGATGGCCTTTGAAGATCAGCTGCTGTTCAACGTCCGCTTCGATCTACGCCAGCTTCGCGTGTTGGCCAACAACTATCAGCGCGTGCAGAAACGGCAGATCGAGTTGGCGTATATGCAGGTGGATCAGGCCTTGCAGGCTTTCAGTCAGCCGCAAGCGCCGCCCGGTGCCGACAGCGTTCTGGCCGGCCTGATCGGCCCCGTCTCGGGTCGGCCTCAAGTGGGCGATCCGGCGGCTTTGACCACGCAGTTGCTTTCGACGCAAACGTCTCTTCTAGGTTCGCAGAACGACTTGTACAATACTTGGATTAACTTCGCTATCAGCCGTACTTACATCTATCGTGAGATGGGAGTGATGCCCCTAGACAACCGAGGAGTGTGGATCGATGCAGACGCAACCCCCAACAACGCCTCTAACAACAACCAACCCGCCGGAGAGCAGCAACAAAACCCCGGCACTCTCGAACAACTCCCCCCTCCTCGCCCCGAACGAAACCAACCCAACGCCCAATCGCCTGCCCAAGGCGCGCCGCTTCAGCCGGCGCAATAAATGGTCGCTCGTCGCGCTGGCGCTGCTCGTCGCAAGCGGCAGCATCGGCGCGGCCGGTTGGTATATTTACAAGCGCTCGAGTGCCGCTTGGCCGCAAATGATGACCCAAAAGGTCGAACGCAAGACGCTGCAAGTTACCATTAAGGATCGCGGGAGTCTCGAACCGGCCGACAATACTTACTACTCGTGCAAGGTCAAAGCCAAGAATCCCGGACAAGCCGCCACCAGCATCCGATGGGTGATCGACAACGGCTCTCCCGTCCGGGAGGGCGATAAGATCATGGAGTTGGACGACTCCGCCCTGCGTTCCCAGCTCACCGATCAACAGATCGAAGTTCTCAAATCTTTGGAGTCGTTGAAGACCGCCGAACAAACCCTGGCGATCGACGAGATTCAAGACCAAGCCAACGTCGAATTGGCCAAGTCGGATCTCGAAGTCGGAAAAATCACCTTGCAAGAGTATCTCGACGGGCAATACGTCAAGGATCGCATCGACCTGGAAAACAAGCTGACGATGGCCCGATCCGACCTGGAGATGTGGCGCGAGCGGGCCGACTGGTCGGACCTCATGTCCCGTCCGGGCCGGTTGTACGTCACCGTCTCGCAGGCCGAGGCCGATGCCGCCCGACGCCGTACCGCCGAACTGACGCTGAAAAACCTGGAAAAGCAGACGGAGGTACTCGATAAGCTGACGCAAAAGAAGTTCGAGACCCAATACCGAGGCAGCATCGACAAATTGAATCGACAAGTAAAAATGTACGAGACGGTGCTGAAAAAAAGGCACGAGGCCGACCTCGTCAAGTTTCAAACCGCGCGAGCGCTCTACGAGAAGCAACTTTCTAAGCTGCAGGACATCGAAGAGGAAATCGACAATTGCTTCATCCGCGCCCCGCGCGACGGCATGGTCGTGTACTACGTCGAAGAACGGGCGCGCTTCGGCGGCAGCAGCGGCGGCGTGATTGCTCAGGGAGAACAGGTCAAGGAAGGACAGAAGTTGCTGAGCGTGCCCAATCTGAAGAACATGGTCGTCAATGCCCGCGTCCACGAGTCGATGGTGTCGCGCGTCAAAGACGACGTCGAACGCTCCACCGGCTTCAGCGAGGCCATCAATACCGCTCTTCTGTTCTCGCCGGATCGATTGTCGGGATTGTGCGCTTACGTCACCTTCGACGCGGCCCTGCAGAACTCGTTCAACAACACCTACGCCCACTTGCAGAAGCGACAAGAACGGCGCGGCCTGGAGGCCGTCGTTCGGGTCAACGCCTTCCCCGATCGACCGCTGAAGGCACACGTCAAGCAGATTGCGCCGGTGGCGTCGCAGACGGACTTCTTCAGTTCCGACGTGAAAGTCTATCAGACCTACATTGCCATCGACGACTCGAATCTGGAAGGTTTGAAACCGGGAATGGACGCCGTAATCGAAATCAAAGTGGATAGCACTTCCGAACCGGTATTGATCGTTCCCATACAGGCCGTTCTGGGCGGCACGGAGATGGATAAGAATCGACGCTGCTTCGTCCTGATTGAAGGCCACCCCGTTCTGCGTGACGTTGTCGTGGGCAAGGCAAATGATACGCACGTCGAAATCAAAGAAGGCTTGGAAGAAGGCGACGAGGTCGTCGTAAATCCAAGCGCGCTGCTGACCGAAAAACAACGGGCCGACTACGGAGTTCAAGCCGCTCCAAAAGAAGCGGGCACGGGAGGAAACCAGGGCTGGGGAGGCAAGGGCGGCAAAGGCCAAGGCAGTAAAGGGCAAGGAGACAAGCGCGGTCGTCCAGGCGGTCCAGGCGGTCCAGGCGGTCCAGGCGGTCCAGGCGGGCCTCCCGGAGGAGCGCCGGGGGGAAGTCGTCCTCGCGGCTTCGGTCCCCAGAGCCAAGGTGGAGCGCCCGCCGGAGGCAAAACCCCCGCCAATCCGTAACTTTCGTCCAACGATCCGCGACGCCGGCAGGAATAGCTCTTGCCGGTGTCGCGGTTGCCCGCTCGAACCTCGCCGCTAACCGAGAGAGACAACCCGATGGCCGATGTCGTTCGCGTAACCGATCTGGTGAAGACGTACTATCTCGAATCCGTAACCGTGCAAGCCTTGCGCGGCGTGTCGCTCACGGTCGAGGAAGGCGATTTCGTCGCGCTAATGGGACCGTCCGGTTCGGGCAAATCGACGCTGCTGAATCAACTCGGCTGTCTCGATCGACCCACGAGCGGTCACTACTATCTCGGCGACGAGGATGTCTCGCAGATGGACGACGATCAACTTTCCGAGATTCGCAGTCGCTTTCTCGGCTTTATCTTCCAATCCTACAATCTGCTGCCGCAATACACCGTCGTCGAGAACGTCGAGATTCCTCTGCTCTATCAGGGAATCAAACTCACCGAACGGACGCGCGAGTGGTGCATTCATCTGGCCACGCTGGTCGGCTTGGGCGATCGGCTCGACCATCGACCGATGCAACTGTCCGGCGGTCAACAGCAGCGCGTGGCCATCGCGCGCGCGCTGGTCAATAATCCGCATGTGATTCTCGCCGACGAGCCGACCGGAAATCTCGACTCGCGCACCAGCGATGAAATCATGGAGCGGCTGCAACAACTGAATAATACCGGCAAGACCATCATCATGGTAACGCACGAAAACGACATCGCCTCGTGGGGCAAGCGCGTCATCCGCATGCGCGACGGCCACATCGAAACCGACGAGCGCAATCAGCATCGGACCATCGGCAAGGCGCTGGCAAACGATGGAGTAAACTTTAACGGTTTCTCTCAGCTTCCAGTGAATGTCTGATGCGTTCCCGGTTTCTCGTCCCAGCAGAAATTCGAGCGAGGACAACGTCAACCGTCCGACCCCAGGAATCCTAACATGTACTTGCTGCTCTACTTAGTGCTTGGGCTGTTGTTGTTGGCGGGCATCTTCGTGCCGCTGCTCTATTGGGACAAGGGACGGCGAAGCCTGATCTTGGCCATACGCAGCTTGTGGCTGCATAAGATGCGCGCCTTCCTCTCGGTGCTGGGTATCATCATCGGCACGGGAGCCGTCATCGCCTTGATGGCCTTCGGCGAAGGCAGCATGCAAGAAGCCCTCAACGATATACGCAAACTCGGGGCCACGAACATCATCGTTCGCAGCCGCAGGCCGCCGGAAAACTCGGCGACCGCCGGTCGTTCGCGCGTGGCCGTCTACGGATTAACCAAGGCGGACTACCATCGATTTGCCGTCTTGCAGGAAGGCGGTACGGTGACGCGCATGGTGCCGATGCGCGACTTCAAACAGGAAATGCGCCGCTATCATTTGATGTACACCGGACGAGCGGTCGGCACCACCGAGGATTACGCCGCCGTTAACGATCTCCCCATGGCACTGGGACGCTTCCTTCTCCACGAAGATCGATCCAATGTCGTCGTACTTGGCTCGCAAGTGGCCAACGCTCTTTTTCCCTTCGAGAATCCGCTGGGCAAGGATCTGAGAATCGGTCAATCGCCCTACACGGTCGTGGGCGTTCTCAAGAGCCGTTCGGCCGTCGGGGACAGCGGCGGGCAAGAGATGGAAGACTACAATAACGACGTATACATTCCTCTGGACGCTTGCAACGAACATTTCGGCTCGACAATCACCAACCGACAGGCCGGTTCGTTCCAGCGCGAACAAGTCCAACTCAGTCAAGTGACGCTGACGGTCAGCGACATCGATAAAGTTCGCACGACCGGCGAGTGGATCAAGGCCATTCTCTCAACTCACGAGAAGGCCGATTGGTCGGTGTCGGTTCCTTTGGATAAGCTGGAGGCCGCCGAACGCGAGAAAGGCCGGTTTATGATCTTGATGGGTATGATCGCGGGCATCTCGTTGGTCGTCGGCGGTATCGGCATTATGAATATCATGCTGGCCACCGTGACGGAGCGGACCCGGGAGATCGGCATCCGCCGAGCGCTCGGTGCCAAGCGGCGCGACATCACCATGCAGTTTCTTATCGAAGCCGTCGTGCAGACGACCATCGGCGGCGTGCTGGGCGTGATGATTGGACTAACGATCGTCTTCATCATGCCGCCGATCTTCGAGTTTTGGAGCGCGCACCTCCCCGCCAAGGTGCATGTGCCGTCGATCTTCTTGTCGTTGATCGTGGCCGTCGCCGTCGGCGTGGGCTTCGGTCTCTACCCCGCCTACCGAGCCGCCATGCTCGATCCCATTGAGGCGCTCCGCCACGAATAACTTCGCTCAAAGATCGCCCCGGCGTGGAAGCTGGTCTCATCCTTTGGCGAACCGGGGCATCGGCCTCCTGTTGTGGCGTAACAGGAGCCTGACGCCCCCGCGCTCGCGAGGGTCGCTCCGGCTCCGGCGGCGGAACCACAGGAAGGGATCGTGTGGTTCGCCGCCCTGCCAAAGTTGTCGCGCCAACTCCAAGAACTTCACGCCTTGCTGCTTGCAGGTCACCAAGATGCTGGCCAATACGCTATGAACCAAGGCCACGGACGTACTTTCGAGTCAGTCCACTTGGCCGAGCGATCCGTAGAGCCGAGCCATAGGATTTGCCGTGGCCAAAGTTGGTTCCCTCTCCCGCGCAGCGACCGTCGGTCTTCTTTGCGGAGATCGATTATCTTCGATTCGACGACTCTCTGAATCCGCTCGGCATTTCTCTTTCGAATGATGCGATCCCAATCGACGGCGATCGGAATTCCATTTCCGAATCGTCGTGGAGCCGTCTTGCATTTCGCCGTTGGAAGATGTGTCGTGCGTTGCCGTCGTCTGGCTCCTCTCCCACAATACTAATGTTACGTCATCGGGTTTCCTCAGAGTTCGCTCAAGAGAAGGCCGTCTATCATGGATCAGCAGTTTGGCAGTCAAGCGTCGCTTCGCGTCGGCGATCGTGAGTATACCATCTATCGTCTCGATTCCGTTGCCCGCGTTCATCCTCGTGTGGCTCGGTTGCCGTTCTCGCTGAAAATCTTGCTCGAAAACTTGCTTCGCTGTCAGGATGGATTGACCGTTCGTCCCGAAGACATCGAAGCGCTGGCCAAATGGGAGCCGAAGGCGCAGCCGAGTAAGGAGATCGCCTTCATGCCGGCGCGCGTCCTGCTCCAAGACTTCACCGGCGTGCCCGCGGTCGTCGATCTCGCAGCCATGCGCGACGCCATGAAGCGGATGGGCGGCGATCCCAAACGCATCAATCCGCTGCTGCCCGCCGAACTGGTCATCGATCATTCCGTGCAAGTCGATGACTTCGGCAACGGTCTCGCCTTCCGCACCAACGCCGATTTGGAGTTCGAACGCAACCGCGAACGCTATGCCTTTCTGCGCTGGGGGCAGAAGGCTTTCCGCAACTTCAAGGTCGTGCCGCCGGATACCGGCATCGTGCATCAAGTGAACCTGGAGTATCTGGCCCGCGTGGTGTTCGTGAACGAGGAGACGCACACGGCGTATCCCGATACGCTGGTTGGCACGGACTCGCATACGACGATGATTAACGGACTGGGCGTCCTCGGTTGGGGCGTCGGCGGTATCGAGGCCGAAGCGGCCATGCTCGGACAACCGCTGTCCATGCTCATTCCCGAAGTCGTCGGATTCAAACTGACCGGACAGCTGCGCGAAGGAGCGACCGCCACCGATCTCGTGCTGACCGTGACGGAGATGCTGCGCAAGAAAGGCGTGGTCGGCAAATTCGTCGAGTTTTATGGTAGCGGCTTGGCGGCTCTTCCGCTGGCCGATCGCGCCACCATCGCCAACATGGCTCCGGAATACGGCGCGACCTGCGGCATCTTCCCCGTCGATGCCGAGACGCTGCGGTTTCTCCGCTTCACCGGCCGCCCGGAATCGCTGGTACAACTCGTCGAGGCGTACACCAAGGAACAGGGCCTGTTCCATACGCCACAGACGCCGGAGGCGATGTATTCGGATACCCTGTCTCTCGATCTCGGCACGGTGGAGCCGAGCTTGGCGGGACCGAAGCGCCCACAAGACCGCATCGCCTTGGGACAGGTCAAAGAATCGTTCGCCAGGGAATTGCCCGGTCTGCTCAACAAGACCAAGGGCTGGGCGGATGGCAAGGGCGCGGCGGCGGTCAAACTCGGTGAAGAAAAAGCCGAATTGCATCACGGCTCCGTCGTCATCGCCGCCATCACCAGTTGTACGAACACCTCGAATCCGTCCGTCATGCTCGCGGCCGGACTGGTGGCGAAAAGGGCCGTCGAGAAAGGCTTGCGAACGAAACCGTGGGTGAAGACGAGCTTGGCTCCCGGCTCGAAAGTGGTGACGGATTATCTCAACGAGGCGGGGCTGACTCCCTTTTTAGAACAATTGCGATTCCATTTAGTAGGATATGGGTGTACGACTTGTATCGGAAATTCTGGCCCGTTGCCCGCGTCCGTCTCGCAAGGCATTGAAGAGGGCAGTCTCGTCGTTGCCGCCGTACTGTCCGGCAATCGCAATTTCGAGGGCCGCGTGCATCCCGAAGTGCGGGCCAACTATCTCGCTTCGCCGCCGCTCGTCGTTGCCTATGCACTCGCCGGCCGCGTGGACATCGACTTGCACAGCGAACCACTCGGAACCGATGAGACGGGTCGGCCCGTTTTCCTCAAGGACATTTGGCCGACGCGACTTGAGGTTGAGGAAACAATTCGCTCGTCCGTACATTCGGAGATGTTCCACAAAGAGTACGGCGAAGTATTTCAGGGCGACGAACATTGGCGCTCCATGCCGACGCCGGAGGGCGATCTCTTTGCATGGGATGCACAGTCTACCTACGTCAAGCATCCGCCGTACTTCGAGGACATGAAACCGCAGCCGGACCCGGTGCGAGACATCACCGGCGCGCGCGTCTTGGCCGTACTCGGCGACAGCATCACGACCGACCACATCTCGCCGGCCGGTTCCATCAAGGCGCAAGGTCCGGCAGGACAATATCTCGTCGCCCACGGCGTCGCCGTCAAGGATTTCAACTCCTACGGCTCGCGCCGCGGCAACGATGAGGTCATGGTACGCGGAACCTTCGCCAATGTGCGTCTGAAAAATCAACTCGCGCCCGGTACGGAAGGCGGCGTCACTCGCCACCTCCCCGACGGAGTGCAAATGTCGATTTACGACGCCTCGGTGAAATACCGCGACGACAAGATTCCCTTGCTCGTATTGGCGGGCAAGGAGTACGGTTCCGGTTCGTCGCGCGATTGGGCGGCCAAGGGACCACTCCTACTCGGCATCCGCGCCGTTATCGCCGAGAGCTACGAGCGCATCCATCGTTCCAACCTCGTCGGCATGGGCATCTTGCCGTTGCAGTTCCGCGGCGGCGAAAACGTCTCCAGCCTCGGTCTCAGCGGCGAAGAAATTTACGACCTCGAAGGTCTGCCAAAGCTGTTGGACAGCGGTTTCGCCTCTGGCCGCGAGTTAACCGTACGCGCCCACTGCGCCGACGGCGGCGAGCGCGTCTTTCAAGCGCTCGTCCGCATCGACACTCCACAAGAAATTCGCTACTACCAGCACGGCGGCATCTTACAATATGTACTACGGCAACTGTTGGCGGAAAAGTGAGGACGCCTGGATCATCCGTTCGCCGTTCGAATTCCGCGAAAGCGTTACTCCGCTCTCGCCCCTGCTGTGAGAACCTGGCGGGCACCCATGCACCCAAGCCTTCTTTCCAAACCAAGTCGTCGGTTGGGGAAAGCTCAGTAGTTTCCGGTGATCCTTAGGCATGATACTTGTCCTCAACTCATTCATACCTCCGATGTTCGGTGGCGATTTCGTCCTGAAGCCCCAAGCGTGCCTCGGCCTACGACAATGATATAAGTCGCTGTGGCACAAGGAGTTACAGTCGTGTCTTTCTACATCGACCCGCACATTCACATGATTTCGCGCGTCACCGACGATTATCATCGCATGGCTCAGTGCGGCTGCACGGCGGTGTCGGAGCCGGCGTTTTGGGCCGGGTTCGATCGCGGCTCGGCCGAGGGGTTCCGCGATTACTTTCACCATCTCGTCGAGGTCGAACCGAAACGGGCCGCGCAGTTCGGCATCCGCCACTACAGCTGGTTGTGCATCAATGCCAAGGAGGCCGAGAATGTCTCGCTGTCGCGCGAGGTCATCGCGCTGATTCCCGAATATCTCCAACGGCCCAATGTGCTGGGCATCGGCGAAATCGGCTTGAACAAGAACACGCGCAACGAGGCCACCATCTTTCAGGAACACGTTGACCTGGCCATGAAGACCAACGAATTGATCCTCATCCACACGCCGCATCTGGAGGACAAATACAAGGGCACGCGGATGATTCTCGACATGCTCAAGGGCGATCGCCGCGTCGATCCGGCGCGGGTGTGCGTCGATCACGTCGAGGAGCATACGGTGCGTCTGGCGCTGGACGGCGGTTTCTGGTGCGGCATGACGCTGTATCCGACGACGAAATGCACGCCGGAACGGGCCGTGGACATGATCGAGATGGTGGGCACGGAGCGCGTCATGGTCAACTCGGCCGGCGACTGGGGCAAGTCGGACCCCCTGGCCGTGCCGGAGTTTATCCTCGCCATGCGCCGCCGCGGCCACGACGAAGCCGTGATTCGTAAGGTGGTTTATGACAATCCGTTGTCGTTCTTTCGGCAGTGCATTCGCTGGCAGGACCCGGCGGCGCGGACGGAGAGGAACGGCCTACCGAACAAAGATCGCCAAGCGGTAGGAGTGTGAGAGATTCTTCACCGCGTTGCCGAACGGTCAAGCAACTGTGGACGGAAGCGTCGCGTGGGACAGTCGTTCGGCCCAAGCAACCGAACTGTTATGCCAGCCTGCCGGGGACGGGGGCTGAATGCGGGGGTTCGAGTCCCCTCACCCTCGCGTGTGGTTAGCCGCGACGCGCAAGCGGAGCGCGTTCGTACACTCGAACGCGCTCCGCTTGCGCGTCGCGGCTAACCAAATACGAATGCGATCCGATCGGATTCGGCGCTCGAATCCATTCGTGACGCTGCTACTTCTTCTCTTTCTTCGCTTCCACGATGGGGGTGAGGATGACGACCACTTTTGTCTCCACGGGCGGGATGCGCTCGGTGTTGGCGACAAAGATGCGGTCGGCGTCGTCCTTGGGGCTTTTGATGGGCAAATCGAGAAGGGCGGTTTCAAAATTGGACACGCAGATGACATCGCCGTCGTTGGCGAGATAGTGCTTGGGACCATCGGGATCGAGCGGGTTGGCCACGAGATGACTGCCGGCGAAAACCCAATCGCTTTCCAAGATCGCTTTTTTCTTGGCGTCCTTAATCCACGATTTGGCCGAAACCGTTATCGGTTTTTTGTCTTTCGCTTCGTACTGCAAGGTGATCTCGATCTTCGTGCCGGAGGCGGGGCGGTAGTTCGGCACGAAACGCACCGGCGATCCCTCGACCGCTCCCGCCGCAATCAGAGCCGCATGGATTTTGCGCGCATCCACATCGGCGGTCAAAATGGCTTCATGCTCTTTCGTCTGTCTGCGGCACAAGAAGAGTTCCAATTGCCCCTCGCGCAGACAGACCTCGGCATTCACGAGGACGCGCCGCTTCTTGTCCGGCAAGACCTCCAAATAGACGTTCTTGCCCATCGCCACTTTTTTGGCTTCGCCGGCCTGGCCCCTCTCGCCGGCCTGGCTCTTGGGTTTGCCAACCTCGCGCTCAGCGGCACTTTCGCACCCCAGCGTTTGGACCGCTGCCGTTAAGGTCAAACACGCGAGGTAGCACAAGCTTGGACGCATGAAGTTTCTCATGCCCTTCATTGTAACGCGGCGAACGAGGGAGGAAAATAAAAAATCGAACGGAGGAGAGCCGGGCCGGCTTCTCCTCCGTTCGACGGGCGTTACTCCCCTTCGATTCTCGCGGCGGACAACGGGGACGCTGCGAGGCGAGAGGGGCGTTAGTTGCAGCAACTCCCGCAAGAAGTATTGCAGGTAGTGTTGCAGCAGGTGTTGCAAGAGGACGCACAGCAGCGACGGCTCATCAGCCGTTGGAAGAAGCCTGGCTTCTTGCAGCAGCAGCAGGGCGTGCAGTTGCAAGGAGTGCAGCACTTCGTCTCGCAGCAGGTCGTCTTCGGGCAGCAATTCGTGGTACACGGATCGACCACGACCGGAACCTTACGGCAGCGTTTGACGCATACTTCGACCGGCACGCAGGTCTTGACCCGCTTGCAGATCGTGCAGGGGACGCACTCGGTCACCGTGTAGGGAACACAGTTCTTGACCGTGTACGGCACTTGCTTGCAAACCGTGTACGGCACGCACTTCATGACGGTGCAGGGCACCATCTCGCAAACCTGGTAAGGTACGCACTTCTTGACGGTGTGCGGCACCATCTTGCAGACCTTGTAGGGTACCGTCTTGACGCATTGCTGCTGAACCGTCTTCCAAACCGTGCAGGGCACTTGCTTGCGGCAGACTTCCTTGACCATACGGCAAGTGGTCGTCGTATGGGTCGTGGTGTAGTTCGCGCCGCAGACAAAGGTACGGCCCGACGAAGACTTCGTGCCCGGAGGCAACGATTGACCGCACTCGCCGGGGCCAGGATCGGCGTGGCCGACGCCCTTGTCGTCAACCCACGCGCCCTTGCACGAACGAACCACCGTGTACGGGATCTGCTTCTTGCAGACCTGAGTTTCGTACTTGGTGACCGTGTAAGGAACCTTCTGGACCGTGGTGACCGGCACCATCTTGCAGACGGTGTAGGGCACTTTCTTGACGACCGTGTAAGGAACTTTCTTGCAAACCGTGTACGGAACCATTTCCGTCACGCACTTCTTGCAGTAGGTCGTGCAGGGCACCGTTTCGCAGACGGTGCGCCAGCGGGCGACCTGACGGGTGCATACCTGGTCGGGGCACTTCGTCGTGCAACGATGCCAGTGGCCGCGTTGATACTTGCACGAGCAAGTGCAGGGATCGAAGCAGCAGCTATCGCTCGTCCGTTCCCATTGATGCTTCGTCTTGCCGGGCACGCAGTACGTCTCGGTGCAGCATTCCTTGACCTTCTTGCTGACGGTCTTGCAGGTCGTCACCGGGGTGCAGACGATCTTGGTGCAAGGCTTGTAGCAAGTTTGCACACAATCCTTGTAGCAAGTCTGGCAGCATTCCTTGTAGCACGTCTCATGGCACGGCTTGCAGGTGGTGCAACACACTTCCTTGACGCAATGCACGCAGACCGGCTTGCAGACGGTGTAGCAGCATTCGCGGCAGTGGTTCTCGCACCATTGATGACAGGCCTGATGGCAGCACTGATGGCAGTGCGTTTCGTAGCACGGTTTGCAGACCGTGTAGCAGCACTCGCGCATCACGCACTCCGGAACGCGCTTGCAGACGGTGTAGCAGCACTGCTTGTAGCACGTTTCGTAGCACGGCTTACAAGTCGTACAGCACACTTCCTTGTAGCACGTCTTGTAGCACGGCTTGCAAGAGGTACAGGGCACTTGTTTATAGCAAGTCTGATAGCAGTTCTTGTAGCAGGTCTTGCATTCTTCGCGGTAGCAGGTCTTGCAGACCTTTTTCATGACCGTTTCTTGAACCGTCTGATAGCAGGTCTGCCAGCGCTTTTCCAGGACGTTGTCGTACACCAATTTGTAGCAGGTCTTGCACTGTTGCTGGCAGGCCGGAAAGCACGATTGAGCGTCGCAACACGGCTGCGAACAGCAGCTGTAGTTGGAACACCCGCAATGTGCCGCCGCCGCGTACTGGACGACCCCGAACAGGCCGAACAAAGCAGCCAGCAACTGCGCTCCCAAGCGCATCCTCATAACAATCGCCTCCTCATCGACACAATGTTGTGTGGAATCCCAGGGGAGAAGTACAGCCGGCGTGGGGCTACTCCAGCCGGGCCTCTTTTCAGTTTTGAGTTCCAAGTGCTGAGTTCCGAGCGAAAGTGATTTCGACTTGGAACTCAAAACTGAGAAGAGACCCCACCATCCTTTGAGCAGGTGGGTTCGCTCCTTGCTGTTCGTCAACGACGAACAGCTTTCCGCGAGTTGTTATCGGCTCACGATTCTTCCCAGAATGAGAGCGCGAGACAAATTACGGCCCTTACCCTGCCTTCGCCGCTTCCGCCCGCAACGGCAAATCCGCGCGTGCCGAACGGCGCGGATTTACCGCCGCTGGTCTCGCATCGCCCGGTCGGATCAAATGACGAAGGAATCAAGTGACTCTATTCTGGAGGAAATGTCGGGAGCGATCCCATCCTCGAGGCGTGCAAGAAGGATGTGGACCGCACGCGGTTGGGCCGCCATCATTCACGGCAGCACCCATTCGACCAAGCGATGTCGATTTGGTTTATGCACGCGACAGGGAGAACATCCGCCGCCTCGTTGATGCCTTGAAGAGGTGTCGGGCGGCGGTACCTACGAACAACGCTTTCCCTACACTCGAGAAGCCAAGGCATTCGGGGTGATTTGCCGCGTCGCGACCTTGGAACGACTCCTCCGACTCAGACACCCCGCAGGCAGAACCAAAGACTTACTCGTATTAGCCGAACTGCAAGCGCTTTTGGAAGAACGACGGAAACTAGAATCGTCGTTACCACGCCGACCGGCCCAAGGCGCGAGCGAGAGCGCTTGGCGTCCCTCGCTTGCGCTTCGGGCCGATGAGATCTACGCTACCTGTTCTAAACGATAACGACGCTGCAACCCCTCGCACATACGCTGACAGCGAACGAGATCGCGGATCATGCTCTCGGTCAATTGACAGATCGCTTCCATATCTTCCGTCCATTCTAACCGTTGCTGGTTTACCGAGAGATGCTCGAGCGTGTCGCGGAGACACAACAGATTGGCTTCGCGCTGACTCATGGACATATCCACTTGGGTTGATTCGGACGATTGCCGGACGCGACTCTCTTCTACCGCAAGTCTCGTGCCGAGATTCCTGCCGCGTGTCCGCAATGGGCGTTATGGCTTGAGCGGTAAGTGGTTGTGTCTTCATGACTGCGACAATTCTCGCGGGCAGCCGCTTGTAAAAGTTGCAACGGTAGCCCCACGGGTTGAGAAGTCGTGAAAAAGTTGCGAACTGGGGCCTTGCCGTCAACGCGCGGCCTTTTCGACCGGACGGCGGCGCGAGCGGCGATAGACCGGCTCCTCGAACCAATGGCGCGTGCGTTCGCGGTCGGCGACCCAGTGTTGCGCCTGGTTCAAAAAAAACCGCGACATCAACCAGAAGAGCAGAGCCAAGCCCAGACAGGTCATCAGAGTGAAGGTTCGGCGATCGAACGAGAACGAACCGGTGGCCGCACTCCATTGCGTGCCGAAGTATTTATCGAAGGCGAATACGAAAGCATTGAGAATCAGCGAGACGAGGGCGAGAATGGGCGTGGAGCAGAGATAGATCGCCAGTCCGCCGACATAGCCGGCCAGCAATGTCGTCAACAGAGCGCGCCACGAGTTGTTCGAGCGCGCCGAAGCCCACAGGCCCGCCGCACCGAGGTAGTACATTGCCAACACCGCGACCGCCAGACACAGCAGAACCCACAACAGCGCCACGACGCCGCCCAACACGGACAGCACCAGCGCCGGCACGGCATAGGCCAGCAGGTAGATGTAGCTGGAACCCATGATGCCCCACCATTTGCCGTGAATCAGCTCCTTGGCGGACAACGGCGTCAGCAACAGAGCCTCCCACGTCCCGCGTTCGCGTTCTCCGGTGATCGCTCCCGAACAGCGGATGCCGGCCACGAGGCTGCCCAGTAACATGACGGCCATTCCTTGAACGAGAAAGCCGTTACTCGCATTGGGCATGACGGCGGCCAATCGTCCCGCTTGAGCGTTTGCCAACGCCGCAAACACCTCGTCGAGCCCTACTCCGGCCGGCAGCGAAAACCCAAGAATCAGCAGCGACGAAACGGTGGTGTGGCCGGAGATCAGGGCGACGGCCAGCCATTGCGGCACGCGGCGCAACTCTGGAGTCGGCGCTAACCCCTCGACGTGCCGTTCGCGCCACAGAATCGGTTCGTCGCCAACGGGAGCGCGCAGGGCCGTATACCAGCGGAGTTTTTTCGGTCGCGCATTCTCCAGTTCGGCGCGATAGGCGGGACGCAGCCGAGCGATGGCCAACCCCAGCGCGACGCCTCCGAGAATGCCCCAGCACGCCGACGAAATTGCCAAGCGCCGTCCGACTTCGGCCGCATCCATGCCGCGCCACGCGCTCCAAGCCGGCGCGAGGACGAAGAGCGGGTCGAAATAGCGCAGCCACCCTTGCAGATACCAGACAGCGCCCCCAGCTAGCGCCCCGACGACGTACAGCGCCAACACGGCGTCGCGCGATTGACGACACCACACCGAAGCGAGCAGTGCCATCGACGCCAACCCGAACATCGGCGCAAGCAGCGCTACGGCCAAGATCGGCACAAAAATGGGCTGCACGCCGCCGAAACCGGCCAAGAGAGCGAACAACGGCAGCCCCGCCAGCGCCACCAAAATCACCTGCGCCGCCCGCGCCAGGAGTTTGCCGACGACGATGTGCCTTGCTTCCAGGTCCGCCGTCAGCAGATATTGCAGCGTGCCGCGCCGTTTCTCCTCGGCAATCGCTCCACCGACGAACGCCGGCGTCATCAATGCCAACAACAGCAGTTGCTGCGTCACGAACGTCTCGGCAAACCATTGCCCCACCATCTCCGGCGCGGACGAACGCATCAGAAAGGTCGAACTGTTGCCGGAGGCGCGCGCCAGCAGGCGTTGATGTTCGTCGTGGAGATGGCGCGCATAGCCGTAGAGCAGAAGAACGATGAGCCACGCGCCGTAAATCCAGCGGAGAAGGTGCAAGCGCGCGCGGCGACCGCCCAGCAGCCATTCCTGTTGCAAGACGACACCAATCATCGTCCGCGTCCTCGCAAAATAATCCCCTACGTTTGTAAACAAATGGCATTCGATTCGATCTGTTCTCAAGCTATCGCACGCGGCCATCGTTCGCAACCGAGCATCGCGGCGAGGACGGGCGCGGAGACGCTCGCACAGCTTCCGAATAGGCTTGAGATTCTCTCGACAATTCTCGGATTCGGCTTGACATGAACCCAAAAACCTGCGACGGATGGATAGGAGAGAGTTTTCCACGCGCGAGGCTGAATCATTGGGTGTTAAGGCACGAGGCACGTCTCCATTGCTCGCCCTGCCGAGGAGCGATGGGGGATCGGCTAGGGAGGTCTGCTTTCCATGTTGCACATTACATGCGATCTTTGCGGCCAGGAACTACGGGCCAACCAAGAGCATTATGTCGTGAAGGTTGAGGTTTTCGCCCGTCACGATCCCAACCAACTTACCGAGTCGGATCTCGAAGAAGATCACATGGAGGCCGTCGCCGAACTCCTGCGCGAGTTGGAAGAAGACAACCTCGACAAAGCCATCGAACCATCGCGGCACCAACTCCGCTACGATCTCTGCGCCGACTGTCGCCGTCGCTATCTGAGCGATCCGCTCAACAAATCCACGAACAAGGAAACCGCACAAAAGTTCGATTTCAGCGAGAACTGAACCGACGACGCTTTGCCGGCTCGCAGCGTTCGTCCCAAAATCGCAGCTGGAGAGATTGTCGACGTACTTCAAAGCGATCGCCCGATTTCGCCATTCGCACGGATTGCCTGAAGCCCATGCCGAGTGAACCGAACGAAGTTGACTCCCGATAGAGCCGTGCGCGAACTCCTCCACTGCACTGCTTTTTTGTGATATTATCGATAATATCGGCGAGCCAATCCTCTGTTTATTGCGGACCTCTTATTCGAGAAACCCCTCGCTCCGGCCTGTCTTCTCCGAGTGTGTGGGAGAGGGAGGCGTCCCCAACCGCTGAAACGGCACGATGTAGCGAACGATAAAGAAGATGTGAACGAGCGTGCCGCCCATATCGGACAGGTGCAGCACTTCGTGATACCCAACGACCCCCGGCAGCAAGATCGGCCATTGGATCGCATCGCACACGCCGCCGAAGGTGTACAGCAAACCGCCGAGCAATCCCCAGAGCATTGCCTGGACGCCGACGGCGCGGATCAGTTGCACGGCGGGTACCACGCCGATCCAGCCCATGGCCACATAGAGCGCTACCGTCCATTCGTAGCGAGGCCACGGCACCAACCATTTGGCCGCGATGCCGACTCCGGCCATACCCCACACCAACGACAGCAAGACGACGCGCCATCGGCCCGACAGCAGCACCGCGAACACCGGCGTGTACGTTCCGGCGATCAAAACGTATATGGCGCTATGATCGAGCTTTTGCAGATAGGGCAGCAACGCCGCTCCACTGGGCACGGAGTGATAGATGCCGCTGGCACCGTAGAGCAGAATGAGGCTGAGGCCGAACACCCCGGTACTCAGCTGTCGTGGCCGGTCGCCCCGGGTGAGACGCCACAATATCCCGGTGACGTAGAACCCCAGCACGCACCACAGGAGATGGGTAACGGCGCTGACGGGGTTGCGAAGAAGGAACGCGACGGTCTCGTTTGGCACAGTCTCTTCCGGTTCCTTCCTCACGCCGAGGGTCGAGAAAATCGATTCTTGCTCCACTCTCTCATTCTACGTCAATGGGCGACAGGAAGGCGAGACGAGTTTAAGGGGGGCGTTCTACCTTGCCTGACTGAGGCGGAATGCTCACAATGAATTCGAACGCGGTCGAGACAATTCGGAGGGAACATGGACGCAATCGGCTCTCCCCTGATGATCGTCGCCGGGCTGGGCGGTTTGTTGGCTCTGCTCGGCGTGGGCACATTCCTGTTTCAAGCGGGCTGCGCTCTGGCGGATGTGCCGGCGCGAGGCTACTTTCGTTCGTTGCCGATTTACTCGGCCACGCTCGTTTTCTGGGTGCCGCTGGCGGCGGCGTTGATCTGGTTTGCCGGACGCTTCGACACCGACCCCAACGATTGGTTTGGCACGAACCGTATCGTCGCCTCCGTCGTCGCGCTGCTGTTGGCGTGGTTGTTGTCGGCGGGAATCTACGCGCTGCTGCTGGCCGGGTCGCTCCGCAAGGGATTGACCATCGCCGGCGTCGAATTGTTCTTGCTGCTCTTGCTGGCCGCCCTGCTGTCGGGAATCGTACTCGTCGTATTGGCCTTCGTCCAAATCGGCACGCGCGCTCCGACGCAACGAGTGGACAACGGGCCAACCGACAGCCTCAGCCGCCCGTTCGCCCTAATTTGTGAAACATGATCCTGGAAGGCATCGTCACCACGATTTCACCCCAAGGCGCGGTTAACGTCGCGCCGATGGGGCCGCGCGTCGAGATCGACGCCCGCACCGGCGCGTTGACGCGGATGATACTGCGGCCCTTTCGCACGGCACAGACGTTCGCCAACCTATCGGCTCACGGCGAAGGGGTGCTGCACGTCACCGACGATGTTTTGTTGTTGGCGCGATCGGCGGTCGGCGCGCTCGACCCCCTGCCGCTGATGCGTCCCGCCGAGCATGTGCGCGGGTGCATCTTGGTTGAGGCGTGTCGCTATTTCGAGTTTCGCCTCCCCAGTGGATCGGCGGCGTTTGTCGATGGGTGTTCTTCGGACGACCCTCGCGCCAGCATGGAGGTCGAGATCGTCCACAGCGGGCGGCTGCGCGATTTCTTCGGATTCAATCGGGCCAAGCATGCCGTCGTCGAGGCGGCTATCTTGGCCACGCGCACGGCATTTCTGCCGCACGAAGAAATCGAGTCCGAATATCGCAAATTAGCCGTCCTCGTCGACAAAACCGGCGGCGAACGGGAACGCGCCGCATTCGCGTTTCTGAACCAATATCTGCACTCCACAGAACCACTCGATTGAGGAGGCGTCTCTTTCAGACTCGGCTCGGCAGATCTCGCGTCATTGATTCGGAGGCGCGGGTGGGGGCGGAGGCGCGAGCGGCATATTCACCCGTGGTTTATCCGTTTGTTTCGTCGGCGCGGGCGGCGCGGACAAACGCGGTCCAGATTCGTTATCTGCCGCCTTCTTACCCGTGCAACCGGCGAACATTCCAACCGTCGAGAGCGCGGCAAACAAGATCTTGTATCGAGAGCGCATCGAACCGTCTCCAAAAGTTCTTCTTGTTGGAAAGCACGGCGCGCGCTGGACGATCGGTCCAACCGCGCGCCGTTCGAGTGGATCATTCGCCCAACATGCCGAAATTGATGACCGTGCCATCCGCCATTCCTCCGGCGGCCTGGAACATGTACCAACGGGGGGTGTACCAACCCGTACTCGAACCCAATTTGGTAATGGACCGCACCGAGCCGTCGGCGAAACAGAACTGCACCATGGCCGTGTGTCGGCTACTGAAGTTCCACCAATTGGCCGGCTCTTGCAATTCCCAATCCGTGGGCAGACACCCCGCACCCATCCACGCATAGGCGAAATCTCGGGTGCCGAAACTTGCACCACCCAACGATTCGCCGAAGAGCAGGGTATTCGAGGTGCCGTCGAGGATGTCGGTCAATTTGGTGGACGAGTTAGCGGTCATCGGACCTTTGTAAATCGACTCGTAACTGCCCAAGGCACCGCCGCCCACGCCGATGTAGTTAGAGCGTCCAAGTTGATTCGTGTTGCCTCCCGAAGTTCCGTTCGGATCGTACAAGTAGTCGCCGTCGAGCGTTCCATTCGTGGTAAACATGGCATCCCAAGGCCCGTTGGAGAGCGGCGTGTACAAATTGTCGGCGGGACACTCGAACGACTTGACGTGTACGGTGGATGCCGCCGGAAAACCAATGAGACCGTTGGGATTGTTGAGGTTATAGGGTGGAAAACTATAGGCCCACGCGCCGAACGTGGTATTCATTCGGAACAGACCATAGTTATCGCCGGATACCGCAGCGGTGTTGGCCATGAGTTGATTCGCCGCGTTCTGCTGCTCGACATACGGCAAAAGGTACGCCAGGCAGCTGGTGTAGGGACCAGCGTTGGGCGGAGAATAGTTGTAGGCACCTCCAAACGGGTCTCTCGAATTGGGACTGACGTTGGCACCGGGCGGCAACGTACCCAGGGCACTATGGTAGTTGTGCGCCGCCAGGCCGAGCTGTTTGAGGTTGTTTTGGCAGCTGCTACGGGCCGCCGCGTCGCGGACCTTTTGGACCGCGGGCAATAAGAGACCAATCAAGATGGCGATAATGGCAATTACTACGAGCAACTCGATGAGTGTGAAACCCATCTGTCTGCGAGTCGTGCGAGTCATACCTTCTCCTCAATACTTGGGTAAAACGAGTGATTACGACACGGAAAGCGGGAGAAGCGGACGGGGCGCATTCGGCATACCTCCTTCGCGATGGAGCGACAATCGATACGGACTCTCTCTCCGTTCTCGCCTGCAAGGCGATTCGTGTGGATCGAGACAGAAATGGGCGAGAAGTCGCTAGCGGGCGAACCTTGTTTCGGCGAAAAGCGAACGAGTCGAACGATTGCTGCCTGAGAGAAGTTGTCTTCTTCGGGTTACTGCGGGGCGAACATTCGGTCCTCCGCGAGTTTAGAGGACGAGGCGCTTGTGACCGTCGAAGTGAGAACAACAAATCATTAAAACTAAGTTAACTACTCCTCTCTTAAATTGGCAAGTGAAAAATTTCCATTTCTTCACTATTTTCAAAAATTCTCCTCATCGAATCTTTCGTTCCGATCCCGCTGACGGTAACAAGAAGCGGAGGAATTAGCCGCTCGCGCCGTCTCAGAAACGATCCGAGAAGCCCCTCTCCCCCTGAGTACAGGGGAGACGGGAGCTTCTGAGACAGCCTCTCACTTCTGGGCCGGCGGCGGCGGAGGAGGCGGCGGAGGCGGAGTCATCTTGTTGGGAGCGACTCCGGACGGCGAAGTGGGAGCGGGGTCGCTCGGATGCGACGAGCCGCATCCCGAAGCCAGAAAAGCACATAGGGCGAATGGAAGAAGCGGAAATACATACGAGCGCATGGTATCCTCTCTGTATCGAAGGGGCACAAAGCATCGTGGAACGGATAAAATGGCCGCGCCCGCTGTCGCGTCTGCCGATGGCATTCCCTCAACAGCGGGCGCGGCTCGGACGACATCAATCCAACTGCGTCCAATCGACGACGTTGCCGTCCTGTGTGCCGGAGGCGTTCATCAACGCATACCACTGGCTGCTGAACCAAGGCGTGCTTGGACCCGACTTGCGCAGGCCATGCACCGAGCCATCGCAAAAGGCGAACTGAATGATGGCCGTGTGATTGCTGCCGTAGCTGTACCAGCCGCAGGGATCGAGCAAGTCCCAAGCCGTGGGCAAACAGCCGGCACCCATCCACGCGAGATTGAAGTCGCGCGTCCCCACGTTCTTGCCGCCGAGTGTTTCGCCGAACATCAACGTGTTCGAGGTGCCATCGGTGATCTGCACGATGCTGACCGCCGAGCCTTGATAGAACGGGCCGACCCATTGACCGTAGAATTTGTCGCCCGACGCGCTGACATTGCCGAGCGCGCCGGCGTTGGCGATGTAGTTCGTCGCGCCCAGCCCGATGTTGCCGCCGAAATAGCCCGCGTTAAGGGAGTAGCCGCTCTCGGTCATGTACGCCCAAGTGCCCTGAGACGGGTTGTAGAGGCTGCCGTCGGCGGGACACTGAAACGTCTTGATGCGATTGAAGGCAGCTCCCCAGCTGGAACCGTTGCCCCACCAGACGCCATTACTCATGTTGGGGTTGAACATGTACTGAGGAATCTGGTTGTAGATGTTGTTCTGCTCGATGTACGGCAACAGATAGGCGAGACTGCCGAGGTAGGAGTTCGGATTGAAGCCGGGCGGCAGCGTGTTCATGGTCCCTTGATAGTTCTGGGCGGCCAGAGCCAGCTGTTTCAAATTGTTCTGGCACTGCGAACGCGCCGCCGCGTCGCGCACTTTCTGCACGGCCGGCAGCAATAAGCCGATCAATATGGCGATGATGGCGATGACGACCAGCAGTTCGATGAGCGTGAAGCCCCTGCGGCGTTGGAAGTTGGACATAACCTCTCCTCATAAAAATCAAAACGAGAAGGATAAATCGCTCTGGGAGAAGCGACACTCTGGGGAGGCGACGATCCGTCCCGGATTGGCGAAGTCGATGGGAGAATACGACCCTGCCGAATCCGATGAAAGGATACACTTTTCTGGGAGAGAGTGCTTGATATCGTGAGCCGAGCGGCGAGGGCAGGTCGATTCGGCTAGGAGAGTAGGGCGATCGGTCCTTAACGGGAGAAGAGAACCGATTCCCATACAAATATGTTAGTCGATTGATTTTTGTTTAGGCAAGAGCGAATCCAAAAAACTTCCGATTTTTCTCCGGGGCTAACTTTCTGAGGCGGCGTCATGGTTTCCGTGCAGGCGTTCGCTCGATTGCACTTTGGGCTGTTGAATCCAGAGGGTGGAGGTGCTGGCCGCGCTTTCGGCGGGGTGGGGCTGACGATCGGCCGGCCCGATCTGTGCCTGCACGTCGAACCGGCTGCGTCCTGGTCCGCCGAGGGGCCGATGGCCGAGCGCGCCTTGACGTTCGCCCAACGCTTTCAAGAAAGCAGCTGCCGAGAGGAGGGGCGAGAGTACCTGCCGCACCGCCGTATCCACATCGAACGGGCCATGCCGGCGCACGTCGGCCTAGGCTCCGGCACGCAGTTGGCTCTGGCGACGGCGCGAGCATTGGCCGAGTCGTGGAATCTGAACTGCGACACGCCGACGCTGGCGCGACGCGTCGGACGCGGTTTGCGTTCGGCGCTTGGCATTCACGGTTTCGACTTGGGTGGCTTTCTGGTAGAGGGAGGCAAGCGCTCGAACGATTCGCTGTCGCCCTTGTTGGCACGTCATGCGTTCCCAGAGCAATGGCGTCTGCTTCTGGCCCTGCCTGGAACGAGCGAGGGACCGATGGGATTGAATGGCCGAGACGAAATCGCGGCGTTCGCTGGCTTGAAAACGGGATCGAGGGCACGAGCGCGGACGGATGCACTGTGTCGTTTGGTCTTATTGGGGATGCTGCCGTCTCTGATCGAGCGCGACCTGGAGGCATTCGGTGAGGCGCTCTTCGAGTTCAACGCGCGCGCGGGGGAAGCGTTCGTCTCATCGCAGGGCGGACTCTATGCCAGTCCGCGCATCGCAGCGACGGTGGCGTTCCTGCGCGATCAGCACCTGCGTGGCGTGGGACAAAGCTCGTGGGGGCCTTTGGTGTTCGCGGTGGTCGGCGATGAGGATCGAGCCGAATGGACGGCCGAACGTCTGCGTCGGCACTTCGAGTGGGAGCCATCGCAAGTGTGGGTCGCCAGCGCCTGCAACCGCGGCCATCGGCTCTTGTAGAGTACAACGCCAGCTCGCGTTGCCGGTTCGCCTTGCAGTCGTGGCGTGCCGATGCTAACAAAGTACCCAGAGATTTCTTTTTCCCCATCTTCAGCGAGGTTCCTCGACGATGCGGAACAGTCTGCCGGTGGTCAACCTGACGGAAGCGACGTTCGAGTGCATTTTTGGCCGAGGCTGCGATGGCATTTGCTGCCAGAACGGTCGGCCTCCCGTCTATCCCGACGAGGTGGAGCGCCTCGACGCGCATCTGGAGAAATTTCTACCCCATCTGCGACCGGCAGCGCGGCGGCTTCTGGAGAAAAAAGGTTATTTGAGCAATCGTCGCAAGTTCGACCTGCCGATGCTGCGCGTGGTAGATAGTTGGTGCGTTTTCTTTCACGAGGGCTGCGTGCTGCACAAAGTCGGCGCGGCCGAGGGCGATGCCTACCGCTACAAGCCGTCCGCCTGCGCCCTCTTCCCCTTGGCCAAGAACGGCAACGACGAATGGTACGTTCGGCAACAGGGCTACGAAAACGATAAGTGGGATCTGTTTTGCCTCGACCCCAAAGCCAGCGCGATACCGGCGGCGGAATCGCTGCAACCCGAGATCGCTCTGGCCGAACGCTTCACGCGCGAACAGGAAGAAGAAGCGGCGCGCGCGGCGAGTTGAGGGCGAAATCCATTTGGGAAGGCGAGCGCCAAATCGTTTCGCGGATTCGCGCCGAAAAATGCTTGACAAGAGAGATACGGGGTCTAACATCAATGGAAGATTGGTTTTCTCTCCTCGTCTCTTCCGTTTGGGTTCGGGTGTGTTGGTGAATGGGGCATCGAACAACGCGGTGTTCCTCGCAAGGAGTTTTCCATGTCGTCGCAACCGCGCCGCCGGCGTCTTGAGGTCGAGCAAATCGGCGATGTCACGGTGGTCAACTTCGTGGACCGCAAGATTCTGGACGATCAGAACATTCAGATCATCGGCGATCAGCTATTCGGCTTGGTAGAAAATGAGGGGTTTCGCAAGCTGCTGCTCAATTTCGGCAATGTGGAATATCTTTCCAGCGCCGCGTTGGGTAAACTCATTACGCTAAACAAAAAGTTGCACACCGCCGGCGGGCGATTGATTCTGTGCAACATCGACCCGCAGATTCTCGAAGTATTTGAGATAACTAAACTCGATAAGGTATTTAACATCCAGAAGGAAGAACAAGCGGCCTTGCAAGCGTTCTAGCGGCTATTGGCCATCGGCCCCTCGGAAGTCCGAGGTTCGTCAACGGAATGCCGATGACCGCAGGCCGATTGTCGACGTCAAGGAGGTCCAATCCGTGCCTTTAACTGTTGCCACCATCATGAAACCGCAGCGCGATGTCAGTCCGGCGATTGCCCTGGAGGTCTCCATCCCCAGTGACGCTGCCGAAGCGCGACGGCTTCAAGACGAGATCGAGCAAGTTCTTCTCGCACGCCAGGTCAACGATCGCGACATCTTCAGCATCAAACTTGCTCTTGAAGAGGCTCTGGTAAACGCCATCAAACACGGCAACCAGATGAATCACCTCAAGAAAATCCACGTCGCCTACCAACTCTTTCCCGATCATTTTGACATCCAGATCACCGACGATGGCCCCGGCTTCGATCCCAGCGACGTACCCGATCCGACCGCGTTCGAGAACCTCGAACGTCCCTGCGGACGCGGACTCATGCTCATGCGCCACTACATGAACGAAGTGGCATACAACGACCTCGGCAACACCGTCACTATGAGCAAACTTTTCCGCACCAACCCGAATCCCAGCGCCAACGGTAAGAAATAGGTCGGCTATCCGATCGTTCAGCGGTGTCCGATTCTGTACAATATAACCTAACCGTGTCGCTAATCGACTTCCGATAGCCGTTTGCCGACTCCCGTTTGCCGCATATGACTACACCGATGATGAAGCAGTTCCGGGACGCCAAGGAGCGCCATCCGGGAACGATTGTGTTGTTTCGCAACGGCGATTTTTACGAGCTATTTGAGGAAGATGCCGAGATTGGTTCCCGTCTGCTCGGCATCACCCTGACGAAGCGCGACAAAGAAATCCCCATGGCCGGCGTGCCGTACCACGCGCTGGAGCGCTATCTCGGCAAACTGTTGCAAGCGGGGCATCGCGTGGCCATCTGCGAACAGATGGAGGACCCGCGCGCCGTCAAGGGACGACCCGTTCGCCGCGAGGTCGTCCGCGTCGTGACGCCGGGTACGCTGACCGAAGACGATCTGCTCGATCCGCTCCGCTCCAACCATCTGCTGGCATTCGTGCCTCCGAATGGGAGAGCGCCGGCCGGTTTGGCTTGGGTCGAACTATCCACGGGAATGTTTCAGGCCGCCGATGTGCCGGAACCGCGGCTGGCCGACGAGGTGCTGCGACTTGCGCCCTCGGAATACCTCTTCGCGGAGACGGCGGCCGACGAGACGGCTTCCTTGCTTCAGCGCCTTCGGGACGCGCTGCCGCGGCTGACCTCGACTTCCCGTCCCGATTGGACCTTCGATCCCAAAACGGCCCACGATGCCTTGTTGGGACATTTCGGCGTTTCGACGATGGCCGGCTTCGGCTTCGAGGATCGGCAACCGTGCCTGATTGCCGCCGGCGCATTGCTTTTGTATCTACGCGAGACCCTTCAAGCCCGCCTGGCGCATCTCACTCGGTTGCGCCCTTGCTCCGACCGAGGCTTTCTTTTTCTCGACGAAGTGACGCGCCGCAGTTTGGAGCTGACGCGCACTCTGCGCGATAACGCGCGCGTCGGCTCGCTCCTTTCGGCTCTGGATCGCACGGTGACGCCGATGGGTGCGCGGTGTTTGCACGATTGGCTGCTGGCCCCGTTGGCCGACCGCGAAGCCATTGAGGCCCGCTTGGATGCCGTCGAGGAGTTGCTGCGCGAACACCGTGGGCGCGGCGAGTTGCGCGAGTGTCTGCGCGGCATCTCCGATCTTCCGCGTTTGACGGCCCGCGCCAGCACCGGCAGCGCGTCGCCGCGCGATCTCGCCGCCGTCGGACGCACCCTGGCCTTGCTGCCTCGGGTTAAGACGCTCTTGTCTGGATGCGCTGCGGTCCTGCTGCGCGACCTGCACGCACGCCTGGAGCTTTGCCCCGACTTGCGCGAGACGCTGGAAACCACCTTGACGGCCGATCCGCCGCTCAATCCGCGCGAGGGCAACATCATTCGCCCCGAAGCCAACCACGAATTAAAAGAGACGTATCATCTCCGGGCCAACGTCAAGACGTGGATGACCGAGTTTCAGGCCAGGGAAGCGCTGCGCACCGGCATCCCCAGCTTGAAAGTTGGCTTCACCGAAGGCTACGGCTACTACCTCGAAATCACGCACACCCATCGGACCAAAGTTCCCGCCGAGTATCAGCTGCACCGCTCGCTCAAGAACACCAATCGCTACCTCACCGCCGAACTCGCGGAGCAGGCCGAAAAGGTACTCAGCGCCGAGGAGAAGATCAAACAACTCGAATACGAATTGTTCGTACAGCTGCGCGAAGGCGTGGCCTCTCAAACGGCGCAGCTGATGCAGACGGCGGAAGTCTTGGCCGTCCTCGACGTATTGGCCTCGCTGGCCGAGTTGGCCTCCGAGCGCGGCTACAACCGACCCGTGTTGGACGACGAACCCCTCCTGGACATAAAAGAAGGACGACATCCTGTTCTCGATCAACTGCTCCCGCCGGGAACCTTCGTACCCAACGATACCATCGTGGGAGCGGGCGAGGGGACTTTTTTGCTCGTTACCGGACCCAATATGGGCGGTAAAAGCACGTTCTTGCGGCAAACGGCGCTGTTGACGTTGATGGCGCAGATGGGCGGCTTCGTGCCGGCGCGCTCGGCCCGCATCGGCCTGACCGACCGCATCTTCACCCGCGTCGGTGCCAGCGACGAATTGAGCCGAGCGCAAAGCACGTTCATGGTGGAGATGACCGAGGCGGCGAACATCCTCAACAACGCCACACGGCGCAGCCTGGTCGTCCTCGACGAAATCGGCCGCGGCACCAGCACTTACGACGGCGTCTCGCTGGCCTGGGCGATCACCGAGTATTTGCACGACCAGCTCGGTTGCCGCACGCTGTTCGCCACCCACTATCACGAACTGGCGCAGCTGGCCGAACGTCTCCCCAATCTGCGCAACTGCAATGTCGTGGTGCATGAGGGCGACGAGGGCATCGTCTTTTTGCACAAAATCGCGCCGGGCAGCGCGGACAAAAGCTACGGCATTCACGTCGCCGGACGCGCCGGCGTGCCGGAAGAAGTGTTGTCGCGCGCGCGGGAAGTGTTGGCCGAGTTGGAACGCCATCACCTCGAAACGCCGGATCGTCCCGGACGCCTCCGCCGTCCTCGCTCCGTGCAACGCAGCCTGTTCGCCAACGAACGAGATCCTATTCTGCAAGCGTTGCGCGAACTCGATCTCGACCGCCACTCGCCGGAAGAGATCGTCGCCGAGGTGCGCCGTTGGAAGCGCGATTTGCGTTAGTCCATCTCGTTCAATCGAACTGGGCCGCGCCGCTCGCGGACGGGTCGTAGGGTTGCAGCCATTGGATGATCTCGATGCGATTCTCGTCCGGATCGAAGACGAAAAAGCGATCGCAATGGGGGATCGGCGTCGTCTCTTGAATGGCGATGCCGTGGGCGTGGAAATACCGGCGGGCCTCTGAAACGTCGGCGACGCGCAGGGCGAAATGCCGAGCGCTCACGGCGTCGGGTTGGGGCTTGAGCAACAGGTGCAGCTGTTGATTGCCCAGATCGAACCACAGCACGCGGAAGTCGAATGTCTTGGGTTTGGCGATCTCGTTTAATCCAAGGGTGTCTCGGTAGAAGCGCCGACTGCGCACCGCATCGGTGATGAGGACGGAGACGTGATCGATCTGCTGGATGTTTAAGCCGGCCATGATGACTCCTCGTCGTGCTTGGGTTTTCGTCAGTGTAGCAAACGAGGTCGCGCGGCGGCCACGTTCGCGCGCCTTTCCCCGCGCACCATTTATTTTTACGCGCGAATCGTTTTGCCGGTGCAAGAATGAGCTAGAATTGTTTGAAGAAGAGTCGTTTTCCGCCTCGGTGCGCGCGGAGACGGCCGATTCGCACGACGGAACGCACCTTGAGAGATCGCCATGCACAACGCCGCGTGGGTGAAACTGCTGAGCCACATCCCTGCCAGCGATCAGTCGAAACTCATGCTGGTATCCACCAGCGGGACGGAAATCACGATCCAATGTATCTTGCGTCTCGATCCGGAGTGTTTGGCGCTGCGCGGGCGGTTGGCGGGCAGTACCGACTCCGGCCGCGTTTTCTTCATACCCTATTCGCACATCGACTATTTCGGATTTCAACAGCCTCTTAAGGAGTCCGAGTTCCACGAATTGTTCGGCAGTCTCGAGTTGCTGGGGTCGGGCGGATCGGCCAAGGTCGAGGCGATCGAGCCGGACTCGTCCCCTCCGGGGTCGCAGATGCCGCCGCGCGGTGCTTCGTCGATCAAATCCACCGTCTTGGAGAAATTCCGCTCTCGCGCGATGACCAATCCCGGCACACAGATGCGACCTTCGCTCGATGAATAGGCGTGCGGCCCGTTCGTCGCTATGCTAAGGAGCATGGCTACCACGATCGCACCCTTGATCCCCACCGGATTGCAAAGCACCCCTATCACCAGCATCCAGCCCGGCGGAGGCTTTTGTTTCGCCGTGGAGCGCGCCTGGGGACGCTGGCGGCGCGCTTGGCTGCGCCGCGTTCGTCCCGGATACGTTCGCCGCATCGCCGAACGCCGGCGGGGGGACTGTCCGAACTGTCCCCACGACATCATCGACTCACGCGATCTTAAACTGGTTCGCAACGTTTGCGGCTACTCGTTCCGTCCCGAAGACGACGCCTTCGCCTGGCGCGAGCGCCTGCGCCTCGCCCGCGCCGGGCTGTGCGAACTGCTGTTTTTCAGTGGGATTTTCTTGCTTCTCAGCATCGGGAGCGTTCTACTCGGCCTCTTCGTCCACCCACTGCTGTATCTCCTGCTCGTCTCGACGCTGACCCCTTGGCTGTTCGTCTTGTCGTTCTTCCGCGATCCGCACCGTGCGATCCCCAGCGATTCCAATGCGTTCGTCAGTCCCGCCGATGGGACGGTCACACACGTCGGCGAGACGAGCGATCCCGATTTCCCCGGCGGCCGGGCCTTCACCATTAGCATTTTCTTGTCGGTGTTCAACGTCCACGTCAACCGCGTGCCGCGTACGGGGCGGGTGGCGTCGCTGCGCTATTATCCGGGCGAGTTTCTCGACGCTCGCGCCGCCGACTGCGCCGTACGCAACGAACAATTCTGGATCGACTTGACCGACGCCCAGACCGGCGGTTTGATCCGCGTCAAGCAGATCTCCGGAGCCATCGCTCGGCGCATTGTCTGCTGGTTGAAACCCAATGAAGACGTGCAAGCCGGCGAACGTCTGGGCATGATTAAATTCGGCTCGCGCACCGAGATTTCGGTGCCGCTGGAGTTGGTTCAGGAAGCGCTGGTGCGCGTCGGCGACACCGTTCACGGCGGTAGTACGATCTTGTTGCGGATGAAAAACTCCTTCTAACAACGAACGATGATTTCCAACGGATGAAACGAAATTACCTCCTCCATCTCCCACATGCGGAAAGGAGGCTCCCCGATGACTCTGGAGAAGGATGCCGAGTGCGTTTTTGAACCGAAGGAGTCGATCCGTAGAATGCTCGGTCAAGACGTACTCCAGCACTATTTTTTCTTCTACGATGGACCGAAGGGAACCTTCTCCTTCGCCTATTAGGCTAAGAATAGGAAGCATCTGCGGTGATTTCCGTCGTCATTCCTGTATTCAACGAGCGCGAGAGTCTGCCGGCGCTGTACGCCGAGATTGCCGACGTGGCTCGAACGCAGGCGCTCGAGGTAGAAATCCTCTTCGTGGACGACGGCAGCAACGATGGCTCCTGGCACGTCATCGCCGAATTGGCGCGCGAGCATGAGGAGATTCACGGCATCCGCTTTCGCCGGAATTTCGGCAAGGCGGCGGCGCTGTCGGCGGGATTTCATGCGGCGCGCGGCGACATCATTTTCACGCTCGACGCCGATCTTCAGGACGATCCCGCCGAGATCCCGCGTTTTCTCGTTCTGCTGAACGAATCGAAAGCGGGGCAGCCTCTCGATGTCATCAGCGGGTGGAAGCGCGTGCGGCTCGATCCCTGGCACAAAGTTTGGCCGAGCCGGATTTTCAATTTCATGGTCAGCTGGTTGACCGGCGTATCGCTGCACGATCACAACTGCGGTATGAAATGTTATCGTTCCGAAGTGTTCCGTGAAGTCCGGCTCTACGGCGAACTGCATCGCTTCATTCCGGTGTTGGCGGCGGCGCGCGGCTTCCGCGTCGGCGAGATCGAGATCAACCATCGCCCGCGCCGCTTTGGCCGTTCCAAGTACGGCGTGCGCCGCTTTATCAAAGGCTTTCTCGATCTGTTAACGGTTAAATTTCTCACCGGATTCGGGCAGCGTCCGCAACATCTCCTCGGTAGCCTCGGCCTCGTTAGTTTCCTGCTCGGCAATCTCGTCTTGGCGTATCTCGGCGTCACTTGGGTCATTCGTTTGTGGAGTCCCGATGCGTACCTCCCGCTGCACGAACGACCGTTGCTCATCTACTCGCTCGCCGCGCTGTTGTTGGGCGCGCAGATGATGTCCATCGGTTTCCTCGCCGAACTGGTCACCGCTTACATGAGCCGCGATGAAGACAGTTACAGCATCGCGGATAAAACCACCCCACGAGATCCATGAATAACACCTTCCTCGCTCCCACGCTCCGCGCGGGAACGCGGAGAGGGATAATCCATGAATGATTCACTCGATCTGCGTCGAATGGTTTACGGCCTCGTCATTGTCGCGGCAGCGGGGATGGCGTTGGGTCGCATTCTCTCCGCCGAACTGGTTTCCGAACCGAGTCTGTCGCGCAGCTGGCCGGACGATCCGAAGCATCCGCGCCGCGCCTGGCCGGAGACAGCGCCTCGCGCCATGCCGACGTTCAGTTCCAACGACCGTTCGCGCTGGGCCACCGTCCGCGCGCTGGTGGACGAAGGAACCTGGGCGATCGGCCGGCGCGACCGAAAGACCGGCAAGGACAGCGGCATCGTCTTTGAGGACGGCTGGCAAAGCGTGGACAAGATGCTCAATCCCAAAACGCTCGAATTCTATTCGACCAAGCCGCCGCTGTTGACGTGTCTCGTCGCCGGCGAGTATTGGCTGCTGAAAAAGACCTTCGGCTGGACTCTGAGTGGCGAATCGGATCATCGCTTTGCCGTGGTCCGCGTCTGCCTATTGACGTTCAACTTGCTGCCGTTTCTCGTCTACCTCTGGCTATTGTCTCGATTGGCGGATCGCTTCGGAGCGACCGATTGGGGACGACTTTTCGTCGTGACGGCGGCCTGCTTCGCCACCTCGGTGACTCCGTTTCTCATCTCGCTGAACAATCATACCTTGGCGACGTGCAGCGTCGTGTTGGCCGTGTATGCGACGGTGCGGATCTTATCGGCGAACCGGCAGAGTCCGCTCCCGGGTATCGAGCCCTACCCGGCAGCTAACGCAGCCGGTTCGCCGGGCGCGGCAGCTAACGCAGACGGTTCGCCGGGCGCGGCAGCTAACGCAGACGGTTCGCCGGGCGCGGCAGCTAACGCAGACGGTTCGCCGGGCGCGGCAGCTAACGCAGACGGTTCGCCGGGCG
>JAKBCS010000153.1 GCA_021807595.1 Planctomycetota bacterium | reverse complement strand
CGATGAAATCGTACTGACCGGCCACCGCATCGGTCTCTACGATGTTGTGTCTCTTCATAATGAAGGATACACGGCGGAGATGCTTCACGAGGAATACCCCTCCTTGCCGCTCGATCTAATCGAGCGGGTGCTGTCGTTTTATAACGAGAATCGAACAGAAGTTGATGACTATGTGGCCCAATGCAAGGAGGAGATGGAGCGAAACCGTCGGAATGTCAAAAGGATAGACATTGAAGAACTTAAGCGGCGTTGGATTGCATCGGGCCGGACATGGAACGGGTAACGAATGCCGCTCACCTACGTTCTCGATGAACATTTCCGGGGCATTTTGTGGAACGCTCTCCAACGGCACAACTCGGCTGGCCATCATGTCATCGACGTGGTTCGCGTAGGCGATCCTGTGGATCTGCCTTTGGGGACAAAAGACCCGGATGTTCTCCTGTGGGGAGAACGCGAAGGGCGCGTACTGGTGTCGCGGGATAAACAGACAATGCCGGCCCATTTCGCGGCGCATCTGGCGGCCGGACACCACTCGCCGGGGCTTTTCATTCCTCGTTCAGGACTCTCCGTGCCTCAAGTGGTGTTTGTCCTCGTTCTCGCCGCTCACCTATACGACCCCGACGAAGTGCGCGATCAAATTCACCACATTCCGTGAAGGCTTCGCGACAAGGACGCAAACGTATGTCGATCGCTTCCATCCTCGGTCCCGATGGTGTCATTGCTCGGCAATTGCCGCAGTACGAACCTCGTCCACAGCAATTGCAAATGGCCGAGGCCGTGGATGAAGCCATCGCCGAACGCCGGCATCTCATGGTCGAGGCCGGCACGGGTGTGGGGAAATCGTTTGCCTACCTGGTGCCGGCGATCTTAGCGGCGACGGCGAACAAAGAGTGCCGCGTCGTCATTTCCACGCACACCATCAGCCTGCAAGAACAACTCGTTCACAAGGACATTCCGTTTTTGCAGGACATCATGCCGCAACCGTTCAACGCCACGCTGGTGAAGGGGCGCTCGAATTATTTGAGCTTGCGCCGTTTGCGCGGCGCGCAGCAGCGCGCCGGCGCGCTGCTGGTCGACGTGCCGTCGGTGGATCAATTGCAACAGATCGGCCGTTGGTCGCGGACGACGCGGGACGGCAGCCGCAGCGATTTGCCCTTTCAACCGCTGCCCGCTGTGTGGGATCTCGTCGAGAGCGACAGCGGCAACTGTCTGGGCCGCGCCTGTCCCGATTATGCCAAGTGCTTCTACTTCCAGGCGCGCAAGCGGATGTTCGGGGCGCAGCTGCTTATCGTCAATCATGCTCTGTTTTTCAGCGATCTGGCGCTGCGGCGCGAGGGGGCCAATCTGCTGCCCGATTATAAAGTCGTCGTCTTCGACGAAGCGCACACGTTGGAAGACGTGGCCGCCGATCATCTGGGCTTGGGCGTGACGCGCGGCGCGCTGGAGTATTTGCTCAACAAGCTGTTCAACCCGCGCACGCGGCGCGGCCTGCTGGCCCACATTGCCTCGGAAGATGCCCTGGCGCAGACGGAAATCGTTCGCCAGGCGACCGAGCGCTTTTTCGCCGCCATCCGCGTTTGGGCCGCGAGCCAACCCAGGCGTTCCGGAGCGGAACGCGGGATGGAAGGGGGCGGCACGCGCGAGTCGTCGTCCAACTCGCTTCGCGTTCGACAACCAGACATCGTACCGAACCTTATGTCCGGCGAGTTGCTAAAACTGGGTTCCTATCTCGATGACGTGGCGAAGAATCTCGACGACGAACAACAGATCGAATATGTCTCTATTGCCGACCGGGCGCGCGGCCTGGCGTTGTGCATCCAACAGTGGTTGGAGCAGGCGCTCGAAGGGCAGGTCTACTGGGTGGACATTACCGGCGGGCGTACGGAACGCATCGAGTTGGCCAGCGCGCCCATCGACGTGGGGCCGGCCTTGCGCGAACAGTTGTACGACAAGGTTCCCACGGTTGTGATGACCAGCGCCACGCTCAGCGCCGGAGGCAAATCCGGCTTCCGCCATTTTCAGAATCGGCTCGGTTTGGACGATTGCGCGACGTTGCAGCTGGGCAGCCCGTTTAACTACCGCGACAAGGTGGAGCTATACCTCTTCCGCAACATGCCCGATCCATCGGCGCAGCCGGCCAAATACGAGGAGGCGGTGCTGACGAAGATTCCGGAGTACCTGGACAAATCGGGAGGCCGGGCCTTTGTGCTATTTACCAGCTATCAAATGATGCAAAAAGCGACGACGCAGTTGCGGCCGTGGTGTGCGCGCCGGGGATACCCGCTGCTCAGCCAGGGCGATGGACTGCCGCGCAATCAGATGGTCGAACGCTTCCGCGCCGCCGGCAACGCCGTGCTGTTCGGCGTCGATAGTTTTTGGCAGGGCGTCGATGTGCCCGGCGAGGCGCTGTCGAATGTGATTATCACCAAGTTGCCGTTTGCGGTGCCGGATCGTCCGGTGTTGGCGGCGCGGCAAGAGGCCATCGAAGCGGCGGGCGGTCAGCCCTTCTTCGATTATCAAGTGCCGCAAGCGGTCATTAAGTTGAAACAGGGATTCGGACGCTTGATCCGCAGCTGCAACGACAGCGGAATGGTGGTCATCCTCGATCCGCGCGTATTGACCAAGGGGTATGGAAAACATTTTCTGGCGGCGCTGCCGGAGTGCCGTCGCTTCGAGGACGGAAGACCGGCGAATGCGGAGGAGTGAGCGCCTCGATAACGAGATCCGTCCGCCGCGTGCGCCGCGGAGAGGCGGTCGCGGATTGCGGTTCGGACGATTCGACGAAGCGCAGCAACGGCGGATGGCGCTGTTCCAGGCACACGGTGCGGCCAATGCGGCAAGCCCACAAACCCGCCGGCGAAGTGACGACCAATTCGTAGGGAACGCCCACTTCGATTTCGTCGATGCCGTAGCGCGGACAGCGCGGCGCGGCGGCTTCGGCGGGCGGCACGAACTCGAAGTAGACACCGTGATCGAAGAGCAAGCGCAGCGATCCGAAGCGCGGATCTTCAACGGTCAGCGGTCCTTCGGCGCGACCGGCCATTTCCAACATTAGCACATCGTCGCCGACTTCGGCGCGGAATCGATCGATCGGCGCGGCGTTCGGTCGGCGCGTGTACACAAGCGCGGCCAGGTTCGGCCAAACGTCGCGCGCAACGCGCTTGCCGCGCGCCTGCTTGATTTGCTCCATAAGGGATAGCAAGCGTTCGGCGGGGCCTAACAAAAGACTGACGGAGCGCTGGGACCAGCGTTCGATTTGAAAGTCGGCGCTGACCTCGGTGAAGGGGCGGAGCAAGGTTGGCAGGCGTTGGGCCAAGACGGCAGGCTCGGTTCGATTCGACGGCCCCTCGTCGGCCAAAAGCAGAAACGAATCGGCCAGCAGCCGCGTATGCGGTCGAACGTGTCCCATCAGGGCGAACGCCGTGCGCAGAGCCGAACGATGCGCGGCTTGCAACTCCGGCGACGGAGGCGTAAGCCGCGTTGCCTCCAGGGCGATCGGATTGTTCGTCGATGAACCCGGCCAGGTGGCTCCCTCGAGATGAGGATAGACCGGCTGCCAATAGTCGCGCCACAGCTGAGCGCGGTTGGTCAACGGTACGAGGCGGCGAAAATCGGCGACGGTTCGAATGCGGCGAAAATCGTGATCGCGTCCGAAGCGCGTCGATCGCGCCCGATGGAGGAGTCCTAACAAGATTCGTTGTTGACAGCGTGCCGGCGCAAGTGAATCCCAGTGCGCGAGATGACGGCGACCCGCGGCGCGAAGCAACGCTTCCGCCGTTCGCCGAGCGAGCGAACTCGCCGTCATCCATCGGTGCAAGTTGTTGCCGTTCACGCGCGACCCAAATCCTTTGTCGACGAAGTTCAAACAGCGTCTGTGAAACGAATCTGATGGTATCGAGAGTAACGCGCGAAGACGGCGGAGACAAGAGGGGAAGGCTTGTTCAGTGGGGTCTGAACCGACAAAATGAGGAGGCATCCCTCCGATCGCTACAACCAAACCGGCGATTGTTGGGCTTACGCCCACCGCTCGCCGGGGGAGAGTTTATTTTTCCACCGGCTCGCCGTGGATGGCGTTCAACAGCGTCTCGAACCAGCTTACCAAGGTTTGCGAATCGTCGGCGTGGGCGGTGACATCGTCGGGGGCCATGGGACCGACGCCGACGGCGATACCTCCGTGGGCCGTTACCGCTTCGATGGCCTCGCGGTCGTTGGGAGCGTCGCCGGCATAGAAAAGGAACGACGGCTCGCCGACGTGTTCCAACATTTTGCGCACGGCGTCGCCCTTGGTCCAGGCACCGCCAATCAGCACCTCGAAGGCACGGGGTGCCTCGACGATGCGCAATTTACCCGACCACGACTCCAGAAATCCCTGAATGCGCGTCTTCACTTCGGGGATGAGCGCCTCCTCGACGCCGCGATAATGGACGGTGAAGCCATAACGTTTGTGTTCGACCCACGCGCCGGGATAGACGCGCTCGATGGCGCAGAGTCGGCGGATGATTTCTTCGATCAATTGCACGTTGTCGCGCGCCGAGGGATGGACGAGCAGATTGCCTTGCAAGCGCATCTCGATGCCGCTCAGCCCACAGTAGAACAGTTGCGGCAAAGCGATCAATTGCTCTAATTCGTCGATGCGCCGGCCGCTGAGAACGCCGACATGAATGCGAGGCCGAGCAGCCAACTCGGCGAGAAGTTCGCGCGTTCCCGCCGCAAGCCGAGCCTGCCACGGATGTTCGACGATCGGCGTCAGGGTTCCGTCGTAGTCGAACAGCAACAACAACTTCTCGCCGGAATGGTAGGCGGCGACAAGCGGCATCAGGACGTCGGGGAAAGGTTCGTTCACGATACGCTCAACTTCAGTAAGGGCGTGCCGTTCTTGTGGGGCGAACGCATGCCGCGCCGGAGTACCAGCGTCTCTTCCGGCTCCACAAATTGTCCGGCCGCCGATAGCAGCATCCCCGCCCAGCGATAGATGTTGTTATCCGACACCTGACGCCGCATGCGCTTCATGCGCCGCCGTTGCTCCGATGCCGGCATCGTCAGCGCCTTATGATAAGAGTCGGCTAAATCGTCCAGCGCGTAGGGGTTGACGATCAATGCGTCGGGCAGCTCGCGCGCCGCTCCGGTAAACTCCGAGAGAACCAAGACGCCTTGCTCGTCGGTGCGCGCGGCGACAAACTCCTTGGCCACCAGATTCATACCGTCGTGCAGCGAACTGACCACGCATGCCGACGCCATGCGATAAAGCAGAAACAATTTATCCGGCCCATGATGCTCGTGCAAAAAAACCACGGGATCCCAAGTCGAGTCGCCGTGCCGCCAGTTGATCTCCTCGACCAGCTTTTCGACTTCCTCGTTGAGCGCCCGATAGTCGCCGATGTGGACGCGGCTGGGCGCGCCGACTTGTACGAAACAAAACTTGCGCCGCCAATCGGGATACCGGCAGAGCAAGCGATCGACCGCCCGCAGTCGTTCGGGGATGCCCTTGATGTAATCGACCCGATCGACGCCGACCAGCAGCGGCAGATTGCCGACGCGCAGCTGGGCGCGGAAGCGTTTCATGGCGCGGTCGAGATCCGTTGGGGCCAGGTTCGCAATCTCGTCCGGATCGACGCTGATCGGCTGAGGTCGGATGCTCGTCGATTGACCGCGCCGCGTGACGGCGAAGCGCTCGAAGCAGACGCGCGCTTCTAAATTGCGATCGACCGTCTCCATGAAATTGTTGCAGTGATACTGCGTGTGAAAGGCGAGCAGGTTGTTGCCGAGCAGGCCGTCGAGAATCTCTTCCTTCCACGGACAGACGCGGAACACTTCCGGATTGGGCCAAGGGATATGCCAGAACTGAACGACGATCAGATCGGGTCGAGCTTGCCGCAACATGCGCGGCAAGAGCGCGAAATGATAGTCTTGAACGAAGACAATGGCCGATTCTCCCTCAATCTCTTGCAAAACGGCTTCGGTGAACTTGCGATTGACGCGGCGATAGGCGTCCCAATGTTCGGACTCGAAGCGCGGCCGCGTGTAGGCAGCGTGGCACAATGGCCAGAGGGCGGAATTGGCGAAGCCGTAGTAATAACCTTCTTCTTCCTCGCGGCTGAGCCAGACGCGGCGGAGAGTGTAGCAGGGGTTGTCGGGGGGAACGCGGAAGCGGCCTTGTTCGTCGCTGACAGCACGATCGGCGTCGCCGCTGCCGTGCGCCACCCAAACGCCGCCGCAGGCACGCACGACCGGATCGAGCGCCGACGTCACGCCGCTCGCCGGCCGGACGCAGTGGATTTCCTCGCCGCGATGCTCATGAATGTACGGTTCGCGGTTGGCCACGACGACGAGACGATGATTGGCCAGCCGCGTTTGCACCACTTCTTCCAACCGTTCTTTTGTCCACGCCATGTGCTGCTCCCTCCGAGGTGTCCACCAAGTGCGAGACATCCCCCTTCGCGCCGACCGAGAATCGCGCGGCAAGGGGAATCATGCCAAAACGGGATCGAGCCGTAGGTTGCGAGACACGACTCTCAAAGGATAACGAATCAGCAATTCTCGTGCCAAACGCGAAACATGGCTCGATTCGAGTCGTTCTCGTGAATATGTGAAAGCCGAGCGGCCAAACCAGAAAAGAGTTGAGTCGTCCCTATGGCAAGTTTCAGGCCGGATAGGAAACAAAATGCTCACACGGTCGAACACCTTCCCACCGGAGATCGCTCAGCGCTTATTACCATACCAGGTAAGTCCGCCGATTACAAGCATGACGGCGGCGCAGACAAAGAGGATTTTTCCGGGATAGCCGCCGCTGCGATCGACCCAATCCCACAATTTTACGAAAGGATGTACGATTTCTTCCACAGTTCATGCCTCCCAGTGAACGGGGTTTTTGGAAGCATAGCTCACACTTGAGGACGTGGCGGCTGGCTCGGGACGTAGGGGTTCTAGCGACGCTCGCGCCGTTGGAACGCGGAATTGCGGCATCTTCGTCACAGTCGTCGCGACGCGCGGGCGGATAATTACGAGGGATGGATTCCTTGAAGCGAAAGGACGAAGCATGATACGCTGCAAGAGTACGAAAATAGCGGGCCTCCTCGTGGGTATGGGCCTGACATGGGCTGGCGTCGCCTCCGCGGGTCCGATTCTAAATCCGATGCAGCCGTGCGATTGTCCACCGACGCATTACAGTGCCATGCACGTTTTGACACCGTTTGCCTGGCGCTGGGCCGCTTGGTGCCAGGGACCGCGCCTATACACCTTCGCTCCCGTCCACCATCCCGATGTGGCCACCAACTCTCTAGTGGTTCGTTACCGTTGCCCTACCGTGCCACCGCTCCAGTACGAGTTGAAGAACTATCTGGGTTTGAATGGCTCGCCTCCCGCTTCCACCTATCAATCTCCCTCCCAAACGAAGGGCGAGACAACCCTGCCGACTCCGCCGCGCCCCGAGGTTGGTTCGCCTGCGGAGAAGCTCCCGCCGCCGACAGAAAAGTAGTTCCGGGGCACCGGCGTCTTCGATTGCCTTAGACGGCGAACCGGCGTCTTCGATTGCCTTAGACGGCGAACCGGCGGTGTCAGCCGTCGGGTGGAGCAAACAAACACCCGGCGGCGTCGGCCGCCGGTTCGCCGTCTCCCTCCCCAAACGCGACAATGAGGATATGCCGCCCGCGCCGGTCTTCCGAAAGACGGTGTTCGCGTTTATTCTAATGGAGGAGGAATTACGTTCATGAAAGCCTCGTTGTCGATCGCGGCCATCGTGTCGCTGTTCGCCGTGTTGCCAGCTTGCGCCGACGAACCGGCTCGACTCAAGCCGAACGTCGTCGTCATTCTCGCCGACGACCTCGGTTACGGCGACTTGCACTGCTACAACAAAGACTCGAAGATTCCCACTCCGAACCTCGACCGTCTCGCGTCTCAGAGTTTGCGTTTTACCGATGCCCACACCCCTTGCGCCGTTTGCACGCCGACGCGCTACGGCCTGTTGACCGGACGATACTGCTGGCGCACCTCGCTGAAAAAGGGCGTTCTCGGCGGCTATTCGCCGGCACTGATCGAACCCAAGCGCATGACTCTGGCCTCGCTCTTGAAGCAGCAAGGCTACGTCACGGCGGGTTTCGGCAAATGGCATCTCGGACTCGGCGACCACGCCAAGACCGATTTCGGCAAACCGCTCCGCCCCGGTCCTCTTTCCGCCGGCTTCGATTCTTACTTCGGCATCCCCGCCTCGCTGGACATGCCGCCGTATCTCTTCCTCGACAACGAGGGGGTTTTGGAAGCGGCGACAGAATCCATCGCCGACAGCGCCATGCGCCGCAAGGGCGGCAAGGGATTTTGGCGCGGCGGAGCCATCGCGCCGCACTTCAAGCACGTCGAGGTCTTGCCGACCCTCACCGAGCGAACGGTTGCGTTCTGCAAAAAGCAAACGGCAGACAAACCGTTCTTCCTTTACCTGGCGTTGACCGGGCCGCATACGCCGTGGATGCCGACCGAGGAGTTTCGCGGCAAGAGTAAAGCCGGCTACTACGGCGACTTCACGGCGCAAGTCGATGCTTCCGTCGGCCGCGTTCTCAAGGCGTTGGATGAGGCCAAGGTGTCCCACAATACGTTGGTGATTTTCACCAGCGACAATGGAGCGCATTGGCTGCCCGGAGACATCGAGAAATGGGGGCATCGCGCCAACGGCAACCTGCGCGGCCAGAAGGCGGACCTGTGGGAAGGCGGGCATCGCGTGCCGTTCATGGTGCGTTGGCCGGGCCAGGTTTCCGCCGGTGCGACGAGTAAGGAGTTAATCTGCCTGACCGACGTGTTGGCGACCGTCTCGGAAGTCGTTGGCGACAAGTTGCCTTCCGACGCCGGCGAAGATAGTTTCAGCTTGCTGCCGGTTTTGCGCGGCGTCGAACGCGATCGACCGATCCGCGAGGCGATCGTGCATCACTCCGGCGACGGCACGTTTGCCATTCGCCAAGGTCCGTGGAAGTTGGCGATGGCCCTGGGATCGCACGGCTTCAGCGCGCCGCACGACATCAAGCCCAAGCCCGGCGAGGCCAAGGGGCAGCTGTACAACCTCGACGACGACCCGCAAGAGAAAATCAATCTCTGGACGACGAAACAGGACATTGTGGAGCGATTGACGGCGTTACTCCACAAATACCAGAACGAAGGGCGCAGCAGACCAAAATAAGGGGTCGGACACGAAGGGGGGTCGAGCGCCATGACCGGGAACGAGACAGAGGATATTGCCGATCTGCTGACGCGCCTGCGGCAAGGAGACCAGCAGGCGTTGGCGGATCTGTTCGCCCACTACCGCGAACAACTCCGCCGCATGATCGACGTGCGCCTCGATCATCGGCTCAACGGCCGAGTCTCGCCTTCCGACGTGCTGCAAGAGGCGTACATCGACGCGCTCAAGCGGGTCGATCACTACTTCGCCAAGCCGGAGATGCCGTTCTTCTTGTGGCTGCGGTGGGTGGCCGGCCAACGCCTGATCGAAGTCCATCGCCAACATTTGGGCGCGCAGATGCGCGCCGTCGGACAGGAGGTCTCGCTCACCTTTGCCGGAACCCCCGCGGCGAGTTCGGCGTGTTTGGCGGCGCGGCTGGTACAAAATCTCACCTCGCCGAGCGAGGCGGTCGTCCGCGCCGAGCGCTTCGCCATGTTGGAGAACGCGCTGGCGCAGATGGACGCGCTGGACCGCGAAGTGTTGACGTTGCGCCATTTCGAGGAGATGAGCAACACGGAGACGGCGACGGTGCTGGGAATTCAACCTGCCGCCGCCAGCAAACGCTACGTCCGCGCCCTGCACCGGTTGAAAGAGATACTCACGCGGATTCCCGGTTTTCTGGACGAAACGCCATGATCGATCTTCCCAACGTGAAGTCCGTACTAGCCTCGACCGAAGAGCGCGATCCGCTCGATCTGGTGGCCGAGGAGTTCGCCGAGCGCTGCCGTATCGGAGAGGCCCCTTCGTTGAGCGAGTATCTGACGCGCTACCCTCAATGGGCCGACGAACTGCGCGAGCTGCTGCCGGCTGCGGCGATGATGGAGGAACTCCGCCGTCACAAACGCGGAACCCGCGCCCTCGCCGACTGCGAGGCCATCCAGCACCTCGGCGATTATCGCATTGTCCGCGAGATTGGCAGAGGCGGCATGGGCATCGTCTATGAGGCCGTCCAGGAATCGCTCGGTCGGCACGTCGCCTTAAAGGTGCTGCCGCGCCACTCGCTGCTCGATCCTAAAAAGCTGGCTCGCTTTCAGTTAGAATCGCAAGCCGCCGCCGCCCTGCATCACAGCAATATCGTCCCCGTCTTCGGCGTGGGCGAACACGAGGGCTTGCACTACTACGTCATGCAACTCATCCCCGGTCAGGGATTGCACGAGGTTCTCGCGCGTCTGCGTCAAGGGGAGTCGTGGACGAACATTCTCGGTCGAGATAAAGAAGTCAATCCCGATCTGGAATGGCGCGAGATCGTTCGTCTGGGCATTCAAGCCGCCGACGCGCTCGACTATGCCCACAAACATGGCACCCTGCACCGCGACGTGAAACCGGCCAACATTTTGCTCGATTCGCAGGGGACAGTTTGGCTGACCGATTTTGGCCTGGCCAAACTGATGGAACAGAACAATCTCACTAGCACCGGCGATCTGGTGGGTACCCTGCAATATCTCGCGCCGGAGAGTCTGAACGGCCAATCCGACGCGCGCAGCGACGTTTACAGTTTGGGGCTAACCCTGTACGAACTGCTGACGCGCACCCCCCCTTTTCCCGAATCGAATCCCGCGCGGCTTCTGCAACAGGTAAGCAACAACGAACCCATTCGCCCGCGCAAGCTCAATCCCGCTCTGCCGCGCGATCTGGAAACCATCTTGCTCAAGGCCATTGCGCGCGAGCCCGCGCGACGCTATCAGACGGCCGGAGCATTTGCCGACGATCTGCGTTGTTTTCTCGACGATCGACCGATCCGAGCACGGCGCATCAGTGCGGCTGAGCAACTGCTGCGCTGGTATCGTCACAATCGCATGGTCGCCGCCTTGTTGGCCGCCTTGGTGGTCGTGTTTCTGACCGGCTTTGGCGGAGTCATCTGGAAATGGCGCGAGGCCGAGAGCGCCCTGAAGCGCGAGGCCGAACAACACGAATTGGCCGAGAAGGCGACCGAGCGGGCCGAGAGCAACGTCAAGATGTCGCTGCAAGCGCTCGAGGACATCTTCAACGATTTGGCGGCTCGGGAATCGGGACCGCATTTCGCGCCGATGCCGCCGCGACCGCTCCGCGAGACGGAGCAAGAGGCGTCTCTCCTGCAACACATGCTGCAATTCTACGACGATTTCGCCAAGGAGAACGAGACGAACGCGCGCGTGCGGATCGAGGCGGCCAAGGCTCATCGCCGGGTCGGCGACATCCACGCACAGCGAGACGATCGCGCCAAAGCGAAAGCATCCTACGCCCGCGCGACCCTCATGCTCGAACAACTCGTCGAATCGGTTCCCACCGACCGCATCTCGCGCTGCGAGTTGGCCGAGACGCTCACCCGCTTCGATCCGCGCAATCCGCCTTCCGATGCCGAGACTCGGTGCAATCGCGCGCTGTCCCTCCTGGAACCGACCGATAGCGAGGAATCGCTGCTCTCGCCTCGCTTCACGCGCTTGAAGCCACGCATTCACGCTCATCTCGGCAGTATTCTGGAAGCCCAGAATCGTTTCGATGAGGCCGAGAAATCGTATCGAACGGCAATAGCGCTGATGAAGTCGATGGGCCGGCGCGAGTTGCAAAGTCCGTGGGTCATGCCGGAATTGGCTCGATTGCGCGAACGATCCACCAAGCTATTGATCGAGCAAAAGAAAACGACCGAGGCCCATCGTGTCGCCGAGGACTGGTTCGCCGACTTGCAAAAATACGCGCGCTTCGGCCCTCCGTTCGCGGGGAAGAAGCATCCCATTTCGGGGCAATACAAGGAACTGAGCGATACCTTCAAACGTCTGGGCGATCCGATCCTCGCCGAACAAGTCGAAGCCGCCGAGAAAAAGTTGCGTCCCGGGCCTCCTCCTCGCCGCGGCCCCGACAAACGCGAACCCCCGTCGCCAAGCTTCTGACCTCGTTCCCACGCTCCGCGCGGGAACGCACGTCCCACCGCTCTGCGGTGCGAGAAGATACATGCCCTCTCGGTGGGTCTCGCTGCGCTTCGACCCACCATTCGAATTACCGGACCCCACTTGCGGGAAGTTATTACGCAACAGATTCTAACCGCTCGTCGGCCGACGCGATCAAACGACCAGATCGACGAAAGTGCTACCGTAGACGGCATACCAGCCTTGCGGCTCGATTGCGGCGAATTGACCACTGCTGGATGCGAAACCCAAAATACCGAAACTCGTACCCGCCGGTGGCTGATAGCTACCGAGCAAATATCCATCCACCGTCCCGGCCAAGGTTGCCGTGCCGAGTACGTCCAGAGTCCCAAATAAACTGGCGCTGGCAATGTCGCTTTGCAAGGTGCCCTCGTTGGTCTGTGTGTATGTGCCCACGGTCAAGGGTTGGAGGGCATAGGCACCTAATTCGAGGGTACCGCTATTGTTGAAGACCGAGACGAAGCCAGGACCCGGAGTTTGATAATCGAACAACGCGCCAGGGTCGTTGTTCACGGTAACGCCATTGAAAAAGACTCCGCCGTCCCCCTCCCAATCCACGATTCCTTGGTTCTCAAGCTCTCGACTGAGAGTACCCGTGCCCAGCAGGTAGAAGGTCGCATAGGCTCCGATGGTCAAAGTACCGGAACCGTTGACGGTGCCGTACATCCACTTGAAGTAATCTCCACTTCCCAAACCGCTGGCCCTGATCGACAAATCGCCCGCGCCCGTGATGGTTCCAGAGCTTGAGGGTAGAACGCCCAAAATGAGATGATCGAAATCGTCGGTAGCGCCATGATCGATCGTCAAGGTATCCGTCACCGTTGTGGAATTCGCGGTTGCGGTCAGATTTGCGGTGGAAGTGTATATGCCCGGTATG
>JAKBCS010000276.1 GCA_021807595.1 Planctomycetota bacterium | reverse complement strand
TCATAACAGATGCCGCGCCTCTTCCTGGCACGCCCGTGCCGCCTCCATTTGTCCCATTTCGCGATAGCATTTGTATAAATCAGACAGCGCCGCCGCATACTCGGCGCGCGGCAGGAGATCTTGCTCCTTGCGCGTGGCCCGCAGTTGCTCCAAGCAATCGCGCGCCGCCGCCAGATTGCCCGCGCCGAGGTACGCTTGACCCAGAGAGCGCAGCGTCCTGGCACCCATCGCATCGAGGACGGCCCACTCCGGCGGGCGATACACGTCCAACCGATCGATCGCTTGCTCGTAAGCGCGTGCAGCCAGCAGCCGCCGCACTTCACGGAACATCGCATGAATGCTATCGTCGGCAAGCGAGTCCGGTGGGAACGGCGGCGCGTCGGTCGGTACTGACGTGGCCGGCTCCAACGGAGGCAGCGGTTGACCGGCTTCGCCCGCTTCGAGGGCGGCGAGCAGACGGCCGGCGTCGGCGAACCGCTGCTGCGGTTCGACGGCCAGACAGCGCGCGGCCATCGCATCGAGCCAACGATGATCGTTGCGGATCTCGTTCTGCACGGTAGACGGCGGCGGAAAGTGCAATCCTCGCTTCAGACGCAAATGCTCGTCGCGATGATCGGTCTTATCATCGACCGACCAAGGAGCCGTCAAATGCGGGCCGCCTCCGGTGAACAGTTCGTACATCAGCAAACCCAAGCTGTATACGTCGGAGGCCGGCGTCGAACGGCCTTGCAGCGTTTCGGGTGCCATGTAGGTGAACGTGCCCAAAGATCCCGCCGCGAAGCCGTGCCGGCGATCGGTGTAGGCGGCCAAGCCGAAATCCACGATGCGGATGACGCCGCGCCGATCCACCAGAATGTTGTCCGATTTCAAATCGCGATGCACCGCGCCCTGAGCGTGAACGAGTGCCATGCCGCGACAAATCTGCTTCAGAAATCGCAACCCCATCGAGACGCTGAAACGCCCCGCCGCCCGCATATGCGACAACAGCGGTAGACCATCAACGTATTCCATAACCAGAAAGGCGCGGTTATCGTACTCTCGCAGCAAACCCATATCGTGAATCTGTACCAGATGGCGTCGTCCGGCATCGTCGAGACTCGTGGCCGGCGCGGCTAGCAGCTGCGCTAAGATGAGCGCGTCGCCAAACAGATCGGGAGCGGTGTCTTCGGTCAACTCGCTTTGCCGCGACACCTTGACCGCCACGGGCCGCACGCATCGACGGCAGAAATACTGTTCGGCCCGGAACACGATGCCAAAAGCCCCACTGGCCTGCACGTCCCGCAGTTTGTACTTACCGGCCAGCGTCTGGCCCAGCAACCGTTGTTCCAGCGAGGATGTACGCTCCACGATGTTCACTCCTTGGCGAACCGGCTGCGTGAGCTGCCAGGAAAGGCGAACCGGCTGCGTGAGCTGCCGGGAAGGCGAACCGGCTGCGTGAGCTGCCGGGAAAGGCGACCGGCTGCGTGAGCTGCCGGGTGATTTCCCGCGATTCTGTCTTCTCGAATCTCTATCTCTATCAGTATATCATCGTGCCGATTCTCTTCCGCATCGGGACGAGAAAGAGACATTCTCGGAGCAAGGCAAATGACCGCGGCCAAATTCGATGTGGCCATTCTCGGCGGCGGCATCGTCGGCATGGCGACCGCGCGCGAGTTATTGAAACGCCAGCCGCGCCTGTCGCTAATTGTCCTGGAGGCCGAGGATCGCTTGGCGGCGCATCAAACCGGCAACAATAGTGGCGTTATCCACTCTGGATTATATTATAAGCCCGGTTCGTTAAAAGCGAGGTATTGCGTCGAGGGGCGCGAGGCGCTGTATCAGTTTTGCCGCGAACACGGCATCGCGCACGACCGCTGCGGCAAGATCGTCGTGGCCACGCGGCCGGAACATCTTCCGGCGTTACAAGAACTGCAACGGCGCGGCATCGCCAACGGACTGCTAGGACTGCGTTCGCTTCGCGCCGAGGAACTGCGCGACTACGAGCCGCACGTCGCCGGCATCGCCGGCTTGCATGTGGCCGAGACGGGCATCGTCGATTATGTGCAATTCACGAATAAGCTCGGCGATCTCGTGCGCGCCGGTGGAGGCGTCGTGCAATTGTCGTCTCGCCTTCTCGCCTGTCGGCGCGGGAGTTCCGAATTGACCTTGGAGACGACGCACGGCGAAATCTCGTGTCGCTATCTGTTCGCCTGCGCCGGGCTGCAAGCCGACCGCGTCGCCCGGTTGTGCGGCGTGCGTCCCGGCGTATCCGTCGTTCCGTTTCGAGGCGAGTATTACGAATTAACCCCCAAGCGACTCCATCTCGTACGCAATCTCATTTATCCCGTACCCGATCCGCGATTTCCTTTTCTCGGCGTCCATTTCACGCGCCTGGTCAACGGCGGCGTCGAGGCCGGGCCGAACGCCGTCCTCGCGCTGAAGCGCGAGGGTTACTCGTGGACCAAATTCTCGTTGCGCGACGTTCTGGGCATGGCCGGCTCTCTCGGCTTCTGGCGCATGGCCGCGCGCTACTGGAAGACGGGTCTGGGCGAGTTGCATCGTTCGCTCAGCAAGGCGGCGTTCGTGCATGCCCTTCAAGAACTGCTTCCCGAGCTACGCGCGGACGATTTGATTCCCGCCGGCGCGGGCGTGCGCGCGCAGGCCCTATCGCCGACGGGCGCGCTCGTCGACGACTTTCACCTCGTCAAAGCGCAGCGTATGATCCACGTCCTCAATGCTCCGTCCCCCGCCGCTACCGCCTCTCTCCGCATCGCCCAACACATCGTCGATGCGGCAGGCGACCTCGACGTTTGAGTCAGCCGCGGTTTTGCCGCATCCTTTATGGAAACCGTGAAGCGGCTCCTTCCTCACACGCCCACCAAAGACTCTTTCAGCGGTCTCCCTGTACACAGGGGAAGAGGAGTGATTTTTCCGAGTATGCTCGCCCCTCACCCCGACCCCTCTCCCCTGAGTACAGGGGCGAGGGGGGGTGCGGGTGATACACTGCGT
>JAKBCS010000275.1 GCA_021807595.1 Planctomycetota bacterium | reverse complement strand
ACATGATCCACAAGTCGTGGCAGGCCTGCTCGTAGCTCTGCTCCAGGTCGAGCGGAACGGAGAGAACCTCCGTCAACCACAAGGGCAGCGTCGGCAAGGGCTGGCCGACAGCCAGGACGTGCGACCAGGCTTGAAGCTCTTTCCGGTTGCCCTTCTCGACCCAACGGCAGCAGGCGGCGTAGAGATTGGGAGGCTCGGCACCCAAGGTCGGATCGCTGTGCCCGATCGAGGCCAGCAGTTCGGCATAAAGGTTGAAATGACGAACGGTGACCAGATCGACGATGCTGACCGCCACGCCTTTTTGAAGCAAGACCACACACTTGGCGACGAAGAGGTTGCGGTGTTCCGGTCGATCCTTGTTGGCCGGGCTGACGAGTTCGATGGCGGCCACCAGGCGTCGGCCGCGCTTGGCGTCGTAGATGCGGACTTCGTACTCGTCGCAATCGGGCAGGGTCGTTTCGACGGCGACGCTGGGTCGCGGCGGAGACCATGCCGCCGTCGCCACCCCGCCGTTTCCTTCACCGATCGCGGGTAGAGATGGAGGTTCGTCTTTCTCGAACGCCGCCACATCGATTTCCACATAAGAGCCGGAGTGAACGCGCGGCTCGGCAACGAAGCCCGCAGGGAGCTTCTGGCGCAGGTGATGAACGATCACCGCCGGCCATTGGCCGTGGAACCCTTCCCAAGAAGCCACATTATCCAGCGGCGGGCGAAAATGATCGCGTAAGGGCATAACTGGTCCTCCTCGTCCCCATTCTATCCACCGCCGCCGGTCGAAGTCATTGCTAGATGGCTCGGCGGATCTGGAAAGAAAGACAAGGACGAAGTTATTCCAATTAAAGCGGCTTCTTTTCGGGTTGCATACAACGAACGGTCTTGGTTAGCCGCGACGCGCAGCGGAGCGCGTTGTCCCACCCTCCGCTGCGCGTCGCGGCTAACCAAGATGTGCGCAATTCGCAGGAAAACCGCTCTAGCTCAGGTATTCTGCTACTTTTTCCCTTTGCGCTCTTTGGGCCTTTGCGTGAGGTTCTTTATAATCATCCCTAGTGATCTTTCCCCGCCACAACATCCCGAATCCCTTGCACGAGGAACCTCCATGCGAATGTGCATCCACCTACTGACTTCGCTGATCCCCCTCGCACTCGTCGTTCCGTTGCTCTTCGCTGCCGATGCGAAAAAAAGCGACGCTACCGGCATCACCTGGAAGAAGACCGTTCTCGACAAGCGCTTTCTCTCCGAAGGCGTGGCCGTCGCCGACGTGAACAAAGACGGCAAAATGGACGTGCTGAACGGCGAACTGTGGTACGAAGCGCCGGACTGGAAGCCGCACCGTATTCGGCCCGGCAAAGAAAACTACCGCGACGGCGACAAGAACGTCTACAGCAACAGTTTCGCCTGCTGGACCGAGGATCTGAACGGAGACGGTTGGATGGATCTGATCGTCGTCGGCTTCCCCGGCGCACCGTGCCAATGGTACGAGAATCCCAAAGGCAAAGACGGACTCTGGAAGGAACACACCATTTGGCACAGCGCCTGCAACGAGACGCCGATCTACGTCGATCTGTTCGGCAACGGCAAGCGCGTCCTGCTCATGGGCTGGCAACCCAAAGGCAAGGAGAATGAAGGACAAATGGCGTACTTCACTCCGCAAGAAGATCCTACCAAGGTGTGGCAAATGCACCCCATCAGCGAGCCAAGCACGAAAGGCCACGTCATCCCCGGCACGCATCGGTTCGCCCACGGTCTGGGCGCAGGCGATGTCAACGGCGACGGCAAGCTCGACGTTCTCTGCACCGGCGGCTGGTGGGAGCAACCCGCCAAGCTCGCCGAGAAACCGTGGAAGTTCCACCCCGCCAAGCTCGGCGACGCCTGCGCCGATATGTTCGCCTACGACATCGACGGCGACGGCAAGGCCGACATCCTCAGCAGCTCGGCCCACAACTACGGCATCTGGGCGCATCTGCAACGCCCCGGCGCGGGCGGCGAGCCGGCATTTCTCAAGAAGGATTTGTTCCCAAGACTCGTCTCGCAAACGCACGCCATGCACTGCGTGGACATCAACGGCGACGGACTGAAAGACCTCGTCACCGGCAAACGATTCTGGGCGCACGGCAACCGTGGAGACGCCGATCCCAACGCCCCGGCCAAGCTCTATTGGTTCGAGGCCAAGAAGAGCGGCGACGGTCTGATCGACTTCGTACCCCACGAGATCGACGACGATTCCGGCATGGGCACGCAATTCACCATCGCGGATGTCAACGGCGACAAGCTGCTCGATGTGGTGACGGCGAACAAAAAGGGCGTCTTCCTGTTCGAGCAAGTGCGCGAACGGAAGTAAGAGTTATCGGCGACCCGGCAGCGTTATCTGCCGGGTCGCCAACGGAAAATAAGGGGTACACTCGTGAGTCTGGTACTCGACCTGCCGACCGAACTGGAAACGAAACTCACCATCGAGGCCGCTCGTTTTGGCTTGCCGCTCTCGGAGTACGTCCTGTGCCTCCTAGCCGGAGGACGCGCCCCGAGTCTCACACTGCGCAGCGGCGCGGAATTGCTCTCCTACTGGCAGAGCGAGGGACTCATCGGCACGCGGTCGGATATTGCGGACAGCCCGGCTCATGCCCGCACTTTGCGGGAGTACGCGCAAAGGAGGGCGCGGCCATAACCGATGGATCTCGTGGATACCGATGTTACTGATTGATGTCCAGCGCGGGCACCTTCCGGCGCTAGCGTGGTTCGCTAGATTGACGTCTTTCCCCGCAGTCCCCGGCTTCGTCGTCGTGGAGTTGGTTCAGGATGCCCGCAACGGCCAAGAAGTAAGACAGGCGCTGAAACTGCAACGCCCGCGACGGTTGCCGCAGGTTGGATGAGGTGAACCGGCGGTTCAGCCCATTCAAGAACCCGATTCATAAACGGGTCGGCTTTTGCGGCAAACACAGAGGCCATCCTATCTTGGGAACGCAGGGCGCATACGATGTGACCTACTGGCGGTTGCGGAACGC
>JAKBCS010000152.1 GCA_021807595.1 Planctomycetota bacterium | reverse complement strand
GACAGACACGTTGTTGCTCGTGTTCAAAGAGGAGGACCGTAGCCTCAATTCCTTGCAGGAAATTGTCAGCGACCCGGACCTGCTGAAAGCCGCTGCCAGCCAGTTGCAGAAGCTCGGTGGCATCCCCGGCCGGCTCGGCAACCAGCTGAAGACGCTCTTTGAGAAGGACGGGGTGGGACTCACCAAAGAAGGGGCTGGCGTACTCAGTACGGTAACCCGCCACTTATCCTTTTTGGATTCCGACCTGGTGGCGAAGTCGGTGGCGACCAGCACGTTTGATCCGGCGGCACTGCGAAAGCGTGGCATCACGCTGTTCATGCAAATAGAAGCCGACCAGCTGGAAGCGCAGAGGGGTTTACTTCGCTGCTGGATGTCTGCCCTGATCCGGGTAATCGGAGTTGGCGGCGGCGAGCAGGACAGCGAGGTGCTGTTCCTGCTGGACGAAGCGTCGGTCCTGGGTTCCCTGCCCGCGCTTGAGGAAGCACTGGTGCGTGGACGGTCCGCAGGCGTCAGGCTGCTCATGGCCTATCAGTCCGATACGCAGATTACGGCCACGTTCAAGAACAAGCCCACTCTGCTCTACGACAATTGCAGCACGCAGATTTATCTCGGTGCTGCCAGCAGCTACGAGACGGCCGAGCGATTGAGCAAATCGCTTGGAGAGTGGACACAGGTGCTGGAGAACTACGGTGAAAACGAGTCACGCTCCTGGCAACAGGGCGGCGAGTCGCAGAGTGGGCAGATGAGCCGGGGCAGCTCGATGAACTACTCCGAAAACGGAAGGGCTCTGCTTCGCCCCGAAGAAATCCTGACGCTGAGCAACCATTGTGTCATTGCCCTGCTACGCGGCATGTGCCCGATCATCGCCCAGCGCGTGCTTTGGTATGCGGACCGCGAGTTCAACCCCGATGCCAGGAAACGACGGCGTCGGCTCAGGCTTCCGGCTTCGTGGCTCGTGTGGCTGGTGCTGGTCATCGCCCTTGGAATTCTGGTGATACGAGCCAGGGTAAATGGTTACGGTTACTGGACCCCAGAAACCCAAACAAGAAAGGAGAGTGATCGATGGCAAAAATAGGCGAAGGGCACGCTGCCGCAATGGTCCGATTGGGACTCAAGGAACTACGCAACGCCTTTAATCCTTCGAAGGAAAGCGTCGCCGATACGGAAATTGGCTTGGTCGGCACGGCAACGCAAGGGGAAATCGCCAATGCCCGCAGTGGCGCTGGTGACGGCCCTGAGCAGGAATCGATGACGCTGAACGACCTGCGATCCGCTGCCAAGCAGGATCAGGCAAAGGAGCAAAATAATCCTGGCAAGGACGGCCCGGATCAGTCTCGCGGAATGGAAAGGTAACTTGATCAGGTGTTCTTGGTATGTAGCCAAGGACAAATTCAAACGTCGCCCTTGTTTTGGAGAATGTCACATGAACTTGTTCGCAGAATCGTCCGGAAGCAATGGCTTCGGGTTTCTCATCTTCCTCATCATCATGGTGATGGGGACGAGGCAGTGGTGCAAATGGCTCAAGGGCAATCCTGTCCTGAGGGACGGAGCCAAGAAGGGCGCGCTGAACGTCCTGGGCCGCATGTTCAAAAAGTAAGGAGGCCGCGATGGGATTTGCAGATTCCTTCGGCCAGTACCTGTGGTTCATGTTCATCACGGTCTGGCTGTTCGTTCTGCTGGCGATCAAGCTGCTGCGCACCGTCGATGATGATGGCGAGATCAAGAAAACCGCGAACAATGGCCTCGCCGCCTGGATCGAGCAGCTGTTCAAGTCGAAGTAGGCGCGAAGGCGGGACATGCCCAGTCCCGCCATCAGAAAATGTGGCGGCTGAGAAAGGCACAGACAGGGGTAACGAGAGGCAGGGTGGTGTGATGACTATCGAAGAACGATTGATGAACATCGAGGCGATGATCTCCATCCTGGTCGGTCGGCAGACGAAGGAGTTCTACGACATCGAGGAATTCGCCAAGCTCGTTGGGAAATCCTGCCTGACCTGCCGACAATGGTGCCGCCTCGGTCGCGTCCAGGCTGAGAAAAAACTGTCAGGGCGTGGGGCCTATGCCCGTTGGGTCGTGCCTCACGCCGAGTTGTTGCGGTATCAGCGCGAGGGCTTGTTGCCCGAACGGCGGCTGGCATGAGGCTGGCCCGCAAACAAGGGTTGGAAGCCGAAACATCAAATGCTGTTTCAAAAGCAACCAAAGAGGGAGGAAACATGGGTGCCGGGGAATTATTTCTCATGTCCATGTTGCTCGGTGCAGCCATAGGGTTCGACATCATTTTGTGGGTAGGTGGCCTGGTCTGGTTTTTTGGCGTGATTTATGTGTCCTGGCAACGGGGTCGGCAACTCGCCCAGTCGGTTACGGAAAGGGCGCATCAGCAACGTGTCGAACGGATAGTAAGAATGATCGAACTCGAACAGGCAGGATACCTGATCCAGTGGGGCAAACACAAAGCAAGGCAAAGAGGTGAAACATGAACGCGTGGAACGACATGGTTTTCATAATTGGACTTTCGATCGGGGGAGCTGCGGGGGTGGCCGTCACTGCTTTGGTAGCTGGCCTGACAGGATTCTTTAGCGACATTCGCAAGGAGTGGCAGGATGGCCGTCAAGTTGCCGAGTTGGTTAAGGAAAAAAATCAGGAACGTCGCGTGGAACTGCTCGGAAAACTGATCGAACTCCAACGAGCCATGCAGCCCGTTGCGTCAGGGGAACCTTTGATTGCAAGTCAGGAGCCGCCCGTAAGCGAATTGGCGACGAGTCGTCGAGACGACGCTCCTATTGGCGAGGACAATGCTGGGCATCGTGCAGCATTACCGCGTCCATAGCGGAATGGCTGATCGCCGTCGAGAAGATGCGGACTGAGCAAAAAATGTCAGGGCACGGGGCCTTTGCAGACTAGGTGGTGCCTGGTAGTGCCCACGCTGAGGTGGCTACGGTATCAACGGAAAGGGCGATGTGCGGGGCCGCAAGAACCCAGACTCAAAGGACGCGATTGTAGATGGAATCGCGACCTTGAAACCTGTGAAGCACAACAATTGCAACCGGGTTCCGGTTGGAACCTGAAAGTGAGGGGTTATGGATTGGGACGAAGTGATGCAGCACGTGGTGATGGGGCCGCTGCTGTTTACGGCCGTATTTATGGTGTTGTACGGCCTCGGACTTCTGGCCGCCAAGCCAGTCGGACTCCTGATCGGTCACACGCTGCTGCTTTTCCCAGCATTCCGGCGATACCTGGCGAGAAAGCAAACAGAGGAATTCTTCCGGTGCTGGGACGAGAACTATGCGAAAGGCATGACGGCGAGATTCTACTACCGCGTTGGAGACGGTGAATGGCAATTGTCCAGCACCTTTGATCTTGGTCCTAAGTCTGAGGTTAGCCAGCCAGAAGAACCAGTGATGAACCAGGTTGGCGGACTGGAAAACCTTAAGGGTGACGCCCAAGACGGGGTTTCAAATGAATCTGAGACCTGTCAGCGAGATGGCATTGCTGAGGGCGAGAGAGGGTCTGGTGGTGGTGCGGAATTACGGCGTTCATAAGGGCTGCTGCCCTTCCCGAGGCAGGCGATTGTTCGTGACTACGTTCGCGGCAACAGCACTGTCCGGACCTGGAAAGGTAGTGTGCGCCAATGACTGTCGAATCGCGGTTGGAAAGGACCATACAGCATTTGGCAGCCCTCGTGCAATGCGAGGTGGTTCGGGAGTGCTGCACCACGGCGGAATGTGCCCGTGCGATAGGCAAGTCCTGGTTTTCCGTCCGGATGCGGTGAGGCGCTGGTCGCTTTCGAGCACGGAAGAAAGAGAGCGGGCGAGGCGCTCACGCCGCCTGGTCAATGTCTAACGAAGAGTTGCAGCGTTACCGGCGAAAGGGGCTGTTGCGTGCGTCGTAACCAGCAATCGCTCTTACCTGAATTGATTTCCCCGCGTGTCGGGCCGGGCTGGCTCCGCGGGCATTTCCTGACCTCTTTTGGATGGTGGTCCCTGGCAATGTCCCGCAGCAATCGACAAAGCGATTGTCGAACACGAGAGGATGCGAAAAGCATCGTCCCGGCGGGAACACCGGATTGGATCAGCTCTGGACTCATCGAAAAGACGATCCGCGTCTGGCAACCATATTACGAAGCTACCATCACCCCCGAGGAAGCCGTTATAATGATCCTTAACGCGGGTCGGTTGTTCGAAGCACTTTCGTCGAGGTCTCCACCATGAAGCAGTTCGCCGCTTTAGCTCGGGTCAGCAGCCGGGAACAGGAACGTGAGGGCTTCAGCCTGGAAGTACAGGAAGAAGCCCTCAAGCGTTATGCGACCCAGGCCGGCGGCGAGATCGTCAAGTTCTTCAAGATCGCCGAGACGGCCAGCAAGGGAGAGCAACGCAAGACCTTCCGCGAGTTGCTCGCCTACGCCAAGAAGAACGCCTTCGCCCTCGACGGGCTGCTCTTCTACAAGGTGGACCGGGCGTCGCGGAACCTGTTCGATTACGTCGAACTCGAACGGCTGGAGTCGGAGCACAACCTGCCGTTCATCTCGATTTCGCAGCCGACCGAGAACACGCCCGCCGGGCGCATGATGCGGCGGACGCTCGCCAACATGGCGAGTTTCTACACCGAACAAATGTCAGTCGATGTCCGCGAGGGCATTGCCCGCCGCGTCAAGGAAGGCTGGTTCTGCGGCCCGGCTCCCTACGGTTATCGCAACGTCCGCAAGGATGGCAGGGGCGTCATAGAAACCGATCCGCAGGAGTCGGCCAACGTCAAACGCATCTTCCACCTCTATGCCTACGGGAACCTGACGCTAGACGGCGTGGTCGAGAAGATCAACACTGAAGGCCGCATCTACCGTCCATCGCAACCGAAGTTCCCCCGCACTTCGATCCACACAATACTCAAGGACCGGGCCTACATCGGCGAAATCCAGCACAAGGGCGAGTGGTATCCCGGCAAGCATGAACCGCTCGTTGACCGGGCAACCTGGAACCGGGTGCAGGCACTCCTTGGCGGTCACGTCCACCACGCCACCACGTTGACCTACGCGGGCCAGTTCATGACCTGTGGCCACTGCGGCCATCCCGTCACCGGCGAACTGGTCCGGAAGAAGCGGAAGGATGGCGGCGTCAACGAACACGTCTACTATCGCTGCTCCCGCTATGCCAAGGGCGACCATCCCCGCATCCGGGTGAAGGAAGCGGACATCGAAGCGCAGGTGCTGGCGATCTTCGGCAAGATGAAGGTAGAGGACGAAAGCGTCCGCGAATGGTTCCGGCTGGTGCTGGCTTCCCAGACCCGCGATGCTCAGGCCGACAGCCAAGCTCAACGGGCTGAACTGACCCGGCAAGAAACACTGCTTATCCAGCAGCAGGATCGGTTGCTCAACATGCGGTTGGCCGACGACATTGACCAAGAAGTCTTCGCCAAGAAGCACACGGAGCTACGCGACCGGCTGGCTTCGATCAAGTTGCAACTCGACGTGCTGGACCGCTCCCACGACGAAACGGCGGAACTAGCGGCAAAAGTGTTTGAACTCTCGCAAACTCTGAAGGAGCAATGGCTTACCGCCGATTATGCCACGAAGCGACGTTTGCTCGAAATTGTGTGTTTGAACTGCCGCCTCGACGGCGTAACCCTTTGCCCAGAAATGAGGAAGCCCTTCGACGTACTCGTTGAAGGATTGCTTCCAAAAAAACAAGCGGAGAGGGAGGGATTCGAACCCTCGGTAGGATTGCTCCCACACCGGTTTTCGAGACCGGCCCATTCGGCCGCTCTGGCACCTCTCCAAGGAACTCTCATTCGCCGATGCTATGTGTTGAGCTTTGTATAGAGACCATTGAGGGTAAAACACACAAAATCCCACGAATCGCACCAAACACACGAATAAGCGGAGAGGAAACGGCTTCCCTATCTCGCTTCGTGTGATTCGTGTGATTCGTGGTGGAAATCACGAATAACCGGGCATAGCAAGAGTGACCCCGAGGGGATTCGAACCCCTGTCGCGGCCGTGAAAGGGCCGTGTCCTGGGCCTCTAGACGACGGGGCCACGTCGCTGGAGAGAGCAACACCCGTATCGTAGGAAGACGAAGGCACGCCGTCAAGTTGAAGGTCTCACTTCGCGCCGCGCCGCCGCGTTCTACAATAATCGCGGGCACAAGCGGGCATACTCTTTCGAGGTGGACATGACTGGCGACACTCTGCGGGCGCTTTTGGAACTGGTTCGAGACGGACGGCTCGACGTGGAATCGGCCCAGCAACGATTGAGCGAACCGCCTCCCGTGGCCGATCTCGGTTATGCGCAAGTCGATCTGCAGCGCCGACAGCGCTGCGGCTTTCCCGAAGTCATCTTTTGCGAAGGTAAAACGTCCTCATGGATCGAAGGCGTGGTTCGCCAGCTGGTCGATGCCCGGCAAGACTGTTTGGCCACGCGCGTCAACGCCGAGCAAGCCGCCCATCTCGCCGCGCAATTTCCCCAGGCCGAGCAGGACCGCGTCGCCCGCACCTTTTGGCTCCCGGTCGTCAGTTCGACGCCAAGAACGACGCAAGGGCACGTCGTCGTGCTAACGGCCGGTACCAGCGATTTACCGGTAGCACGCGAGGCGGTCGTCACCGCCTCCGCGCTCGGTTGCGAGGTGGGTCTACTGGCCGATGTGGGCGTGGCTGGGATTCATCGACTGCTGCGACACCGCGAAAAGTTCGCCGACGCCGACGCCATCGTGGTGGTCGCTGGCATGGACGGTGCGCTGCCTAGCGTTGTGGGCGGACTCGTCGATTGTCCGGTGATTGCCGTGCCTACCAGCATCGGCTATGGCGCGGCGTTTCAGGGGGTGGCTCCGCTCTTGACCATGCTCAACGCCTGCTCGGCCAATGTCGTCGTGGTGAATATCGACAGCGGATTCAAAGGCGGATATGTGGCCGCCCTCATCGCCCGCCGCGCGTCGCAAGGCGAACGGCCTCAATAGGCGGCGCGTACCACGCCGTCCAGGTGTTCATCGGTCTCGACAATCGCAGGAAACACGCATAAGGTATCTTCCATAAGGTTTTGATGCGACGAACCGATGTTTTCCATTCGGGAACTATATCCTCGTGACTTTGCCTCCGTTGAGCGTCCCACCGCTGGACCCCACGCCGATCTTCGATTTGTTTCGAGGGCATTACGGCTCTGAATTATTGACGGCGGCCGTCACCCACTTTCGCCTCTTCGAGCGACTGGCGCAAGGCGCTCGGCGAGTCGAGTCGCTGCGCGTCGATCTCGGCTTGGCGGAACGGCCCACGGTTGTGTTTTTGACGGCCTTGCGGGCGATGGGTTTGCTGACGGGCGACGACGAAGGGCGCATCGCACTCACGCCATTGAGCCGCGAGTTTCTTTCCGGCCCCCCCTTCGACATCGGCGGCTACATTGGACTCGACGCCGACGCGCCCGGCGTACTCAACATGGTAGAGAGGTTGCGAACCAATCGACCGCCGGGCACGAGGCCGGAGGAAGCGGGAACGGCCTTCATCTACCGCGAAGGCGTTGCGTCGGCGATGGAACGCGAAGCGGAGGCGCGGCGGTTGACCTTGGCCTTGGCTGGACGAGCCCGCATCGTCGCCCCGGTGTTGGCCAAACGAGTGCGTTTGAGCGAAGCGCGCGTGTTGCTCGATGTCGGCGGCGGCACAGGGCTTTTCAGTATCGCCTGTCTGCGTGCCAATCCGAACCTGCGCGCCATCGTCTGGGATCGTCCCGAAGTGTTGAAGGTAGCCGGTGAATTGGCCGAGACGCACGGAGTGGCCGATCGCTTGGAATGCCTTCCCGGCGATATGTTCTCCGACAGTGTGCCAAGCGCGGATGTCGTACTCCTCTCCAACGTTCTGCACGATTGGGATGTGCCCGAGTGCAGACAGTTGCTTGGTCGCTGCGCCGCCGCATTGCCGACTGGGGGGCGGTTGCTCGTTCACGATGTCTTTCTCAACGACGCGCTCGACGGGCCGTTGTCCCTTGCCTTGTACTCGGCGGCGTTATTTTGTCTCACCGAGGGACGCGCCTACAGCGCCGCCGAATATCGCGGTTGGTTGCACGAGGTGGGGCTGATGCCGGGGACGCGCATTCTGACCTCGATTCATTGCGGCGTGTTGCCGGCGACGAAGTGAGCGAATCCGGTTCGTTCGCCGCTCCGTCGAAGGAACCAACTTCCCTCTTCCCTTGGCGCGCCGGGGAACCGATAATCGAATTGTGTCCATCCCGATTGCACGAAGGACAACAACGTACATGAGTGAGGCCGGTACCACTTACGAAGGTTCCTTGCTGCTCACGCTCGAAGAGATCAGCCAACTGGTCGCTCACAGCCACCATTCGAGCGAGACATTGACGAACATCGTCCGTCTCATCCAAGGGCGATTTCATACCGCCGTTTGCTCGGTGTACTTCTACGACGCCGCCAACCGCGAGTTGGTTTTGGGCGCGACCGTCGGTCTTCAGAAAGAAGCGATCGGGAACGTCCGCATGAGGCTTGAGGAAGGCTTGACGGGATTGGTCGCCGAGCAGATGGCTCCGGTGGCCGTCGCCGACGCCTTTCAGCATCCGCGCTTCAAGTATTTCCCCGAAGCCGGCGAAGATCCGTATCACTCGTTCCTCGGCGTGCCGTTGGTCGAAGGCGGCTCGTTGCAAGGCGTGCTGGTGGTGCAAACGCACGAACCGCGCCAGTTCTCGCCCAGCGAAGTGCGCATGTTGGTGACCGTGGCCGCTCAGTTGGCCGCTCTCGTCGGCGATGCGCTCTTGCTCGATCAAGTGTCCGCCGTCATCCATCCCTTGGAACCGGCGGACGGACGGAGGAAAGACCTGCCCATCGGTGACGGCTCGTTCGTGCAGCTAGCGGGAACGCCGCTCAGCCCCGGCGTCGGCCTGGGACAAGCGTATGTCGTCGATGCCATCGAAGACTGGCGGCGCGACGTGCCGATCGAAGGGCACGGCGTCGTCGAAGAGCGCCGTCGACTCATCGAAGCGATGCAGCGGGCGCGTGAGGAAATCGCGCGTCTGAGCCAGCGCATCTCCGAACTGGTGGGCGAAGATCACGGCGCGATTTTGCAAGCGCAGCTGATGATTATGCAAGATCGAAGCATCGAGCGCGATCTGGACGCTTGCTTGGAGGGAGGCTCGTCCGCCGAGGGCGCGCTCTTGGCCACCCTCGATAAATACGTCGCCGCTTTGCAAAAAGTGGCCACGCCGTTCTTTCACGAACGCATCTATGACATTAAGGATGTCTTCCATCGTATTCTGTGGCAGTTGCGCCCGCGCCAGCCGGCCGACCCGACCGGCGATCGACTCGTTCTGGTGGCGCGAGAGGCGTCGGTGATGGAGTTGTTCGCCGTCGATCTCGACCGTCTTGCCGCCGTCATCGTCGAAAAAGGCGGGCCGCAGAGTCATGCGGCGATCCTGGCCCGCAGTCTCGGCATCCCGATGGTCGGGCAATTCGCCGACTTCGAGCCGCTCGCACATTCGGGCCGATTGTTGCTCGTCGACGGCGCGGCGGGAACGGTGGTTCTCGATCCCGCCCCGCTGTGCGTCATGCCGTCGAGCCAAGTAGGCATCCTGGCCGAGGTGCGGAGCGATGCGGAACGCACGCGCGGAACAACCACCTCGATAACCCCAGGGCTGCCGAACGTCGAGGTCAACGTCAACCTGCTCTACGAAGCGCGATCCGCCGTCGGTCAAGGCGCAAGCGGCGTCGGTCTGTATCGCAGCGAATTTCTCTTCCTCGCCCGCCGCACGCTGCCCACCGAAGAAGAGCAAGTCGAGATCTATCGCAAATTGCTGCAAATCATGGCCGGCCGCCCCGTCACCATTCGCACCTTCGATCTGCGACCGGACAAACTGGCGGCGTATTCACACTTCGGCTCGACGGCGGCAAGGCCGTTCGATTGGCGTCTCGTCCTCGATTCGCCCCCGTTGCAGCAACTCTTTCAAGATCAGATTCGGGCGATCCTTCGCGCTTCCACGGTCGGGCCCGTTCGCATCTTGGTGCCGCTCGTCACCAGTACGGAATTGCTCGATTTCGTGTTAGAGGCTGCGGCCAAGGCGCGGGCTGGCCTCGCAGCCGAGGGATTGCCGTTCTCGCTTGACGTATCGTTCGGTGCGATGATCGAAGTGGCGGCTGCTGTGCCGATGGTTCGGATGTGGGCCGACCAAGTCGACTTTTTCGCGCTGGGCACCAACGACTTGACCGCTTCCGCGCTCGGCCTGGATCGCGACGATCCGCTGCTTGCCAAGCAGATCGACGCGCTCCATCCGGGCATGATTCGTCTGATCCACGAGGTCACCGCCGCCGCCCATTCCGCAAGCCGTCCCGTTTCCGTCTGCGGCGAAATCGCTGCCGATCCGCTTGGTGCCGTGGCCCTCGCCGCGCTGGGCGTCGATTCTCTCAGCGTGCCGGTCAACCAACTCGCCGCCGCGCGGCAAACAATGTTCGGCTGCAACATCGCGGCACTGAAGGGATTGAAGGACGAGTTATTGCGTCAACGCACCTCCAGCGCGGTTCGGACACAACTTCGGAATGCGATTCTCCATCCCTGACCGGACGATGTGAAAATGGAGGCATTCAAGGATTTGAAGGTTTCCGAAGGGATGAAAAGTGATACGGACGAAAGAAAAGTAGTCGAGCATACGAAAGGCTTCAACTCTTTTTCCGAATCTTGTAACGATTTTTTCGCGCTTCGTCTTCACGGCGCAGGTCGCGCGCCGTCTTCCACCAGAACAAGCCGAGAGCCAAGGCGACTAGGCTGATCGCTCCCGCCGAGATAAGCGCTACGGGATCGCCTTGGAACAAATCGACGAAAAAAGACGAAAGACTCGACCCATGAGATAATCTCTCCGATTCTCGTATCGCCTCATCTTTCCGCAAAAGCGCGACGGTTTTCCCCTTCGATCTCGGCGAGTGGCTCTGAAATGACATATCTGAGCCAGGGATCTGGGGCAAGCGTGCGATGGCGGATCGGCGAAGAGAACGGGGCTTGACATAAACTATTACACGGTGTAATGTAATAATGGATAAGGAGACGCCAACCATGCCTTCGACCAAGACCACGCCAAAAACTCGAATCGACGCCAACTGCTGCCTTCCGAACCAGACTACCGGCGAGCGACCGCTTCTGTCGTCCGGTCGTGCGGCGGAGATGATGGCGTTGTTCAAAGTGCTGGCCAACGATACGCGCTTGCGCATCTTGCACGCGCTGACTTGTCGGGGCGAGTTGTGCGTTGGCGGCTTGGCCGAGACGCTGGGCATGAAGCCGCAGGCTGTCTCCAATCAACTTCAGCGCCTGCTGGATCGAGGTATCCTCGCCGCCCGCCGTCAGGGCAACAACATCTACTATCGCGTTGTCAATGCCTGTGTCACCGATCTGCTCGATCGCGGCTTGTGCCTGGTCGAAGGCGAATGCGAGAGGAATGGTCCATGAACGAACCCAAACGGCGCGTCCTCTTTGTTTGCGTCGAAAACAGCAACCGCAGCCAGATGGCCGAGGCGTTCGCGCGCATGCACGGCGGCGACCGCGTTGACGCGCACAGCGCCGGCTCGCGGCCGTCGGGCAAGGTGAATCCCAGAGCCGTGCAGTTCATGCGCGAAGTCGGCTACGATCTGACAACGCATCACTCGAAAGCGCTCGATCAATTCAACGGCACGGAAATCGACGTAGCCGTAACGATGGGATGCGGCGATGCCTGTCCGTTGGTCCTGGCCGCCCGCCGAGAAGAGTGGAACATTCCCGATCCCAAGGAGCTGCCCGACGACGAGTTCCGCAAGGTCCGCGATTCGATCGAACGCAAGGTTCGGGAACTGTTGGCGAATCTAGAAACGAGGAGTATCCCATGACGGCGGCAACAACGACGCTTACTCCTCCGAATCCGCCTCAAACGACGCCGACCAAACGCATGAACGCCTTCGAGCGCTACCTGACGGCATGGGTAGCCGTGTGCATGGCGGCGGGCGTGGCATTCGGCCGCCTGGCCCCCCAGTTCATCGCCTGGCTGCGCGGGGTGGAGTTCGGTTCGGGCAGCCAAATCAACGCGCCCATCGCCGTACTCATTTGGCTGATGATCGTACCAATGATGATGAAAATCGACTTCTCATCGTTGGCCGGGGTGACGCGACGACCGATGGGTCTGTTGGCGACTTTGTTTGTCAATTGGTTGGTCAAGCCGTTCAGCATGGCGCTGCTGGGCTGGTTGTTCTTCAAAGTCCTTTTTCTGCCTTTAATAGGCGAGGAATTAGCCAAGCAATACACGGCGGGCGTCATCATTTTGGCAGCGGCACCGTGTACGGCGATGGTGTTCGTGTGGAGTTACCTGACCGACGGCGACCCGGCATATACCCTGGTGCAAGTGGCTGTCAACGATCTTATCATGCTGGTGTTGTTCGCTCCGATCGTGGGTTTGCTGGTGGGCGTGTCCGGCTTGACAGTACCCTTTAACGTCCTTCTCCTCGCAGTGGCGATCTTCATCGTCGTGCCGCTGGCGGTTGGCGTGCTGACGCGGACGGCGGTGATCCGCGCGAAGGGCCGAGAGTGGTTCGAACGCACCTTTCTCCCGTTCTTTCAGCCGGTTGCCGTGATAGCGCTTCTGGCAACGCTGCTGCTCATCTTCGCCTTCCAGGCCGACAACATTCTCAACAACCCGCTGCACGTCGGCCTCATTGCCGTGCCGATTCTGATTCAGGTGTATTTCAATTCGTCGTTGACCTATGGGTTGATGTGGTTGCTTGGCGTACCCTACCAAGTGGCCGCGCCGGGGGCGTTGATCGGAGCGAGTAATTTCTTCGAGTTGGCGGTAGCCACGGCCATCGCTCTATACGGACCCGGCTCCGGCGCGGCCTTGGCAACCGTGGTCGGCGTTCTGGTGGAAGTGCCGGTCATGGTAACCGTTCACGCCTCGGATAGAAGGGACGGCGTGGGTTGGTTGGCAAAGTGAGCTTGAACGGTGGTTGTCATCCACGCGAAGACATCGCGATTCTGGCGACGGCAGGTCTCGATTACGGTCAGCATACGCTCCACGAATCGACTCCCCGACGCCGATC
>JAKBCS010000274.1 GCA_021807595.1 Planctomycetota bacterium | reverse complement strand
CGGAGTAACTTCGAGCGATCGAAATCACGAAACTATAGCATTTTTGGGAGGGAACGGAGGCGACCGGTCGGGGGAGGCAGCGCTTATTAACGATTCGTTCGATGGATCGAGCCTACTTCCGTCTACATCGCTTCCAAGATCCGGCAGATAGGCGTGTTGCCGTTGCGCAGGCGTGTGGCGGACATGGGAGCGCGGACAGTGCGTTCCCAGCGAATTTTGCCGGTTTTGTCGATTTCGATGACCCGATTGCTGCCGCCCAGCGCCAAAAGAAAGCGGCCGTTCGGCAAGGCTTCGACGCGCGCCATACTTAGCTCCGTCGGCGTAATTCTCTGGAACAAGGGTGCGCAGTTGGTGTTCCCCCAACGCATCGAGTTCGACGAGGGTGCCGTCTCCGGCGACGTATAAGATATGGCCGTTCGCCAAGCGGTGCGCATCGCGGAAGTCACGGCGGTCGGTGTGGCTGAAGACTTCGTTGCGATCGCGGTCCACTTCATACAGTTTCTTGTACGTCACGATCAACGTGTGGCCGTTGGCTTGCCGTTGACATGCGATGGGATTGTCGGCGGTCTTGAGTTCCCAGAGAATTATAGCGGCGGCACTGGCATAACGCTTGCTCGGCTCCTTTTGCAGACTTTTGAGACAGATTGTTTCCACGTCGCGGGGCACGCTCGGTTGCAGCTGCCGCCTCGGCGGGCTTGGCCAAGCCGAAATCGCTGATCTTGGGAATGCAGCAAGCCGACTGTAACAAATCGGCCAACGGCTTGGCCGCATCTTCGGGACGATTCAGATGCAGCAAGTCGTTGGCGGGTTTCAGATCGCGATGCAGGATGCCGCGTTCGTGGACGGCTTGTACAGCGCGAGCCAGGATTTCGAGCAGATGGGCGGCGGCGTGCGCCTCCAACGGCACCCCGCCAATTTGCGCGCCAGGCTGCCGCAGTTGACGTACTCCAAGACGCAGTACGGTTGCCCGTTCTGTTCACCGACTTCGTACACCTGCACGACGTTGGTGTGCTGCACTCGCGCGGCGGCCTCGGCCTCGGTGCGAAAACGCGCCAACTCCTCGGCATTGGCCATTTGGCCGGAGCCGATCGTCTTCAGGGCGACCGCGCGATTCCATCGCAGATGCCGCGCCTTATAGACCACCCCCATGCCTCCGCGTCCCAATTCCTCCAAGATGGCAAAGCCGTCGGGAGCAAAGCCGCTCCGGCGACTGCCTCCGTTGCCGAACGGCACCGTCGTTTCGCTGCCTCTGTTGCGCAGCTCGACGTCGATGGAGGCAAACGACGGCGTCAGAGCCTCTCCGTGGGAGGGAAAGCGGGAGCGGTACGATTCCGGGTCGGGACGAACGCCCCACGTTCGTTGGACGCGATATTCTTCGACGATCAACTCCGCCGAAACCGCGTCGAGCGTTCCCAGCTGCGGATAGCGGCGAACGTAATCTTCCAGCAGCGGCTGCGCCGGCAATTCGTCCGAGGCTAGGATGTCTCGACTCTTCCAACGATATTCGAGATCAATCTTGACGATTTCTTCGAGACAAGACCGCAGGGCCGAATCGGCGGACAGGCGCGTCAGAAATCTCGCAATCGACGGAGCGACGCCGCGCTGCCACGTTTCCTCGAAGTCGCGTAGCAACGGTTCGCAATGAGATGGAGGAGGTACCTGGGGCGACGATTTGTCGAGGCCGCTCACGGTTGCTCGTTCTCGTTTCGTCGGCGCTCCAAGCGTTGTTTGACCAGGTCCATGATTCGCCGCACCGTGCGCTGACTGCGGCGAACCTCCACGGCAATTTCATCGAGGGTGTGCCCTTGCAGGCGCAACTCCACGATGCGCCGATGCTCGGCATCCAGGGGACGGAGCAACGATTCCACCTCATCGGCGAAAATCGCCGCCTCCTCTGGCGTGGGATCGTGCGCCAGCCATATCGTTTCCTCAGCCATTCCTTCGAGCAGCGGTGGGGGCAATTGTTCGAGATCGAGCGAGCGTTTGCCGACCGAGTGGCGTCTCTGTTCGTGTCGCAATTTGTTGATGGCAATGGCCGCCAACAGACGCCACAGATCGCCGGAACGCTGGAGAACGTAGCGCCCGTCGCGCGCTCCGATGAAGAAACTGCGAAAGGCCGACTGAACCACGTCGTCGGCATCGAACCGCGCCGCCATCTTTGCCGACATCCGCGCCTGCACCAGAGCGTACAGCCGCCTGAAATAGCGGCTAAACAGCGCCTCCGCCGCCGCTTGATCGCCCCTCTGCCAACGCTGCAACAACTCGCTGGAGTGTTCGTCCATCGTCGCTTCACGATCCGATCTCGCCGTTGAAATCGAAATTGACGCAAACGGCAGAAATTTTGTCCCCAAAGTTCGAGATTAAGGAATGTACAGAATATAGGAGCTTTTTCCGGAATGCAAGCGCACATTCCAAAATCGAAGCCGCCTTCGCGGCCAACCTTTCGGGGTGCGCTCGCGCCGGCCCAGGGTATGCACCAGGGTAACGGTCGTCCGTGCCGGGTGGAAATACGGACAGTCATTTATGATTTAGAGGAGAGATTCAGTATGTATCTTCGTAAGCTCGGTACTTTCACTGGCTTGGTGATCGCGACGTTGCTCGGAATAACATCCATGGCACAAGGAACAAGTGTCCCACCCGGTGGTGGATCAACATTGCCAAGTGCAGATGTAACTTTAACCGACAATTCTCTTATCACAAACGACTTGCCCTCCCTGTCGTCTGGTTCGACGTTCGACACTTCAAACGACGCGTTGACCGGTAGTCTCATTTCCAACGGTTTCAGTACTTCTGGGACACTATCTTTTACCACACCATCATCATCCACTTTTTCCGGCAGTGAATCACTCTCTTATACCATCCAGCAATCGATAAGTCTCACGCCAGGTTTCTACGTGGTGTACAGCTACGCGAATGGAACCTTTTCAGCTTCGTCCGGCTCCATCAGTGGCTATTCTGTAACCACTACTCTGTACGACTCTACAAGAAACTCAAGCACGATTGCTGTAGCCGAAGGTTCCAC
>JAKBCS010000151.1 GCA_021807595.1 Planctomycetota bacterium | reverse complement strand
GGCGGCGGTTATCGCAAAGACAAAGAAATAAAGGGGGGGCATCATGCATCGGAGATGCTTGCCGGTTGCCCTTTTGCGCGAAGGCGTTTCAGACCGTGTTGTCCGTGTCGGTACTCGAACATCTGGAACGGCCGTGCGCGGTACTCGCCGAGGTTCGTCGTGTCCTGAAACCGGGAGGACTCTTCGTTGGCACGGCTACCTTGGTGGATATGCGCGAGCAGTTGTTCTATCCACCGCTCTTGCGCCGTGTCGGGTTGTCGCCGCTGGCTCGGTTGTACATGCGATTGCACGATCGGCTCTTCGCACACTGCTGCTTACTGTCGCAAGGAGAATGGGAAAAAATGTTTGCGGAAGCGGGTCTGGATCTGGTAGAGAGCCGAAAAATCGTCTCGCCGCGACTGACGCGCTATTGGGATATACTGTTGCCGTTTGCCTTGCCTTATCGCTTGTTTCAAGAGTGGGGTTACTCGTTCATTTGCCGCCCGCCAGGAGTGCGAGCGTTGGTTCAAAAACTGTTGCTGCCCTTGTGCGAGGAAGACGAAGACGAGGGCAGCAGTTGGTTCTTCGTCGCCCGCAAACGGGAGAAATCGCCGTGAACCGTTCCTCAGCCGGCCTCCGTGCCGCCTTCACGCTCATCGAGCTATTGGTGGTGATCGCCATTATTGCCGTGTTGATCGGTTTGCTTCTCGTCGCCGTGCAACAGGTCCGAGAGGCCGCCGCCCGCGCGCAGTGTTTGAGCAATCTGCGTCAACTGGCCTTGGCCATGCAGAATTACCACGACAGCCAGGGACGCTTTCCGCCGGGTCAGTTTCTCGGCCCCTATGGCGAAGGACGCAATTCGTATTGTTGGAGTTGGTTTGCTCGCTTGCTGCCTTATGTGGAACAAGACAACCTTTTCCAGCGGGGGCGCGTTCCCAATCGGACGCTACTCGATAGTGGCATCGCGTCCTGGCAAATCAAACTGTTTCTTTGTCCCAGCGATGGTTCGAGCTGGAGTGGGCCGCGCACCAATGCGGGGAACCTGTACGGCTTCCCCGTCGGACAGAGTAACTATAAGGGCGTCAGCGGGGCGAATTGGGGGTCGGATTCGTCGCTGGGATTGCCCGACATCAACACCGCTTGGCCGAATCGGGGAACCAACGGCTCCTACGACGGCCTCGACAACGGCGACGGTATGATGTTTCGCTCCGATTATCGCTCCGGCATACGTCTGGCAAGTATTACGGACGGCACCAGCAATACCTTTATGATCGGCGAAGACATTCCGTCGCTGAACGAGTATTGTTCGTGGCCTTATGCCAACAATGCCTACGGCACCTGCGCCATTCCTCCCAACGCGCAGCGTCTTCCCGGCGGCCTGTATCCACCGGCGGATTGGCAGAATAACTGGTCGTTCCGCAGTCGGCATCCCAACGGACTAAACTTCGCCTACGCCGACGGCTCGGTCCATTTTGTCGCCAATGCCATCGACCTGCCCGTGTATCGAGCGATGGCCACCATCGCGGGCGGAGAAGCCGTCGAGGCACCCTGAATCCCTTGGAATGCGGAGTACAAACATGGGCGATCCCCAAACGGAGAAATCGACGGGGAATCGGGGCGTTTGGATCGCATTCGGGGCGCTCCTTACCCTCGGCATCGCTCTCCGGCTTGCGGGTAGTGTGTTTTCGCAAGGGTTCGTCCATCCGGACGAGCATCAGCAGTATTTGGAAGTGGCTCAAGGCATCGTTTACGGCCCGCACGTCCGCTGGTGGGAATACGAGCGCGGCACTCGGCACTATTTTTATCCGTATTGTCTTGCTCTGTTATTAACTGGGTTAGACGCCCTCGGCGTCCGCGATCCGATCGATCAGGCCACGGCCATTCGGGCTTTATTGGGAATCGCTCTCTTTGCCGGCCTCGCTTTATTGGCGCGGGACTGGCTGCGCCAAGGTCGTGTAGCCGGCGCATTCTGTTTGCTTGCAGGGGCAGCGCTGAGTTCCGACATCGTGTATATGAGCGTACGCACATCGAGCGAGACGGCCGCGACGATCCCCTTGATTTTTTGCCTTTACTTGCACAAACGCGATCCCTTTTTAACGGGATTGCTATTGGGTATCGCGTTCGCCATTCGCTTTCAGATGGCCTTTTTCATACCGGGGTTTATCGCGCTGAGCCTTTACGACGATTGGTCGGCGCAGCGAGGATGGAAGGGATCGACCGGGCGGATGGCAGCCGGTTTGGGGCTCGCCCTGATAGCAGCCGGTTTGATGGACAAAGTAACGTGGGGAGAGTGGTTTCATTCTCCGTTGGAATGCTTTCGGGCGAACATTCTTGAAGGCATCGCCGCGAAGTATGGGGTGGGGCCGTGGTATCAATACCTCGTTTGGGGAGGGGAACTGCTCGCCCAAGCCGTGCCGCTTTTGGGTTTGCTTTTCATCGCCTTGGGCGCGAGACGTGAAAAGCGCGCGGCGTTCCTGGGGCTGCTTTTTCTCATCGGCCATTCCGTCATCGCGCGCAAGGACCAGCGTTTTCTCTGGCCTCTGGCACCCCTACTGCTCGTTCTGTTCGCGGCGGGATTCGAGACGTCGTATCGCTGGCTTCGAGATGGATGGGAGCGGCGGGCGCTCATTGCCGCGCTGTCCTGTTGCCTGCTCGGCGGCTGTTGGTTTCGGTTCACCGAGCTGGATTGGAACCCCGAACCAGCGCGGGCAAGCTCCCAGGCTTTGGCCAAGCTTGGGAAGTATCACGACCTTACTGGCGTGCTGGTGTTTCATTTGCCCAGCGCCGAGTGCGGCAATTACTTTTATCTGCGCCGCGATGTGCCGCTCTTGGTGAACGACATCACCGATCCGTCCGACCCGACAATCCACGCGCTGTGGAAATCGGGTACGATCAATTATCTCATCGCCTGGCCAAAGGACGCGGCAAGATTGACAAACTACCAACTTGAAGAAGTGGACCTCGTTCACGGCCTGGGCATTTTCAAGATCAATCGACAGCGAGCGGCACGGCCATGAACGCTTCCTTGGCTCACCGGGTAGCCGGATTATTCTCCCTGCTCGCTTTGGCCTGCATGCTTCGTTGCGATCGTCTGGCGAGGCCGCGACTGAGTAATGACGAATCGTTTTCCTGGCGCTTGACCACCTATTCCACGTCGGAACTGCTCCACCATATGCCCGGCGACGCGCATCCGCCGTTGTACTATTTAATCCTTAAAGGCTGGACCGCTCTCTTGGGCGACTCGGCAGTTGCACTGCGGGGCTTGTCGGTCTTTTTCGCCTTGGCAAGTATTCTCGTTCTTTTCGCGCTTTGCCGCGAGGCCCGAGTGGGCGTCTCCGGCGCGTTCTTCGCCGCGTTGTTGTTTGCCCTCCATCTCGCTCCGGCCGACGAACCGAGCCGCAACGCCCGCATGTACAGCCAAGGCGTATTCCTGGCGGGGCTGACCTCCTGGCTTCTGCTGCGGGCCCTGCGTAGCAATCGGACTTTCGATGGCTGGTGGCTGGGCTATGGATTGGCCGTCGCTGCCTTTTGTTACACGCACTACTACGCATTCTTCACCGTGGCCGCCCAAACTCTCTTCGTCGTCGGCGACTTGGCCGCGCGCGCTTTCAAGCGTTCCGTAGCTTCGGTTAGGCCTTCCCTCTTGGGCTTTCTTCTGGCCGGCGGTCTCGCGTTTCTCCTGTTTATTCCTTGGCTGCCGGTGTGGTGGAAACAGACGATGGATGTCAAGCAGGGCTTTTGGATTCAGCCCGTCACCTACGACCACGCCAAAAGGGTATTCTTCACATGGAGCAGCGGTCTTGCCTATGGCGACGCCGTCGATCTCTACTGCTGGAGTCTCCTTTTACTAGGATGCATTCTCTGGGTCGCGACCAGAAGGGATCGCGCCGGCTTGTTTTTTCTATTGCAGGCGAGTCTGCCCTGGTTGCTGAGCCTGGCTCTCTCGGCTTGGAGCGGGCGGCCGATCTTTCACGAACGCTATCTGTTCTTCGCTCAGTTCGCTTTGTTCGCTTTCTGGGGCGTCGTTTGGAACCGTCTTCCCGGATGGATTCCCCGTCTGGGATTCGGGTGCTTCCTGGTTGCGCTGACGGGATCGGGCATGTGGACGGCGCGCGAGCCTTGGCCCACGCATCCTCCCGCCGTGGCCGATGCCGCCGCATTTCTCCGCGATCGTTATCGAGACGGCGACGTGATTTGGACATCGAGTCCCAGCGAACTGAACCGCCTGCGCTACTACGCGGCTCAAGCGGGCTTGCCCGCGACGATTCCCGTTCGATGTTTCGTCAGTCCGTTCCAGCCGCCGGGACACATCGTTCACCTCGGTTCGCTCCGAGGTGAAGACATCGAGTGGCAAGAATACAATCCCAAGCGGCGCGGTTTCGCGCGGGTTTGGTCGACGAACGAGGGTCTAACCCCATCCGGTGACAGCTGGCGCGAGGTCGCGCGCTGGATGTTCGAAGAAGAGAGCGGGGAGCGGCTCCCACTCATTCTCTACGAGCGCTCTTGAATCGTTCTCCGGGGGTTCGGCCAACTCGATACAAGAACAGGATTCCTCCGCCGCCCTCCTTCGCGTAAGATAGACGGATAGTAACTTTACCGTCGCGCGGGATTCAATCGTGCATATCACCGCTTTGTGTCCATTTTGTCGGACGGGGTATCAAGTGCAGGCGACCCTGCGCGGGCAGATGGTGCGCTGCCCCAATGCGTCGTGCCGGAAGGTTTTTCCGGTCCCCCTGGATGTGCCGCCCGAGCCGCCCGCCGCACCGCCTCAACCGAGTACGATGTTGAGCGCCGGTCAACGATCTGGAACGGTCGGCGAATTGGTGCCGATGGTGCAAGGCGAACGGGTCGTCCCCTCGACGCCCACGGTGGAGCCATCCAAGCACGTTTCCGAACTACTTCCCGTCGTGCCGTCGGCCCCCGCGGCGGACAATCGTCCCAACGACGGCGAATGGTGGCAATCCGCGCCGCCGATACGCGCCACCCCCGCGAAACCCGGCCCGTCGCCGCAACCCTCTCCACCCGCCGCGAACAAACCGGCGTCGCCGATCGCCAAGGAGAAGAAGCAACGCCCCGCTCCGGTTTCCCGTGCGACGGAAGAGACGCAGTCGATGCCCGTCGTACCGGAGCAACCGAGCGGGCCGCGCGAACTGCCGCCTGGCGTGTGGGAACCTCCGCCGGTGCGCCGTGGCGTCCAAGCCAAGGAGACACCCGCCGAATCGCCCCTCGAAAAAGCGGAGGAGGAATCGCATCGACCGCGCGTCGGCAAGCGGAAAGCGCTTCGCTTCGTGGTAGCCTTGTTCGCCGTCACGTTCGCCGTACTCGGCGGCGTCGGCGCGTGGGTGTGGGTGAAGTTTCACGCCAGCGAAGAGGCGTGGCTCGCCGACGCGAATGCCGCTTTCGAGCAAGGCTCGTACACCAATGCCGCCGATCAGTACCGGCGACTGGCGCAAAAGTTTCCCGAAAGCCCTCGCGTCGAGGAATATCGCTTCCTCACCGATTGGTCCGGGGTGTGGAGCGCGGTCGCCGATTCCGACGATGATCCGGCAATCGGCATCGCCAGATCGGAGCAATTTCTAAAAGATCACAAAACCGATGCGTTTATGGTAGAGCGTGCCCGCGATGCCGGACGAATGGCGCTGAAGCTGTCGAAGGCGTTCGCCGCGCGCAACGCCAATCCGTCGGACGACGAGCCGTTGAAACTCGCCGACCGTCTCGAAGCGTTGCGGCGCAAGGTGTATGCACTCGGCTCCGATGCGATAACGAAAGAGGAATCGGGACAGATCGACCTCGATCTCGGCGCGGTGCGCCGCGCCGTGGAGACGGCGCGCAAGCGCCGCGCCGTGTTGGCCGAGTTGCGCCCGCGCGACAAAGAGTCGCCGATGGACGCGCTACGGCGGTCGCGCGCCCTGTTGGTGCGGATGGAGCGCGAATTGCCCGGCATAGGGGTGGAGTCGCAGACGGCGATCGCCCAGTTGGAAGACGCGCATCAGGCGAGCGTGGTATTCCTGCCGCGCAACGAAGACGCGCCGCCGCCGCCGGTGCGCCCCGTCGATGACGCTGAATCGCTGCTGTTCGTCCCGCTGCTGCCCTCCGCCGCGCCCGGGAACGCCCCGGTAAACGATCCGGTCGTTTTGGCTCTGGCGCGCGGCGTGTTGTACGCGCTGAAGCAGAGCAACGGCGAACTGAAGTGGGCGACGCGCGTCGGCATCGACACGACCGTGCTGCCGCCGCGCGTGCCCGCCTCACCGACCAATCCCGAATTGATGCTGGTGCTGTCCGCCGACACGCAAACTCTTTCGGCTCTCGACGACAAAGGCTATCCGCTTTGGGAGTATTCCATCGGTCAAGCCGTGTTGGGCCGACCCATCGTCATCGGGCCGCGCGCTTATTTGCCCGCCTACGACGGTACCGTCCATGAAATCGAATTGGCGCGCGGGCAGTTGCTCGGCCGCTGGTCTCTCGGCCAACGCCTGACGTGTGGCGGCACGCGCGAGGGGAACACCAGCCGCATCTATTTCCCCGCCGACGACTCGTGCGTCTACGTTCTCGATGTGGACCCCAAGGCGCGCCGCTGTGTCGCCATCCTCTACGACGACCACCCCAGTGGATCGCTGCGCGGCGAGCCGGTCGTCGTGCCACCCGAAGGCGACGCGCCGGGCTATCTCATTCTCAATCGCGTGAGCGGGCTGGATGCCATGCGCCTGCGCGCGTTTGAATTGCCTTTACAGGGTCGCCATGCTCCGGAATTGGCGCTCGAACCGCCGGCTCTGTTTTCCGGTTGGACGTGGTTCGATCCGAAACAGGACGGCGAGAAGCTGGCCATCGTCAGCGATGCCGGTATCCTCGGGCTGTTCGGCATCCGTCAGCCGGGCAATCAGGATCAAGCCTTGTTTCCGTACCTTCAGCCGGGAGGATTGGATCTGTCGCCGCTGTTGCGCTCGGAGCGCGCCTTGCCGCGCGAACGCAGCCGCGCCCAAGTCGTGTCGATGCAAGGAGACGATTTGTGGGTGTTGGCGCACGGCCGCTTTCAGCACCTGGAGCTGCATTGGAACGGGAGGGAGGGACCGCAAGCGCTGCCGCGTTGGCCCAAGCCGTTGACCCTCGGTTCGCCGCTGCACGAAGCGCGGCAGGTCGAAGATCGGGACACGGGACGCTTCACGTTCTTTTTGGCAACGCAGGCCATGGAGCAACAGACGTGCCTGGCGTCGGCGGTGGACGAAGACGAGAAAATCATCTGGCAGCGACAGCTGGGTCTGGTGTGTCGAGACGAGCCGTTGACCCTGACGCCGCCCGATGGAGGCAAGCCGATATTGCTGGCCTTGGATCGCGGCGGCGGACTGTTCGTCGTCGATCCGCAAGATCGGCATCATCCGCAATTCATCGCCCCGGCCTTGGACGACAATCTCCAGACGCCGCCAATGTTATTGCCCTTGCCGGACGGCCATTCCGCTCTGGAGATCGCCGCCCCCGGCGACGGACGCGCCCTCCACGTCCGCCACATCGAGTGGATCGAAGGCGCGCGGCGGCTGCGCTATCGCACCGGAGAGGTTTCGCTGGTATCGCAGGCCGACAACAGCGTGCGGTCGTTGGCTGGACCGCCCGCCGTGATGGGGGCGTATCTGTTGTTGCCGATGACCGACGGCAATCTGATGCGGATGCCGTTGGCCTTTGAGGAATCGCGGCCGCAAACCGGCCCGACCTGGCGCGACAATCTCGCGCCCGCATCCGCCCGCTGTGAGGTGTTGGCACTCGGAGGCGATCGGTTCTTGACCACCGATGGCGGACGTAATTTGTCGGTCTTTGAATGGCCTGCCGACACGGACAAGAATTGGCGGCGCGTCTTCCCCAAGGACGGCGAGTCCAAACCGATGGAAGAACTGATCGCCACACCGCCGATTTTGTTGCCGCCGCGAGCCGATGCGCAGCCGCGTGTCGTCGTCGGCGATTCCGCCAACACTCTGCATGTATTCGTCGTCGCGCCCGACGGCGCGCTGCATCCACAATTTACCTGGAATCTCAAGGGCAAAATCACGGCTGGACCGTTCGTCCGCACCACGGCAAAGGGCGAGACGCGGCTGGCGTGCATTCTCGACCGGCATCGGTTGATCTGGCTCGATCCCTCCAAGTCGGAGCCGCCGCTGTGGACCTATGCCACCGAAGGCGAAGCGATCCTCGGCCAACCGAGGCTGATCGAAGACGCGCTAATGGTGGCGTTGCAATCGGGCCGCTATCTCGCCGTCGATCCCAGCGACGGACGACCCAAGGGCGCGGGCTACACTCTCCGCGCCAGCGCCGCCCCGGCAGCCGCGCCGACGCCTTTCGGTCCCGGCGTCCTGTTCGCTCCCCTCAGCGACGGTACCGCCTTACTGCTTTCCCTCGAATTGGTTCGTCCGAACAACCCGAAGGTTCCGAAGGTTCCCTCGTCCGCTCATTGACCTTGACATTCGGGCGCTTCGAGACTAGGGTTCGCCGACTTTTCATCGGTGCGAGAAAGATTGCCGAAGCAGGCATACTTCGGCCGATGACGCGGCACGCTGGGGTTGGAACGTGCGCGAACGGAATCACAGGGGGAGGATAATTCAATGGGCAAGATGCCCCTCGCATTCTTCGCTGGCGCATGCGGAATCGGCATGCTCCTGACCGGCTGTAACTGTTGCAACAAGCAAGCCAATAAGGGCGCTTTCGGCGATGGCATCGGCAACGGCAGCCTCCGAGGCGGAATGTCGAAAAACTCGACTGCCCCGCTCGATCCGGGATCCAACATGGCCGGGAATACGTCCAATCCGGCATCTTCGACCGCGACCGGCCGCACCAGCGGCAACGTGGGATCGGGCGCAGGCAGCAGCGGTTCGAACAGCACTGCCGGGATGATGTCGCCCTTCAGCGGCGGCAGCAGCTCCTCTACTTGGCCGTCTGCGCCAGGCGGATCGCCGAGTACGAGTTCGGGCGTTGGCGCGACGAGCGGCGGCTCATTGGGCAGCGGTTCGACTTCCGCCGTGCCCTCCGCCACTCCCATCGGCGGACGCCCGTCTTCGACTTCGTCCTCGCTTCAGCCGGTTGGCGCTCAAAGCACGATCCCATCCGGCCTGAGCAATGCGAACTACAGTATCCCGGATCGGGACACGACGCCGTCCTTGCCGATGGCAGGTTTCGGTAGCAGGAGCAGCGTGCCTCCGCCGACTCCGCCCACGAGCGGCCAGTACGGCCCCTTGCCTCTCAGCACGCGCAATGGCTCGCGCTCCGGTACCAGCGGCGACTCGACGACAACTAACTCGCCGATTTCCACCTCCAGTTCGTGGAGTACCTCGCCAGTTGCTAACGGTTCGACTTCACCCATGCCCTATCCCGACGCCAGCGCGACGATGGGTTCGCCTTCGATCCCATTCGCTTCCGGTTCGACGGGTAGCTCTTCCAGCACCTCCCAGGGTTCTACACTCGGAACGTCGCCGAGCAACAACACCAGCAACAAGTTTCCTTCTGGATTGCCGCCGTACATGACCGGGACTCCCGGCCAGCCTTGATCGATGCCCATTCCGTCGCATCATCGCATGCCGTGGGTCGAGCCGGAAAGCTCGACCTACGGCATTTGTCTAATCGAGCAATCGCTGTCGAATCTCTTGGGGAATTTCCGTCGATTCCAGCTCGTGAACTCCCGGTCGAACGCGGCAGCACACGGCCGTGACTCTTCCCTTGGCCACCGGCTTGCCCTCGTGCCAGAAGTCGAACGTGTACGTCACCGATTTGTCGCCGACGCGCTCGACGCGGACTTCGATATCCACCACATCGTCGAAACGCACGGGACGCAGAAAATCGCAACTGGCCGCCACGCGCGGAAAGCCGAGTTTCTCTTGGCCCCAGCCCATCGACACCGACAGGCCGCGCGAACGCAGAAACGCCACTTCGGCAAACTCCATGTAGCGAAAATAATTGCTGAAATGAATGATGCCGGCCATGTCGGTGTCACAGAAATCGACGCGGCGACTGACGCGAAACGGCTCGGACATGAAAGATGCCTCAAGGTTTTCTCGGTTAGCCGCGACGCGGAGTGGAGCGCGGGGCTACGCGCTCCGCTGGCGCGTCGCGGCTAACCGTAATATAACGATCGTAAATCGCCGTTGTCTCCGCAGCCATACGGTCGGCGTGGAAGCGAGCGTGTACCGCCTTTTTGCCATTGCGGCCTAGTTCCTCGCGGTGGGCGGCGTTGTCGAACAGTTGGCGCAAGGCGCGGGCCAAATCGTGCGGATCGTTCGGCTCGACTAGCAAGCCGCCGCCGGTCGCCTCGATCAACTCCGGGAACGAACCGTGGCGCGGCTGCACCACCGGCACGCCGTTCGCCAACGCCTCCAGGACGTACAAACCCTTCGGCTCGCGGTACGTCGTCGGCACCGAGAGTACGTCGATTTCTTGCAAAAATCGCACTTTGCTGTCGTGGTCCGGCGCTTCGAGGTGCGCGAAATGCTCGTGGAGACTGCGTTCTTTTAGTTTACTCTGAATGTCTTCAAAATACTTCTGGTTGTTCGCGCCGAGCCAGCCGGAAACGTGCAAACGGCATTGCTCGGTACCGGCAGTCTGCTTGAACAGATGGAACGCTTCGGTCAGAACGTGCAGCCCTTTCTCCGGACAAATGCGGGCGAAGTAGCCGATGGTGAAGGGCCGTTCCCCCCTCACCCCCAACCCCTCTCCCCCTGAGTACAGGGGGAGAGGGGAGCCGCTTTCTCCCCTCTCCCCTGTACTCAGGGGGAGAGGGGAGCCGCTTTCTCCCCTCTCCCCTGTACTCAGGGGGAGAGGGGAGCCGCTTTCTCCCCTCTCCCCTGTACTCAGGGGAGAGGGGTTGGGGGTGAGGGGGAGGCGAGATCCGCCGTGGCCGGTGAGGTTTAAGCCCGGATATACGACGTGAATGCGCTCGCGCGGGATGGAGAGATATTCGGACATGAAGTCGGCGTAATAGGCGGAGGTGGCGACGAAGCCGTCGATCTCGCGGCAGTGGACGCGGACGAGGGCCAGGCAACGACTGCGGTGCGATTCCGGCAGCGATTCGAGAAAGATGTCGTCGCCTTGCAGCGAGCAGAGTACCGGCACTTTCAGACGTTGCTTGAGTTCGTGGACCAGGCCGGAGAGAAGGGCGGCGGTCAGATGCACAATCTCCGGTTTGACTTCGTCTCGCAGCCAGGCGACGAGTTTGTCTACTTCCTTGCTCTGATGGCCGTGTTCGCCTTCGAGAATCGAGACGGTCAAATCGCCGAGATCGCTCGCCTCGGTCTTGACGGCGAAGCGCGCCACCCAACGAAGTAAGGGCCGAGCGTCAAACAGGCGATCGAGAAACCACGGAGTATGACGAAACAGGCCGAGTTTCTGTTGCAAATAGACGTTGATGCCGCCGAGAAAGACGCGCTTTTGGCTCACGTCCGGCTCGTCGGTGCGAATGGGCGTGTAGGTGGGGATGAGGAGCGCATCGTGCCCTTGGCGGACGAGGGCGGCCGCCAGGGTGTTGTCGTGCAGGCAGGAGCCGCAGAACATGCCTCCGGCTCCCGCAGTGATGTAGGCGATCTTCATGGCTACATCCTCACGCTTTTGTCTCCGGCGAGATCTCCGCGGGCGGTTGCGGCAGGAAGAAGCTGGTGAGGAAGCCAATACCGAAAACTAGCACTCCGGTCACACCGGCGGCGTAAGCGACCTTCTCGAAGTTGTTGGTGCCCACCGTGAGCAGCGGGGCGATCAAGTTCGTCGTCAAGAATGCCGCCGCCGTGCCGATCATTCGGCCCCCGACGTTCGTGGCAAATGCACCTCCCGTGCCGCGCAGGTGAATCGGAAAGACCTTGGGGAGATACTCTCCGAAGTACGAGAACTGGGCAACGATGCACAGGCCGGCCAGGAAAACCCCCAGCGTGAAGTATTGGGGTTGATGGTGGTAGATCCAGAACCAGACCACCGGGATGATTACCAGGCCGGGTATCTGGAACAACCAGAGCAACAGCCGCTTGCTGGTGACGCTCACCAGAGCCAAGGCTAACAGGATGCGACCGAGCAGTCCCCCCGATTCCTGCATGAGCTGGACGTGTTCGCGGCGAGGCTGAATTTCTTCTTTGTTGATCTTGCCGATCTGCCTCAGATTGTCGTTTAGTGCTTTTAACTTCTCCGCGCGGGCCGGCGAGTCTGGGGGCAATTCCTGCAATTCCTTTTGCAGGGCCGCATTCGCCTTCCCGTAGGGTATCATGCGGGCGCGGGCCTCCGCCAGGTCGGGTAGTCCGGGCACGCCTTGGGTGACCGTCACCTGTAAGGTACCAAACGCAGCAGCATAAGCACAGGCGCTTAGGATGGTCACTACTAGGGTCGTTCGCAACAAGCCCGGAGCAAAAAGTTCCCCGAATCGGGGGCGTTTCAGCGTCCCGGCTCGCTTCCGCTCCAGCCAGACGGCCGACTCTGGAACGAAGGGCAAGAGGAAAACAATTAACACGGCCGGGATGAGACCCGTCATCAGCGTATAGCGCCAGGCGGGGTTGGTCGGATCGCCCACGGGAAGCGCGGGCAGCATCTTGCTATGGACCAGGGAGCCGATACCCGAGCTAACGCCCGTGACGAACAAGCCGCCGACGCTGGCGAACGCCTGGGTCCATCCAACCACTAGCTCGCGCTGGCGCTTTTCGGGAAATAGCTCGGAGAGCCAGGTAACGGCGGCGACGAATTCGACACAGACGCCCACGAAAGTACCGCAGCGGAAGAAGATCAACCAGGGGAGGCTGGTACTCAGTCCTGCCAGCACCGGCGAGAGGGAGTAGATAAAAATGCTGCCGGCCATCACCGACTTGCGGCCCAGGCGATCAACCAGCAAGCCACCGAGCAGGCCGAAGATTCCGCCCGAAAGAGCCGTCATCCAGAGAACCCGGCCAACCCAGGCCGTGACATCGGGGTGATTGGGTGGAACGCTCAGTAGCTCCGAGAGAGCTGGAGCCAAGACCAACGGCGTCATCAACAGCTCATAGGTGTCAAAGAGAAAGCCAATAGCCGCCACAATCACTACCAACCATGCGGTCATGCCAAAGGAGCGTGCGGAGGGAGCAGAACTCATGTCAGCCTCGTTGGGGAAAATCCAATGTCGTCAAGTATGAAAACGGTGCGGCCCCAGTCGAGCCTCCGACTGCTGGGCGTAAGCCCCCTGAGATTTCGCGTTACTCAGGGGGCTTACGCCCCCCGCTCAGGGTTATAAATACTAGACATTATTCCGGCGTCACAATTTCCAGTAACTCCACCGCCGGCTGCTCGTCGCAATGAATCAGGGCGAAACGCCCATACGTCG
>JAKBCS010000017.1:44458-51402 GCA_021807595.1 Planctomycetota bacterium | reverse complement strand
CGCGGAAGATGGGCGTGATCAAGGATCGTCTCGATCTTTCGCGTGGCGGCCCGAAGACTCAGGCGATGCAGCGCGAGGTTCTCGTCAAGCTCGATGAGAAGATCAAAGAGCTGGAGAACAAAGCGAACGGCTCTTCGTCGGCGAATGGCGGCAGCTGTCCCAGTGGCGGCTCGCCGGGTTTGCCAAGCGGCAATCGCCCCTCTGGCCCCGCCGGCGATAGCGCCCTGCCCAGCGCTCCACCAGGGAAGGGCGAAATAGACATGAAAAAGGTCAAGGAATATGCCGAGGTGTGGGGCAAGTTGCCGGAACGGGAGCGGACCAAGGCCATGACGCAATTGACGCGCGGTATGCCCGCCAAGTACCGCGATGCCATTGAAGCGTACTTCAAACAACTGGAGAAATCCGGCGGTAAATAAGTACGAGCGAACCGCATCAGAGCCGGAAGAGTTAGCGAAGGGGGTTTAGATCGCCTTCGCTAACGCTTCCGGCTCTGCTCAGTCTCCCCCCTCTTGCTGCAAGCCGTTCCGCGCTCTAAAACACAATTCTCCATGTGACAATGTGTCGATTGCGCGGAGACGAAGCGGGAACACCATGATTCACGTCGAAAACCTGTGCAAATACTTCGGCCCAGTGCTGGCCGTAAATAACGTCAGTTTCCAGGTCGAACGGAACGAAATCGTTGGTCTACTCGGCAACAACGGTGCCGGCAAAACGACGATCATGCGGATGCTGACGACGTATCTGCCCGCTACCAGTGGCATCGCCCGCGTGGCCGGATTCGATGTGATGATGCAGTCCATGGAGGTGCGCAAGCGAATCGGCTATCTGCCGGAAAGCATTCCGCTTTATCCCGAAATGCGCGTCCAGGAATATCTGACTTATCGGGCCAAACTCAAGGGCGTCGAGCGTCGCCAACGCGCCGCGCGGATCGACTACTGCCTGGAACGCTGCAAAGTCGCCGACGTTCGGCGTCGCCTCAACGGCACACTGTCCAAAGGCTATCGCCAGCGCGTCGGTCTCGCCGACGCCATGATCAACGACCCCCCCCTGCTCATTCTCGACGAGCCGACCGATGGACTCGATCCCGGTCAGAAGGCCGAAACGCTGACACTGCTCCGCGAGCTTGGCCGCGATCACACCATTATGCTGTCGTCGCACATGCTGAGCGAGGTCGAGAGTTTGGTGCAGCGCGTCATCATCATCCGTCGCGGTCTACTCGGCCTGGCCAAGAAACTCTCCGACCTGGAGACCGACGATGTAATTGTCGTGGAAGCGCGCGGGCCGAGCGATCAAGTTGCGGTAGCATTGCGTAATCTTGAGGGTGTGGCGCAGGTGACGGCGGGTGCGTGCGACAACGGTCTGGCCTCCTTCGAGATTCGGACGCATCAGCGCGTCGATCTCCGCGAACAAATCTCGCAACGCCTGTCCAAAAACGGCTGGCCGCTGCGCCGCCTCGACCTCCGCCGTCGCAGCCTGCAAGACCGCTGGAACGAAATCAACAACTGGGAAGACGTCTCCGGAGACGCGATAGGCAAGGCGTAGTAGGGAGTAGCCAGTAGTCGGCAGGCAACGGTTGGAAGAAAAGATGCGACCTACCTCAAAACGAGATTAGGACCGAGAGCCGAGAGAATAACGGGGAAACGCAACATGCCGAGTAAGGCCACCACGGATAGCACGCCGCTTCGATCGGGAGGAAGCTGGCGCGATCAACCGGAAGCGGGACCGTCGTTGATGCGCTCCGACGATCCCAATATCGCCCGCACGTTCGGTCTGATCGGCGCGGCAGCGATTGTATTCGGCGGGATGGCGCTGTTGTTGCAATCGACCGGACGCCCAACTCCGATGGGCTTCGGCTGGGCCGCGTTTCTTCTGATGGCGGGGATGGGCGCGTTGTTGTTTCACGCCGCATTCGACGCCGACATTCAGATTCGCCGCCTTTACATGGCATTCGGCTATTGCTGTCTCGTCATCGGCGGCTTCCTGGCGGTGGTGCCGTACAACAAACAACCGGGATCATTGTTCGGTCAAGGTTACCTTTGCCTATTTCTCGGTCTGCTCTTTTTGTTGGCGTTTTTACGAAACGAAGTGGAACCGAGGTGGCGCAAAGCGACGGAGAATGTTCTCGGCAGCGTCGGGGCGGCGATGGCGTTGGTCGGCTTTATCGGCAGCAATATCAAGAATGAGTTCTCGATGCCGATCGGGAGCCTCTTGGCCATTCTCGGCGCGATTTACCTGACCGCGTTCATCGGCAGCCGAGGTATCGAAACGGACCAGGCCTACCGGGTCGGTTTGGGCATCGGAGCAATTGGGGCGCTGGCTTTTCTGGTGGTCTTGGGCCGATCGCTGATCCCGCCGTTGCTTTACCGCTGGCAATGGACGCAGATTGCTCCCGACAACTATTTCCGAAGCTACGGCGCACTGTTGGCAGCGTTGGGAGTTCTCTACGTTTGCATCTCCGTGCTGTTGTGTTCCGAGAACGGGCTGATCGTCTTGACGCGGCGCGAACTGGGTTCGCTGTTCTATTCTCCCATCGCCTACATTTTGTTGTTCGTCTATGTAATCGCACACTGGCTGGCCTACATTTGGCCGGTCTGGGTCATGCTGTCCGACGAACCGATTTCGCAGGAACCGATCGTCCGCGATTTTATCCTGCAATTGACGGCGGTAATCAGCACCATTATCGCCGTCCCGGTACTGACCATGCGGCTGGTGAGCGAAGAGAAGCGATCCGGCACGTTGGAAGTCTTGTTGACCGCTCCGGTCGATGAAACGATCGTGGTTGTCAGCAAGTTTCTGGCCGCCTTCGTGATGTACTTGACCATGTGGATACCGTTTGGCTTATTCTTGGCCTATCTGCGCGTGGCGGGTGGATCCCCGTTCGATTATCGTCCGCTGTTCAGCTTCACCATCGGACAATTGGCCATCGGCGCGGCGTTCATCGCCATGGGAACCTTCTTCTCGTGTCTGTCGCGCAATCAGGTGGCCAGCGGTATTCTGACGTTCGGAGGGATGCTGTTTCTGACCGTGGTGTACTTCTTTGGAAGGCTGGTGGGTCGTCAGGCCTCCCTAAGCACCGAACCCGCGCGCTCGGCCCTGGAGACATTCCAAGCCGTACTCAATCACGTCTCTTACATTGACGTTTGGCTGGATACGTTGGAAGGGAAGTTATACCTTCGATCCGTCGTCTTTTTTGTCTCGTTGGCAGTCGTTTGGCTGTTTCTAAGTGTCAAAGTGATTGAAGCTCGCAAGTGGACGTGAGAAGGGGAGAGAACAATGGCGAACGGTCAAACGCCGATGGGATCCGGTAAATTCTTCGAGAAATTGCCTACTCAACGACGGAAGATCGGCCTCGGGCTGATCGGGTTGGGGATGGCGCTCTCGTCCATTCCCATCGCCAACGTGGCCTTGTACGGTTGGCAGTCGTTGGCAGTCTTCATGTGGGGGACAGCCATCACCCTTCTGGCGTTGGCCGCGGGGTTTATCTGTACGACACTGGTTCCCGCCGCACCCGACAAAGAGGCCGAGCGCCTGCGCATCCTCGCGCTCATCGTGCTGGGCGGCGTCGGTTTTTCGACGGCCCTATTGGGCTTCTTGCTGCCGTTCTGCGCTTCGCCGTTCTCGCAGACCGATTATCGTGCCATCATCAAGGCCGGGGTGAGCAAATGGCGCGAGCGCGAGAACGCCGTTGCCATGTTGCGCTGTGCCGCCGCGCTCCTCGGCGGCCTCGTCGCCCTGTTCCTCGCGCTCAGCCAAACGCGCGTCTACGAACGCAGCAGCCCCAGATTGCGCCGCGTGCAGTACGGGTACAACGCGGTCCTCAGCAGTTTGCTGCTCATCTTCATCGTCGTCCTCCTCAATATGCTTCCCTATGCGAAAGTTTGGCCGTTCACCTACGTCAACGAATCCATCGACTGGACGCGCACGGGATTGCATACCATTCACGACGCTACGCGCAATGTCGTCGCCGACCTCAAGCAACCCGTCAAAGTGTACGCCTTGGGCTCCTCAAACGATCTGATTATGAGAGACGTTCGAGAACTGCTCGAAGGCTGCCGCAATATCAATCCGCAAATGTTTCACTGGGAACAACTCTCGCGCGATCGCAACGCCACCACACTTCACGAATTGGAGAGCAAGTACAAACTCGCCGATAGCCAAGGGTTTCTCGTCGTCTACGGAACCGACAAGAAAGAGGTGAGCGAATTCATTCGCTACAACGACCTCTTTAAGCCAGCCAGCAATCCGCGCGAAGCCCGCTACCAATTCAAGGGCGAGAACGCTCTGCTCAACGCCCTGGTCTATCTCAGCGCGAACAAGAGCCGTGCGGTCGTCTATTTCACCCAAGGCAACGGCGAATTGTCGATGAAAGAGCGCATGACCCCCGGCAGCGGACTCGACACGAGCATGAGCCAACTCATCGAAGAGCTGGGGCGCGTCAACTATGAGACGCGAGAGTTGGCCGTCGAAGCGACCACCGACAAGATTCCCGACGATGCCGACATCGTTGTCGTAGCTCGGCCGGCGCAACCGTATCCCGAGAAGTTTCTCAAGGTGCTGCGCGACTATCTCCACGGAGTCGACCGCAAAGAGGGCAAAAAGGGGCAGATGATCGTCCTGTTCGATGTCGTGACCGAGAGCGGCAAAAACACGATGGTGCGAACGGGTCTGGAAAATCTTGTTGCCGAGTACGGTATCCGAGTCAACGAAAATCAACTGATCGATCCCGATCCTGCCAGCGATTACTACGAGATTCAAGGGCTACCACCCGGCTCGAGCAACAATCCCATTGCCAAGGCGTTCGCCAACGAGTCGGCGCATACCCTGTCGATTTTTTTCTTTTATAGAACGCGAACCCTCGACTCCACGACCCCCCCTCCGGCAGGCGGCGCTCCGCCCGGCAATCGGCCCGACGTTCTCGTTCGAGGAATGACTCAACACATATTTCTGAGTCAGACCGATCTGAGCGCCAAGCCGAGCGCCTTGATCGCCGAGTTGCACCGCAATCCGGCAAAGTTGAACGAAGTACTCAATCGTTCGCCCTTGGCTTTTGCCGTGACCGAAGGCGGCTCGGCCGCTCCGCCGATTCAGGGCCACGAGTTCATGGCCAAGGAAGGACAACCCCGCTTGGTCGTTTTTGGCGACGCCAGCTGGATCTCCAACGGACTGTTGCTGCGCCCTTCACCGAACAATTACAACCTCTTCGCCAGTTGTCTGTCGTGGCTGGCCGGACGTCCCGATCTCGGCACGCAAGTACCCACGGCCGAACACGACATTTACGAGTTGAAAGCGCCGCAGGACACCAAACTGCGCCTGCTGCTGTTGCCGGGTTTCCTAATGATGTTGGCCGTGCTGGCGCTGGGCGTCGGTGTCTGGGTCGTGCGGCGACGCTGACCGCCGCGTCCTCGTACTCCCTCTCTCCCCGAAGCAGGACGAGAGGGCAGCCCGAAGCGACGCCGCGATGCAATGGATTACAGAGTTTGCTTCCGAGTGGGATGCACCATGAATTATAAGACGACTTATATCCTGTTCGGCATTCTTGCCCTCGTACTCGCTGCCTTTATCGTTACTCTGGCGCTGAGTCCGTCGTCCACCGAGAGCAGCGACTATGTGCTGCCGAGCATGCACAAAGAAGCCGGTCCCATGAAAGAGGACGACATCACGCGCGTCGAGATCGAACGCACGCGCCCCAAGGAGGAGAAACTCGTCTTCGTCCGCGATCCCGGAACCAAAGGCTGGCACATCCTCGAACCGCGCAACTATCAAGCCGACAGTGCGGCCATCGATCGCCTCGTCCATCAGATCGCCGAGGCGTCGCTCGATCCCAAATCCGATGTCGATAACACTCCCAAACCGTACGGTCTGGATACCCCGGCGGAAGTGATCTCCCTGGTCAAGGAAAGCGAACCGCGCCGCGAGGTCAAACTCAAAGTCGGCGATGCCAGCCCAGGCAGCGAGAAAGCCGTTCTCTACGTCTCTTCCTCGGATCGAAGCGAAGTGATGGCCGTAAAGAAGAGCGAACTGGATAGCGTCAAGAAGACTCTCGCCGACTTCCGCTCGCGCGAATTGCTTAGCCCCTCGACCGGCGACATCGAACGGTTCTCGCTAATGCAAACCGACAGAGGCAAGGAAAGCAAGACGCCCATCGAACTGAAAAAGACCGCCGACGATCGCTGGGTGTATGCCAAGCCTGCCTATGGAGACGCCCAAGACAAGGGAGCGAATCCACCCGGCGACGACAAAGCGCCGGAGAACGTCGAATCGGTACTCAACGATCTCGTCAATCTGAAGATCGCCGACGAACAAGGTTTCATTGAAGACGACGCCAAGGATCTCGGTAAATACCACCTCGATCCGGCGACGAACGACATTCTCCGCATCGAAGTGGAGCGCGTCGAGTCGATCGACAAAAGCGAGAACGGCGACAAAAGTAAGAAGACGAAGAAGATCGCCTTACTCGTCGGCGTCGGCACGAAGATTGGAGATAAAAAGGATCGTTATTATGCCTATCTGGAGAATGCGGAACATAAGGACATCGCAACCGTCCCGGCAAGCGGCGTCGCCCGATTGCTGAAGCTGGCGGATCAACCCGGCGCGCTCCGCGACCGCAACCTGGTCTCGCTGGGCGGCTTCCGCAAACCCGACGCGATCGACATTCAAAACGGCTACGGGCTGTTGGAGTTCCGCCGCAGTAAGCCCGCATCTGCCTCGCCCTTCGGAGGCGCTGCACCGCAAGAGACGTGGCAATTGTGGCGCAGCGATTCGGTGGTTGCCGTCGATGAAGCGGCCATGCAAGCAGCGTTGGCCGCGTTGACCTCGCCGAATCAGGTGAAGGAGTTCAAAGATCCGAGCCAGCGCACCGCGCTCGGCCTGGACAAGCCGGACGCGGTCGTCCGCATCTGGGCCGACAGTCTGCCCTCCGAAGACAAGAAGGACGAAAAGAAGGA
>JAKBCS010000017.1:0-44358 GCA_021807595.1 Planctomycetota bacterium | reverse complement strand
AAGAAGGACGAAAAGAAGGATGACAAAAAGGAGAAAAAGCCGCAGCCCAAGGTGAAGGACAAACCGGATTACACCCTGTCGTTCGGGCGATTGGAAGGTAAATTAGTGGCCGTCGAGCGCAAGCGCGGCGACGAACAAACCGGCGTCATCGTCCTCATCGACTCGATGGTTCGCGATCGCGTCGCGGAAGGACCGTTGGCCTATCTCGACAAGCAATTGCCGCCGTTTAGCGGCGATCGCTTCGACCCCGTGAAGAATATCACGAAATTGACGCTGACGCGCGACGGCACAATCTACGAGATGAGCCGCGAAAACAAACCCGATGCGCCGTGGAAGATCGACAAACCCGCCGAGTTTGCGGGGCGTACCGCGGACCGCACCGCCGTCGAGGACATCTTGCGCGAGTTGAACAATCTTCGCGCCGTACGCATCGTGGCCGACAAACCGGAGGCCGCCAAGCTCGCCGATTGGGGCTTGAAGTCGCCTCGCCTCAAGGCCGTCGTCGCACAAACCCAAGACGGCAAAACCAAGACGTTCGAGTTCGAGTTCGGCAACGAAATGACCGATAAGAGCGGCATCTACCTCCATACCCTCGTGCCGGACTGGATCGTCGTTGCTGGAAACACCGTCGCCGCCGCGTTGCAGCGCGAACTGTTGGATCTCACGGTGTTCCATTTCGATGTCAGCAAAGTTCAAGAAGTGAAACTGACGGGGTGGATCGCCTTGCAAAAACAAGTCGGAGTCAACGCGCCGTTGACCAAAGTGTTTAAGCGCGCGAAAGACAGTTCCGCATGGGAGTCCGAACCGAAGGATTCGTTCAAGGTTGACCCAGCGCGGCTCGATGAGTTTCTGAAAAATCTAGCCGATCTCAAGGCGCTCAAGTTCGTCGCCCACAAAGCCACTCCGAAACCCGATTGGGAGCTGGACACCACCAACGGAGGATTGCAGATTGAACTGACGGTGGCCGGAGACAAGGAACCAAGCAAGTTCACGCTGACAATTGGCAAACTCGACGGCGATGCCTACCTGGCGGTGAGCAATCGACTGAACGGCGATATTTTCACGGTTCGCAAAGACCTTTTCGAAAAGGCCAAGGAAAAGCCCATCTATTTCAGCGGGCAATGATGCTCTAGCGGAACATCTCGTCGCATTCGCATCATGGACGCGGCAGCGGTCGGCGGGCGAGGCGCTCCAGAGAAGCCTTGGCTTGGTGCGTTAGTTCGGCTTCGTCGATACCCCCGGCGAGAACGCGCAGCAAACGCCTCGCCTCGGCGTCGCCGATACTCTCCAGCAGTTCCACGCATCGAATCTGACGCGGTTGGGCGGGGATCGAATCGGGGGCGTCTCGCATTCGATCCAGCAAATCGAGGATGCGCTTGCGCACTTCGAGCGTGGGGCACATGGTAAGCGTGTGACGGAGCGACTTTTCGACGACCCGGCCAAAGCCGGCCAAATCTTCGGAGGCTTTCTGGCGCTTGGCAAACACTTCGCTGTCGAGATCCGCGATGAGGCGCTCGGAGTCGAGTTTTACCGGCTGAAGACGGCCTCGCAGATAGGGCATCGCTTGCCCCGGAGCTCGCCGCAACTTCTGCAGTGCGTCATAAGCCGCGGTCGGAGCGGCGGCCAAGTCGGACCAGATCGTTTCAAGTTCGCGTTCGGTGAGCATCAGGGGCGAAGGCGGCTGTTGCGGCAAAACATCGGCGAAATCCCAAACGAATGCCGTGGTGTCGCGGCTGGCACTGGCCAGCAACGGCGTTCGCACCGCGAAATCCAGAGCGACGATCGCTCCGCGATGCCCCCGGAACACCCGACGTTCCGTCCCCGTCGCCACATCCCATAGATGGACCGTGCCATCGCTCTCTCCCGTGGCGAGAAACAGGCCGTCCAATGTGAAGGCGGCGGCGGTGATTTCGGTCGTCGAGGCGAAGCTCCACCGCGAGCTGCGCGTGGCCAACTCCCACAGACGAACTCGGCCATCGCAGCCCGCGGCGTACAGCGAACGCCCATCGGGCGAGTACACCAAGGCCAGCGCGCCGGCAAAGCGTTCGTGAATCGTCGCCCTTTCCGAACCGGAGCCGATTTCCCAAGACCGGATCGCATCCGCTTCGCTCGCCGCCGCCACCCCCTGATCCCGCCGATCGAACGCCAAGGCGAGGTAGGCTTCGTCTTGCAATCCCATGCGGCGGATCAATTCGCGTTTGTCTGCGTCCCACAGATCGAGATGATGGTCCGGCCCCGTGGAAAGCAAACGCTTGCCGTCGTGGCTCCAAACGAGGCGTTGCAGGCGGCGCGGAGTTTCGCTTTCGACGACGCGAACCGTTCGCGCGGCGAGATCCCAAAAGCGCAGTCGTTCGTCGGTACCGGCGACGGCGAGCGTGTGGCCGAGAGGACGGAAAGCCGCCGCCGAGGCGCGATTGCCCACCCCGGCCGGAATCGGCCGTTCGCGCCCGTTGGATGCGTCCCACAATTTAAGACAATCGGGAGCGTGCAAGGTTACTAAGGTGCGCCCGTCGGGGGCGAGGGCGAGGCCGATGGAGGGGGAAGCCGGCTCGATTTCTGTGTGCGAGGAACGACCCGTCGCGGTGTCCCATAATCGGGCGGTGTTGTCGGAGGAACCGGAAAGCGCGTGCTTGCCGTCTGGAGCAAACGCCGTCGCCGTCACGCACGCGCGATGGCCTTCGAGCGTATGCTTCCGACCTCCCGTCTCCACGTCCCAAATGCGTGCCGAGCCATCCGCGCCACCCGAGAGCAACCGGCGGCCATCGGCGGAAAAGCAAAGACTGACAACGCCCTGCGGCTGCCCCGGGAGTGCGCGCTCGTGTCCTTCCAAGGCGCGGACCTCGGTGCCTCGACGCGCGTCCCATAAAACGAGGCGATTGTTCTGATAGCCGGCGGCGAGCGTGAGGCCATCGGGAGCAAATGCCAACGACGCGACAACGCCGTGGTCCGAATGCCAGCGCGCCGCGCGCTGGCCGACCTCCCAGAGTTGCAGCCCCGACGCACCGCGATTGACGGCCGCCAGTTTGCCGTCTACGGACAGGGCCAAGCAGAAGATCGGCCCTTCGGCATCGAGGCGTTGGCGTTCCCGTCCCCTTTTGAGATCGTAAACGACGACGAGGCCGTTCGCCGTCCCGGCCGCGGCCGTCGAACCATCCGCCGACAACGCAAACGCCTGTACTTCTTCGCGGAGGACGCGGATACAACGCACCTCTTGCCCGATGGCGACTTTGCCAACTGGCTCTTCGCGGGGTACGCGCCAGATGCGCGCCGTGCCATCGCTGCCGCCGGAGATCAAGCGTTCGCCGCCGACTGGGAATGACGCCGACAAAACAGCTCCACGGTGTCCTCTATAGCGCACTCGCTCTTGCCCGCTCTCGGCATCCCATAAGCTCAATACGCCCTCGCGTTCACCCGTGGCCGCCGTTTTACCATCCGGCGCGAAGACCGCTACCGTCACCGTATCGCCGTGGCGTAGGCGAGCCGTGCCGATGCGAGCCACTGCATGCGGCGGCAGCGCCTCGGTGCGCGTCTCCACCGCCTCGGCACCAGAACCAGCTGTTGCGAGTGCAAACGCGAACAAGACGATGCGGTTGGTGCGTAGGGATGAGAAAGCGAGCATGAGTCGGCTTCTCTCAATTCATGGAAGGAGCGGCGAGGTGTCTCTGCAATCTTGGACGCTTGGGCATGAAGAAGGTTCCCCACAAATCGGTCCTTCCCTCCCGGATCGATGCGATCTGAGGGGTCAAAGAAGGATCGTCCCGTCGAGGGATCCTGCCAGAACGTTTCCTTCGCGATTGAAATAGGTGTATTGATGCTCCGAGATGCGGATCTCGTCGCCGCTCCTTAGAACGACAGGAGCGGTCAGGCGCTGACCGTTCAGATAGGTTCCGTTCTTCGAGGCGGTGTCGTGCAACTCGGCGATCTCGGTGGAGTGAATGAGAACGGCGCAGTGTCGCCGCGAGACGTAGGCGTCTTCGACGACGACATTGTTATCGTTGGCCCGTCCGAGTGTGTTGAGACCGATTTGCAGAGGATAAAGAAACTCGCCGTCGGAAAGCCAACAAGTTAAGGGTCGTGCGGCCGAACCGTTGTTCTTGGGAATGATTGTCGGAGCCGTACCGGAAGCATCGCTCACGCCGAAGGCATGAAGCGTATGACTTCCGTGGGCGTTCAGAAGAACTTCGCGCGCACGGCGATACTCGGCTCGACGGTTGTTGTCAAGGTGCAGGCTATTGAGGCGAGGGTCGGCCATGACTGGGTGCCTGGACGAGAAAGATAAGAGGGAGGGGACGTTCTCCTCTCATCTTTTATTTATAGACGATCCAACTCCGTTGTCAACAAAGAACCGAGGAAATTAGCAGTGGGCGGGTACTTGTCGCATCTCGACTCCAAGGCAAGCCTTCGGCGACACTCGGCTCGAAACGAGGGCGAGCCGAATCAGCCGACGCCAAGGGCGATCAGGAGGGAAAAGCAATATCGACGACTTCGTAGCGCAGGTCGCCACGGGGTACTTTAATGACGGCAATGTCGCCGCACTTTTTGCCGAGCAGCCCTTGGCCGCGCGGACTGGTGGTGAGAATCTTGTTGTTGTCGTAATCCTCATCGCCGGGGCCAACCAACTCGTACACTTCTTCCTCGCCCGTGTCCAGATCCTTGATGCGAACGCGCGTGCCGAAAACCACTGTGTCCGAAGGAAGGCTGCTGCGATCGACGAGGTAAGCGCGCGCGAGTTTGTCCTTGAGAGCGTCGATGCGGGCTTGCAGCATCCCTTGATCTTCGCGCGCCGCGTGATATTCGGCGTTCTCGCTGAGATCGCCCATCTCGCGGGCCGTGGCAATGCGCTTGGTGATCTCGATCATCTCCGGGCCCTGCATGCGCTCCAGATCGGACTTGAGCTTGTCGTAACCTTCTCTCGTCATGGGTACGCGGTCGTTCGTCATGGCCGTTCGTTCCTGTTCAAATCGTCATAAAGCTGAGGCGAAGGCGACTAATTATCTTGACCGTCCGACATCGCCTTGTAAAGCCCGAATGCTCTTCGAGGCGTCACGGCGTCCAATCCATTTGCGGCGTGACACTCAAACAAAAATCGGCGAGCAGCCGGGCGGCACGGTCCACATCTTCGAGTTGAACGACTTCGACCGGGCTGTGCATGTAGCGGTTGGGGATGCTGACCAGCGCCGTCGCCACGCCCTCGCGGGCAAGTTGAATGGCGTTGGCGTCCGTGCCGGTGGCACGCGGCGCGCCGCGCACTTGCACCGGAATGTCGCGCGCCTTTGCCGTCGCTTCCAGGTGTTCCAACACCCGCGGGTTGATGTTCGGTCCACGAAACAAGACCGGGCCGTTGCCCAAGCGCACGTCGCCCAGCTGCTTCTTATCGTTGCCCGGCGTATCGCTGGCATGGGTGACATCGACGGCAATTCCTATCGTGGGGTGAATGCCGTAGCTGCTCGTCGTCGCACCGCGCAACCCGATTTCTTCCTGCACCGTGGACACGCAGAAGACGGCGGCCTGCAACGGTTTGCCGTGCATCAAGCGCAGAGCCTCCATCACGGTCCACAAGCCAACCTTGTCGTCCATGCCCGGCGAGACCGCCAATCCGTTGCGCAGTGGGCGATAACCCAAGGCGAACGTTACGGCATCGCCCGGCATCACCAATTCCTCGGCCTCTTTGCGGTCTTTGACACCGATGTCGATCCATACGTCGGTCCAGGTCGGAACTTTGCTGCGTTCGTCGCCGGTCATCAAATGGGGCGCGCGGCGAGCGACTACTCCGGGAATGCCCCCTTGTCGCGTCCATACGGTCAAGTTTTGGCCGAGCAGAATCTGCATGTCCCAGCCGCCGATGGGCTGAATGTGCAGAAACCCGTTATCGTCGATGTACTGCACCATCAGTCCGATTTGATCGCAATGGCCGGCCAGCATGATACGCGGCGTACCAGCCTGTTCGTGGTTGGCGTGGCGAACGGCCAGGACGTTGCCGTGGCGATCCGTGCGGACCTCGTCGGCGTAGTCTCGCGCCCAGGCGCGTACCACATCCTGGACGGGGCGCTCGTAGCCGGAAGGACTGGGAGTTTCGAGGAGTTGTTTGAGGAAAGCGTGAGACGATTCGTGCATGCCGAAGCCTCGTTCCAGTTCGATAATATAGCCGAGAAGTGCGGCGCATCAACGCCATTCGCCCCCAACTCGCGGGGACGATGCGCCCACTCTTTCATCCTTACGCATTGTAATTATGTCTGAAAAAAAGTGAAAGCGAGATCGGCGGGAAACTCGGAGGACAGCGTTCAGGCCCCCAGCAGTCCAACGTACCAATTGGCGATCCGAAATATGGCCACGATAATAATCAGGCCGACGAAACCGTACACCGCGTAGCCAGCCATGCCGGTTAGAATGGCCAGACGCCGGCCCGATTCCTCGTGATAGTGTTCCGCCTGATGGGCGAGAACCCGATCCAGCGTCCCCGACTCCTCGGCCACGGCGAGAATGTGCTGAAACTCTTCTGGAAACAGCTCGCTTCGAGTTAACGCCAAGTTCAACTCCTCGCCGCGGCGCAGATCTCCCTGGATGCGTTCGCTCTGCGCCGTGTAGGCCGCATTGCCCGTGGCCGACAAACTTAAACGCATCGCCTTCACAATTGACATCCCTGTTTCGGTCGTCAGCCGTAAAGCCATGCAGAACCGCGCCAATGCCAAGGCGCGAAGACAAGGACCGATGACCGAAAGGCTCAGGAGAAAGGTTTGTATGCGCGCGCCGCCGAGTCGGCGCGTCAGCAACCAGTAGGTTCCCGCCAATCCGAGGAGAACCGCGAAGACGACACCGAGAAAAATGGTCGCGCCCGATGGCCCGGCCAAACCCAGATCGAGCGGGTCGAGGGGAGGACCGCCGCGCGAGTCGGCAATCAGACCCAGGATGAGGATCAACCCAGCCAAGACGAAGATAGCCAGCACGAATTGAACGATCGGCCAAGCGATGCGCGCGAAAAACTGACGCCACAGGGCGCGCTCACGGACGTAGTATTTCTCCAGATCGGCGAAGACTTCCGCCAACATGCCGCTCTGTTCGCCGACGCGCGCCAGGGCAACAAACAGAGGTGGAAACGAGGCTTCTTCTCGCTCCAATGCGTCGTCGAGACTGTCGCCGCGCTCCAGCGCGGCCGCGATACGACCCGCAGGCGGTCGCACCTTGGCCGTGCCGCGCTTGGCCTGCTGGCGAAACGCATCGACGAGCGGCAGACCAGCGCCGAGATAATGCCGCAACGAACGGCACAACTCGATCAGATCCGATAGCGATGGTCGCGCGGACGGGAGCATCGTTCGCCTCCGGCAATGGCATAAATCATTGTATAATAAACGGGATGGACACTTACGATCCAAGATACCTGGCCGGCATCCTCTTTTTCAACGAACGAGATTTCTTCGAGGCCCACGAGGTCTGGGAGGATCTGTGGTCCGAGAGCCACGGCGACGAACGGCGGTTCTATCAAGGGATGATTCAGGCGGCAGTGGGCCTCTTTCACTTCGAGGGCGGCAACCTCGGCGGAGCGGTGAAGCTCTATCGCTCCAGCTACGATTACATGAAAACGTGTGGCTCGCCGTTTCTCGGACTGGACGTGGCCGATTTTTGGCGTCGGATGGAGCGCTGCTTCGGTCGTCTACTGAACGAGCCAACGCCGGATCGGAGCTTGCGTCCGATCCCCGACTTGATTCCGACCCTTCGCCTCGATCCGGAGCCGGAGGAATGGCCCGATCCGTCCGCATTCTCGCACGATGAAGAGTGACCTCGCCCATCGAAGTGGACCGGGGCGGGTCACTCGTGCTGCGCCTTCGGTTTCGAGTCGGGAGCGTTCGGGGCAGCTGGCGCGGTCGGTTTCTTAATGTCTCTGCGCAGTTTTTTGCGGGCGCGCGAGAGGATGGGGCCGATGCTGTTGATGGGCGTTTTCAGTTCGGTGCTGATCTCTTCGTAAGACCGGCCTTCGACATAGTGCATGCGGACGACTTCGCGTTCTCGATGCGGCAGCTTGTTCAACAGCTTTTCCACTTCCTCCAGGCTCTCGAGTTCCGCGCCTCGGGGCGGCTCGTGGTCTTCGATTTCGTTGAGATTGGCATTACCCGCCGCGGGTTGCACGTCGCGCAGCGCGAAGCGCCGCGCTAGTTCGTGAACGCAGATACGGCGTGCGATGACCGTGAGGTAGGTGGCCAAGCTGCTGTTGCCGCGAAACTGTTTCAAAACGGCGTAATCGTTGGCCACGATTTGCAATAACACCTCCGCAGCCAAGTCCTCGATATCTTCGGGACGCAGCGGCGAACTGCGCAGGTGAGCGGTGTGGTGAATAACGTGGTAGACCATGCCGAGGTAACGATCGACGAAATCGTTCCACGCGCCGGGCTGATGAGCGAGGCACCGCTTCAGCAGATCGCGGTCCAAATTTGTCAGGGCCACATGCGATTCCTCTGGTGGTAAAGGGCGCTTCCCCAAATTGGATGCGTGAATAGCTTCCGCACTCAACCCCTTTAACTATTCATTTTACCGCTCTCGCCGCGACGGGGGTAGTCGGAAGTCGAAAAATATTTTGCCCACACGGATTCTTAACCCTTTATTCGTTTCCTTTGGGAATCTTTTTCTCTAGCGCGGGCAGCCCGCGGACGAGCAACGGGCTTGACCGCCTCCGCAGTGCCATTACAATGGATTCCGTTGTCTACCGCGCGAAGGTTCTCGCCTGGGACAGCGCTCCCCCTTCTTTGTTATACTCCTCGTCTGGGAAGTTGGTCATGAAATCCGCACAATGGACGGCTCTCTTCGCTCTAACTCTCATGGTGGGCGGCATTACCTTTGTTTCGGTATATCTGCCGGATCGCCGCTCGCCCGATGTCGAGAAGCAGGAGAAGACTGCGCCGTCCCTTAGCTTTCCGGTCAAAACCGTGCCTCCAGACGGTGAGATGCCGTTGATCACCGAAGTCGGACAGACCGGACATCAGGACTACTGGTTCAGCAACGAAAGCGGGCAAGAGGTAGCCGTCGGACTGAACGAGAAAGGGTGTACCTGTTCGGAGGTGGAACTTACGGTAGCCCCCCAATCTTGGAGAATGCGTTTCTATCTCGACGCGGCGACGCTTCAGCTGACGCCGCGCGGGTGGTCGGCATTGACCGCGACGGCGGCGGTGGTGGATCTGGATCGTCTGGAGCGCGCGCTAGCGGAGGGGGAGAAGACGGAATCGAAGGTGCTAACGAAAGAGAATTCGCTGACCGTTCCTGTTGGAGCCATCGGTCGAGCGCGGCTGAGCTGGCGGCAAACGGTGTCCAAGCCGCTCATTACCTTTGCCAATTTGTGGATGGGAGATCGAGCCGGGTTGAGTGCGCGCTTGCAAGCGGGGGTTCGCATTACGCAACCGTTGGAGTTGTACAACAAAGAACTGACTCTAGCGCCCATCGACGAACGCGAATTGGAAAAACGAGAGGAAGGGCTTTCTTCGTACATCATCTGTTGGTCGCTCACTCGATCTCGGATCGACCTCAAGGCGGAGATGCTCCACGAACGCATTTCCAAGGATGGGGATGCCGTTCGGCTGGGCAAGCCCATCGCCATGGAACCGTCCCAAATCGTGAGCGAAGAGAGTCTGGGATCGATGCGATTCATGCCCGTGCTATCGTGGTACAAGATTCCGGTGATTGTGCAGGCCAAAGCCAAGGATGGGACGCCCATCGAGTGGGGACGATTTCATCGTATCATTAAAGTGAGCAGTTCCGACTCGCTGTTCGATCCGGAACAGGTTTCGGTAACGGGCGAAATCATGGGTGATGTGACGGTGGGATCGGGCAAGGAGACGGGCGGAGTGAATCTGGGTTCTTTCTATCGGAAGCGCGGGACGCACGGCGAGATCGTTTTGCAGACGGACGACCGCAAGATCGATCTGCAATTGGACTCGTCGCGGAAAAAGGATTACCTGACCGCCAGCTTGGACGCGCCGCGCGTCACGCCGTCCGGCTCGCGGTTATGGGTATTGCGAATCGTGGTTCCACCGGGTGCGGCCAGCGGCGACTTTCCCCGCGCCGATAATCCGGTCTACCGCGACAGCGCGATTTATGTCAAAACAGTAGACGTGAAATCGGGCAAGCCGCTGCGCGCGATCCGCATTCCAGTGCGGGGCGTGGCGAACGAAGGATGAGGACCGCGCCGCTCGCGCTCCTCGCGTTAACGATCTCGATACGGAGGAAGGCCGCTTATGAATAGGCCGAACGACGACGGGTTGAACCAGCCGACTGCCCCAGAGTCGAGCGCTGCGAAGGATGTTTCCGTGGGCAAACGCGGTTTGACGTTCAAATTGGCGGCGTTGGGTCTCACCCTGGTCAGCGCCTTGGGCGGCACGGGTCTGGCTTATTGGCTGAAAGCACCGGAGACGCCGAACGACAAAACCCAGACATCGACGGCGGGCAAAGACATCCCTGCGCGGCTGTTTCAGGGCTGGGGCAAACCGGATTTCGTCGTCGTCCTGACGGCTCAAGAACACGGCTACATGATGCCTTGCGGGTGTTCGTATCCCCAAGTCGGCGGATTGGAGCGACGCTACAACTTCATGCAGATGCTCAAGGCGCGCGGGTGGAATGTCGTCGCCGTCGATCTAGGCGATTTGCCTCAGAAAAGCGGCCCCGCCAAACTACCCAACGTCCAGGGATGGCTCAAATACCGCTATTCGATGATGGCCCTCAAAGAGATGGGCTACATGGCCGTTGGTATCGGTGAATACGAGGGAGCCTTATCGCTGGGGCGGATCGATGACGAATGGTCGGCCAACTTCCCGCAACCACCCGTCATCGTCGGCAACTTGAAGGACGCCGACTCCAAGTACCCCTTCTTCAAGACCGCCGAAATCCAAACCGTACCCAAGACGGGCATCAAGATCGGCGTCACCAGCATCGTTGGCCAAAGCGTTAGCGAGACCATCAAGGATCCGTCCGTCGCATTTCTTCCCTCCGCCGACAGCATCCGCGAACAGCTGAAGAAAATGCAGGCCGAGAAGGTCGAACTACCGATCCTTCTCTATCACGGATACGCCACGGGACGGAAGGAAGCCTTGGCCTGCGCCAAGGCATTTCCACAATTCCCGATCGTGATGTGCCTCAGTGAGGAAGATGAGCCGCCGGGCCATCCCGATGAAGTGAAACAAGATAACGGCAATCGAAACTATGTCTTCCGCCTCGGCCATAAGGGGAAATACATCGGGGTACTCGGCGTCTATCGCAATGGCGAGAGCTTCTCGTTCAAGTATCAACTGGTCGAAATGAGCGTCGATTACGACACGCCCAAAGACCAAAAAGACCACCATCCCATTATGAAGATGATCGAGGATTACCGGGTCGAACTGAAACAGAAAGACATCCTCAAGGACTACGGGCAGAGCAAACACATTCTCCAGGCGATGGACCCCGTGCCGGACCTGCGCAATCCGGACGACGGCACGCCCAAATACATCGGCACTCAGGCGTGCGGCAAATGTCACGAGGCCGCCTTGGCCGTCTGGGAAGCTAGCAAGCACAGTCATGCCTATCAAACGCTCGTCGAAGAAAAGCATCCGTCGCTCAGCCAATTCGACGGCGAGTGCATCGTTTGCCACACCGTCGGCTTCGGCTACAAAACCGGCTTCACCAACGATAAAGATACACCGAAGCTACGCAATGTCGGCTGCGAGAGCTGCCACGGGCCAGGCAGTCTTCACGCCAAGAATCCGGAGAATCAAGAATGGCGCGATCGCATGAATCGTCCCTGGCTCGAAGCGCGCAAGAAAGGCGACAACCTCGCCAAGAACCGCGCCATCGAGAATTTCTGCATCTCATGCCACGACATCGACAACGATGTTACCTGGATTCACGGTGCCAACAACAAGAAAGATCCATTCGTCGAGAAGTGGATCAAGGGTAAGGTTATCCACAACGCGCCGAAGGAGTAACGGCCCTGCTTTTCCGTCTTCCCAGAGGCCGTCGAGTTTATGCCTCTGGGACGACGGGAACTACCTCGGTTCGCTGCCAATGTCTCGTCGCCGCAGCGGCGACGAGATCGACGGCTTCGGCTCCCAATCGACCGCTGTTAACCGTCAAGTGATACTCCAACGGGTCGGACCAATCGACGCCGAAACAGCTGGCGAGGAAGCTCTGCCGTCTCGCATCGTTCTCCGCGATCAGCCGCCGCGCCGGCTCCTCGTGCAGCCAACGATGCTCCATGACGCGCCGGACGCGCACCTCCATTTCGGATACCAAGCGGACGTGAAAGGCTTCGGCTCGCTGGCGCAGAAAGCAGTTGCCGCCGCGCCCGACCAATAGAACCTTACCGCGCTCTGCCATTTCGTGCATCAAGTGCCCCATCGTCTCGAAATAGCGATGGTGCAAACTGCCGGGGCGAAGTCGTTGCCACATAGTCGGCGGTTGTTCATCCACCCGTTCCAATTCCGCTTCGCCGACGCCCAAGCGCGTCGCTTCGTATTCCAGCAATTCGCGGTCGATGACGCGCAAACTCAACCGGAGTCCAAGTGTCAGCGCGAAGCCGATGTCGCCTGCTCCGAATTGCCGCGACAGCGTCAGAACGCGAGAACGGGTCTCGTTCGGTTTCTCTCTCTCTGCTTCCGGACGCACCCATTGCACCACGAGGCCGACCACGTCATCGAGCGGCACGCGATCCGCGTTCGCCGTCAGGTCGTACTGTTCCGATTGGAGCGTCTCCGCTCCGAAGAAATAGCGCGAGAAGCGATCGCGCGCGCGATCTACTTCCAAACAGCGTTTCCGCGCCTGTTCCATCGACCAGCCTTCGAGTAAGGCCATGCGCTGCACGCGCCAATCGAGCGGAGCGACGAGCCGCAGATGGCATACATTCGGCATGTCTCCGAGCAATTGTCGCGTTCCCCTTCCTACCAGAACGACATTGCCTCGCGCCGCCGCTTGTCGAGCCGCCTCGGTCAAGCCGTGCATGTAGCGTTGGTGGGGAGGATGGAGGCGCAAGCGATCCGTCATCGACAGGGCCTTCTCGTCGAGACGTTCGAGTTCGGCGTCAGGAACCTCTTCGAGGGCGGCGGCGCGATGCAGTAATTCGCGATCGAGCAGTTCCCAGCCCAGCGCTTCCGCCAAGCGCCGCGCTACCTCTCCGCCTCCCGCCCCGTATTGACGCGATATTGTGAGGACGTTCATGGCGATTCTCCCTCAAATCGAGGAACGAGACTCGAACGACTTTCCGCGCGAAGGATCGATTGAGTGGTTTTCAACCTCATTATATGCGCCGCACTCGAACCGCGTGAGAGGTCGAGCGTCTGTTTCAGAAGCCCTCTCCCCCTGTACTCGGTGGGAGAGGGACTTCTGAAACAGACGCTGATAGCCCAGCGACGACTTCGAGGCGATTTGTGACCTACACTCCAACAGGGGCAGAATTGGTGCGCCGGCATCGCCGGATGATCTTTTATGCGAGGCTAACTATGGGGATACGTCGGCTTGGAGTCTTTTTCCTCTTGCCGTTGCTGGTCTTGTCCAGCTGTCGTTCGCGGGTCGAGACTACCGTGGAAGAAACTGTTCCCGAAGACACCTCGACGCATTTGAGCGACAAGACCGATATCGACTTGGCCAATTGGCTTCAATTGCCGCGTGCCGAGCAGGCCAAGCTCGCTCAGGAATGGTCCTCGACGGTTGAGAAACAACTACAATTTGCGAGGAGCAACGTCGAATCGGTGCGTTTGTTGCCGGGACTGCATCCGCCCATCGCGCCGATCGTCTTTGCCGCAGCCGCCTACTCGCCCGAAGCCGGGTTCAGCCTCCCGCCGTATCTAAAAGCGGGGCAGAAAGACGCCGCCGTCGCGCTTCATCTCGCGCGCTTCGGCGACCGCGAGGCCGCGCTCAAACTCGCCGATCCCAGCGACAAAGCCCTGCTGACTGCGATCGACGCCTATCGGTGCGAACGCGACTATCCGGTCGAATGGACGCGATTAACTGCCTTGGTGCTGCAAAATGCCGAGTTGAGGCTGGCGAGCGGCGAGGCCGACGGCGAGACCGACCTGGTATTATTACATCAACAGCTGCGTACTCTTCTCGATGCGAAATCGGCTGCGGGCGCGCTGGGGGCGAGTTTGCTTGCACGCGGTCGAGAAGCGTTAACGCAAGCCGCCGTTGCCTGGCGCGATCCACGCCGCAACAAGACGGCCCTTGCAGACGATCTCGATACGGCGCTCGCATCCTGGGGAACGGTTCCCGATGTCGTTCCCGCACTTGGCATCGGCGCGAAGAAAAGCGAAATCGCTTCGCTGATGAACGGCGAAGCGGCAAGCCGAGCCGTGGTGGCGAAATCCCAAACCTCCGTGGAACGAACGCTCGACCTGCTCGCCTTGCCCCTGCCCGGCGAGGGAGCCGAAGGCGTCGTCGCCTTCCTCGACGAGAATCAATGCCTTGCCCAATGGCTCATCCTCTATCGACCGAAACTGAATGCGTGGTTCCCCGAAGCGCGCCAGCTGGCTCTACCGCTTGTCGAACACAAGTACAAGAGCGACGAAGCGGTGACGTGTCCCGGTTTGAACCGGCAGAGTTGGACCGGCGGAGGACTCACCTACGAGGTTGCCGTGCTGACGCGCGGCAGTGTCGGTGGCGCGGCGGTGCGCATCGGAAACAACTTGGATCCGACGAGACGGACTGCGCCGGGGCGCGACTTTGGCATCGTGCATCTGGATCGCTCGTTCGAGCAGAATCGGCTGGGCTTCGCACCGGATCGCTCCGGTGCGGCTTTGGAAGTGAAGGAAGCCGACCGATTGGCTTGCATCGCTCAACCGGCATCGCTATGCCCTCTCGCTTCTGCCGTACTCGCATGTGAGCCGAACACCGACCTGCTCGCCAAACTGACGTTGGGTTGGCCGGTCGATCGCAATGGGGATGCGCTCCGTCAGCTGGCACTGCCGCTCTGGGCAGCCTATGGCTCCGCCCGGCTGGATAGCGACGAAAGTGCCGACGGCGGCCGGTTCGTCCTCACCTGGCAAGACGAGAAAACGCGGCTCCAATTGACGCTGCCGTTTGAGGACAAAGCACCTCAAATGACAGTCGAAGATAAAAGAGGTCCGTCCGCTCTCGCTTCGCGGCTCGAAGCGGCTCAGTCGTTGGATCGACGCGAACGGCAGGAGCGTATCGCCGCGGGAAAAACGCGCGAACGTCTGGCGCGAAGTCTGCCGTTGTCCTCTCAAGGCATCGATAACTTGTCGTTGGGCGCAACCCGCGATCGCGTGCGGGCTGCGCTTCCCGACTCGCGCTCCATCCGCGTTCAGAAGCTGTCCGATGGATGGAACATTCTCTTCCTGAACGAACCGCAGGCCACGGCGACTCATTGGCCGCGCCAGTTGTTCGTTCGCTTCAACGCATCGGATCGCGTGAGCGAGATTCGCACGCGCTATCAGGAAGGACCGCACGCGCCGGGACCGAAATCGCCGTCGCTCTTGGACACTCTCAAGGCGAAGCCGAATGGAGCCCCGCAAGCCCTCGCCGCGCCGTGGGCCGGATTGTGGACCGATTTGCCGACGCGGAAGGCCCCCGTCTTTTATCGCTGGGTGGACGACCGCACCTGTTTGACCTATCAGCGCGATTCGGGCGGCATCGAGGTGGTCTTGCGCGATTGCCCCGTCGAGAATTCGGACGATTTGTTACTGCCGCCACTGACGTTCTGCGGGCGCGGCATGGAGGGGTGCCAGCTCGGCGAAAAGCAGAGCGATGTCCGCAAAAGCTGGCAGATTCGTTCGCCGTTGTACGCCTCCAACGGCGCGGAATTGCTGGTTCCGCCGAGCAAGAGCCGCTACGATGTGCTACTCGTATGGTATGAAAATGGAAAGGTGTCGAAAGTGATTGCTCGACACCGCGAGCCGAAGGCGTTGAAGACCGCCGACGTTGCCGCCGCTCTGCAACAAGCGTGGGGAGCGGATCTCGATCGCCTCGGTTTCCTTCGCCGTCAAGACGACGCGGCAGGCCCCGTGTTGAAAGCCTACAGCTATCACGACGACGTGACGCGCGTCCGCCTCTTTGCTCAGGAAACGGCGGAGGGCATTCGCCTGTTCACCGAATGGCGCGAATGGCCGATCGCGGCGAAAATCGTGGCCTCCAAATGATCCGTATCCGTCGTGCGTGCCGCCGCGTGGGACTGCCTCGCGGCGGCAACACTTCTCACGCGAACGCCGTCGGTGCCAGCAACAGATCCAAAGTGCGCAGCAAGTTGGCGAATGCCTCGTCCGTAATCACCGGCTTCGCCCCCTCCGTTGGCAGCGCTCGATCGAGTTCCACCCAGCTCCGACATCCGGCGTACTCCTTTTTGTCCGGCAGGTCGAACGTCTCCACCGACCGATAAACGCGCGCGGCCAATACACACAAACCCGACCCGCGATACGAGAATCTCGTCTCCACCGTTTTCGCCGACCATACATGCAGACCGGCTAACTTCTCGACGTCGTAGAGTTCCTCCACCTGATAGGCGGCCTTGATTTCCGCGAAGTGGGTCAGCCGCGCCACACCCTCTGGAGGCCGTTCCGCCTCGATCTGTTCCAGTCGTGCCGCCTCCTCCGCGACGATACCTTCCTTTTGTTGGTGCGCATAAGTCGGGAACAACCAGAATCGTTCGTGTTCGACCTGAAATCGCCCCGTTTTCTCGGCGATCCCGCCCTTGCGAAGAAGCAGCGCCTGCCGACCGTCGGCGAGAGCGCGGCAAACGACCGCCCATTCTTTCAAGGCGTGTTGGAGTGGACTCATGGAGATTCTCCTTCACTTTTTGGTTCGCGCAACATGAGGTCGTTGACGGCGTCTCGCGGCGACTTCTTCTCGTAAAGCACGCGATAGACTTCGGTGGCGATCGGCATAACGATGCCCATTTGTGAGGCGCGCTCGTGGACGCTACGCGCCGTGTATGCTCCTTCGGCTACCATGTTGGTGCTGGCCTCGATCGCGCTCCAGCACTCGCCGCGCGCGAGACGCTGACCGACGCGATGATTGCGTCCGTGCGGGCTGATGCAAGTCGTAATGAGATCGCCCAATCCCGCCAATCCCGTAAAGGTTCGCTCGCGCGCGCCGAGCGCCACGCCGAATCGCGTCATCTCGACCAAGCCGCGCGTCAGCAACGCCGCCTTGGCATTATCGCCCAAACCCAGGCCATCGTTGATGCCGGCAGCGATGCCGAGAATGTTCTTCAGCGCTCCCGCCAACTCGACGCCCAGCGGATCGGGATTCGTGTAGACGCGAAAGCGATCGGACGCGAACGAGCGCTGTATCCACTCGGCCAAGACTGGATCGAAACTTGCGGCAACGACGGAAGCAGGCAGCCCGCGCGCGACTTCCTCGGCGTGGCTAGGGCCGCTGAGAACCGCCGTCTCTCCCACGCCGAGTACCTGCGTCACGATCTCCGTTGGACGCGAAAACGTGGCTATCTCGAGTCCCTTCACGAGACTCAGTACCGGCGCTCGAGTGGACGTTGCCTCCGCGATGCGCGTCAGGGTCGACCGAAGATACACGGTCGGGATCGCAGCCACCCACAGCGCCGCGCCTTCGACGGCTTGGCGAATGTCGGTCGTCAAGTGAACGGTCGAAGGAATGACAACACCGGGAAGCAGGCGGACATTCTCCCGCCGTTCGCGCATGAGCCGACCGTTCTCTTCACGCGCGCTCCACAGGACGATCCGATGTTCGGGATTCCTTGCCAAAAGAAGCGCGATAACCGTGCCCCAGGCACCATCGCCAAGAACGACCATCGAGGTTGGCATATTGAAATTCCCGACGGGACATCGATTGCGTTGTAAGCCGGGCGATTGCGTCGCGCCCCATGCTCGCGCCTTCGGATCGCCGAAGGGAACCCAGCGTACATGATATTTCCGACGTCAGCGAAGGAAACGACGTCTCGCCGCGCTTTTTGTGACAGAAATCCGCAAGTCCTCAACCGCGCGCGGACGATGAAGGGGGAGAACGAATCCTTGCCGCGTTGCGGAAACCATTTGTCCCAGCCAATCCGCAAGCGGCACGAAGCTCCGACGGCTGGGCGGGCCAAGAGGCGGTACGGCAAAGCAACCGCGGCCCGAAGGACGTTTGTGGCCTGGAGGATCAACGATGGCCGCGCATCTTCGCGTTTACCCGGTGTCTAAAGACGAATGCGACGTTCCGGTTCAGGAACCAACTGTTCGCGTCGGTTTGGGCGATTTGTTGCCCCTCGTCGCCTTGGCTCACCGGCACAACTATCGCTGGCTACAGGATTTCCTCGAAGACGAGGTGGTCATCACCTCCGATTTATACGAAGTCCTTCGCGCCTTTCGCTGTCGACGCCCTTCCGCCTAGAGTACCTTCGCGCTTGAAGCGAGTTTAGGTCTCGTCTCCGGGCAGGTCGGACAAGAGTTCGGGTTTGCCGAGTTGACTGAGATCGACGTGGCCGCGCTGCTCGCCCTCCACCAGTTTCAGCCTCGCCTCCAGTTCGCGCAGACGAGCCTGAAGAACCTCGAGCTTCGAGGACAGGTCGTCGCGCGGTCTGGGGCGCGGCACTTCTGGATAATTGAGTTGTCGCTGCAAGGCGGAGAAGAGAAACAACGGATCTTTGCCCCGATGCGCGCCGGCAATTTTCCCCTCCTTCAAATCGAAGACGGGGGGCAAAGGCGGTTCGTACTCCGGTTCTTGTCGCCGCCGTTCGCCTACATATTGCATCGAACGCAGATATACCATTTCCGCAAAGTCCACCAATCCAACTTGTTGACGCAATGTCTCCAGAAACGCGCGCCAGTCCGGCGGATAGAACGGGTCGTCGGCCATGCTCGCCAGACCGCTATCGTAGCCGAGGCGATTGCGGCAAATCACCTCGAATTGATAGACAAACAAACCCGAAGGGGAAGGCGTGCCGCTGCGATACTCCGCCTCGCGTTGCAAGACCAACAAGGCGGACTCGGCGGCGAAGCGGAGCTTCTCCTCTTCGGTGCAGCGGACGACATAGGCTTGAAAGGGAGCGAAGTAATGCGGCAAGCGGCTGAAACCCGTGGACAGCAAGCCCGTGTGTTTCACCTCGGCACACAAGAATTGCACGGCAAAAGGGAGCCGCGTCGTGGCTAGAATCTCTTGGCCGACATGGTCCAACACGTCTTGCAAAGACATGTTTTCCCCGACCATGCGCTCGCGCAGCACGCGGAACAGGTAAGCCTGTTCGATGTATTCTTCCCGTTCGAGAATCGTGCCCTTGTTCATACCCCTATTCTAGCCGAACGAGGGACTCGCCTCAAGATGCGCGGCGTTGCGGAGGCAATCCGATTGAAGGCAAGCGATTACCGTCGAACAATACGCGGATCAATCCGGCGGGCGCGGCGGTCTCGGTCGCATCGATGAAGGCCTCGCTCAGTTCCGCCAAAAAGGTGAACCCGCCGATGCGAATGAGATCGCCGCTGCGAACGGTGGCCTGGTGAATCGGCTCGCCATTGAGAAAGACGCCATTCAGACTATTGAGATCGATAATTTGCCAATAACCCTGCGAAAACATCAATCGGCAATGGCGTCGGCTCACGTCCGGCAGAGGCAAGCGCACATCGGCGAGGCTGTGCCGACCGATGAGTACGTCCGGCTGCGTCAACTCCACGGCCGCGCCGGACGGCTGAAGCACGAGCCGTAACGACACGAAGTCCACGGGTACCGGCAACGACGCAACGGGGCGTCGGGGCACGCCGAGAACGGGGGAGCCGTCGGCCTCTGGAGCCGGATGCGATGTTTCCATTTCCTTCCCTGTTCCGTTGGCAGGAGGGCGAAGTCGTCTCCGACGTGCGGCTTATACCAGAAAGAAGAGGTGGCGGAAAAGAGGAATAAACGAGGGCGACGCGCGCAGCAAACTTGTCTGATTTCCTCGGTGTGCCCAGATTCCCAACCGCTATTCTCCCCCATTGAGAAGCGCCGGTTTCAAGGTCCATGCCTGACGCTTGGCCAATTCCATGAGGGCAGGCGCGCGGAATCCAGGCGGGAAAATCACCCAGCCCCACAGCTTCTTGGGATCGTCCTCCGAAACGTAGCGTGCGGCCGCCAGCTTCGCCGGTTTGATGTCGATGCGCTCCGGCCACGCCTTGCTCGCAATGCGCAGCCGCGCCATGCGGGCCAAGGCGGACAAGTACGCTTCGGGCGGCACGGATCGACTACCCAACCAAACGGCGCTGGGAATGCGTCCGTGCTTGTCGAGGTAATCGGCGACATCGCGGTTCGTTCGTCGAAATTGATTGGCGTCGGTGGTTATCGTTTCCGTCAACGCGGGAGGGCGGCCCGTCGGCCCCAGCGGCGTCTTTGCCAGTGTCAGGCGTTCCACCGGCAACTCGGCCACATAGGCGTTCAGCAAGGCGAACACTTCGCTCGCGGACAAAGAATATCCGTTGAATGTTTGAAAGGACGGTTCGTCGCCGACCGATTTGGCGATGGCCCCCATCTCGTCACTCGTAAAACGATGTTCGCGCGCTCGATCGCGGTACAGCTTCGCCGCCTCCGAAGCCGAGATGAAGCGCACTTCGGGAAATCGCTTGACGAAGCGAATATAGTCCTCGAACACTCGGTAGGCGACGCGCGTCTCTTCCGCCGACTTGGCCGGAGGCTGCTTCCATTGTTCGCGCGGCGGATTCTCGCCCCGGTCGAAGTTGACGCCATCCCAAAACTTCTTGTGAACGAATTCGCACGGATGATAGAAAATGCTGACGACACCGCCCCCCTCGGCCAACAACTCCTTACGCGCTTGCGCGAATCGCTCCTCGGCGCGGGGCAACTCACCGGGATTGTTCAAGTCGGCTCGCAGTGTATGTGCGAGTTTATAGAGATTTAATGTGTTGCAATAGTAACAGGGTTTGTCGTCCAAATTAACGTGATTGCCGGCGTCGAGGTAAACCTTCATTCCCCAACGGTTCATCGCACCGTAGCTCTGCGGTCCCCACGAGCTGCCGGGTTGACCGTAGCACGTCGGCGCTTGGCCGAAAATTCGTTCGACATCGGCGCGCCCCGGACCTTCTCGGCGGTCGAACTCGGCAACGCCCTCATCCCACCCGAGTGGAGACAGATACATGGCCGGACTCGGCTGTGTGCTGTGATAGTTGGAATGAAAGCCAATCTCATGCTTTTTCAACGCCTCAACGACATCGGCGCGTTTGCGTCTCTCCAAGGTTCGCGCCTTCTCGCCGACCACCTTAAAGGTTGCGCGGATGTTTTCGCGGCTCAGAAACTTGGCCAGATGCAGCGCGGCATCATCGCTTGCCGGTAGCAGGTAATCCTCGGTATCGAACCAGAGAATAACGTACACTATCGCCTTCGACTCCGCCGCGCCGACAAACGAAGGAGGCAGAATCAGCGAGATAAAGACGATCGAGTAGACCATTTGCCGAAGCGGGGTACGAGGTTTCACGATGACCGATCTCCCAAAATGAAGGGCCAAACCGTCGCGGCGAAAGCAACTCTCCGTGCAACTGGAGATACTTTATACGGTTTGGATCGGGAGTAATCGGCAACATTCCTCCTCATCCCAATCCTCTCTCTCCCCTTTGGAGAGAGAGAGGCACGAGGCTCCTATCGACGGCGGGGCAATTGGAGGGCTATTTCCGCTTCTAATCGCTCGATGCTGAGCGAGTGTTTCAACAGCGATCCATCTCTGCCGACGAGGAACGCCTGCGGCAAAGACTGTATCCCGTACCGTTCGGCGACGGAACCCTCGATACCGCCCGGCTGATGAACGTGGACGCCGGCCGTGAGCCGACCGGACAGGAAGGCGCGCGCCTGAGCTGCATCGTTATCCACGTTGACATAGACGACCTCCAATCCTCGTCCCGCATATCGATCCGTGATCTGCCTCAACTGTCGAAAATCGTCCTCGACGTGTTCGCTGCTACTCGTCCAAAAATAGACGACCACCAATCGTCCGCGCAATTCGTCGAGATGCAGCGCGGTACTGCCGGAACCGGCGGCTCCGTACAACAGCGGCAGTTCGAGCGACATCGGTTGATGTTTGTCTCCCAAACGCCACAGCGCGCCGCCCGCCTTGCGCGCGGCCGGATTGTCGGGAAAGCGGTCGATCAAAAGGCGATAACAACGACAGGCTTCTTCGTTCTGGCCGAGCGACTCGCGGATGTGAGCCGCCTGCAACACCGCCTTGGCCGCTTCGGGAAAATCGGCGTTCTGCCGAGCGAATTGCATTAGAAGCTTGCAGTGATACTCTTCCGCCTTAACCTTGTCGCCGCCCGTCTTCTCCAACTCCAACGTGCAATCGGCTTCTATTCCTTGAAGCACAGAATACAAGATCGCGGGGCTGCCGGGGAAATACTGAGCCAGCCGCGCAGGCAATTCCCGCAGACGTTGCAAGCCAACGGGCTGTTCGCGCGGACAGAGAAGGGCGGCGCTCGAATAGGCATCCACCGCCATGTGCAGAATATCCTCGCGCTCTTTTTGCCGCGATTGGGCCGCGAGACGAAGCAAGACCTCGGCTTGTTCCAAATGATATTGCCAGACCTGCGGCGACTGAGCGTTCCGGTCGATGACCTGGCTCAGTTCGCTCAATTTGTCCAACAAGGGCCGCAACTTCGCCTCATCGGCAACTTCTTCGGTCGCCGTCTCGGGTGCCTTCGGGATAGAGCGCGCCGCCGTGTGAGGCGCATAGGGAGAGCCGGCGTAAGAGGTCGAGGCAATGGCGAGGCCGACGACCGAGCCGGTCAACCAGTTCCAAGTCGATTTCATGGGAATCCGTTCCTTATCTGTCGCGAACGGCGACGGACTTGTCGCATTCGATCCCGCCCCTCTCTCATCCATGAGAAAGGCACACTTCTTGGGAATCGGTCGCGCCGCCTGCCATACCTCGCGGAAACATGACTCTTTTTTCGGCGTGTAGCTCGCAACGACAATAACGGATCGCCGGGTGGATGGGGCGAATCCCAACCTCCGCCCACGGCAGCCCGCGTATATTCGGCACAATCGTTACAGTCGCCGAGACGCGGCCCCATTCTCTCGTAGTTGAGCGCTCTTCTCACGACGGACTTTACTTGCTACATTGACGGTTTACGATGAGGCTCCACCCGGATAGATACCGATCCGAACAAGGAGAAGATGTGGCCACGATCAACTATAGCCAGGCTCGCAAGGGCATGGTCATCGTCGGTGACGATGGACAGCTTTATTCGGTCATCGACCGCGATTTGAACACGCCGGGGAACTGGCGCGCCATTCTCAACCTCAAGCTCAAGAATCTGAAGACGGGAGCCGTTACTCCGAAGCGCTTTCGTCCCGAAGATAAAGTCGAATTGGCGTATCTCGACAAACGACCGATGCAGTATCTCTACAAAGAGAGCGACGGGTTCGTTTTCATGGACAAGGAATCGTTCGATCAGGTAACGCTGAGCGAAGAGTTGGCCGGTGAGATGATCCTCTATCTGAAAGAGAACGAGGACGCCCAAGTGACTTTTTACGACGGCAAGCCGATCAGCCTGGAGTTGCCGGCCACGGTGGAACTAAAAGTGATGGAGACCGAACCGTCGGTCAAAGGCGCGACGGCCGCCGCGCAGTACAAGCCGGCCACCCTTGAGACGGGTCTCAAAATCACGGTGCCGCCCTTTATTAGCATTGGCGAAATCGTGCAAGTCGATACGCGCACCGGCGAATACCTTAGTAGGGCCAAGAATTAGTCGTGAGTTCTGAGTGCTGAGAAAGGCGGCACTCGGAGTTCAGCACGTCATAGAACTACTTAACACATTGAGGGACAAAGAACGTGGCATCGATTGCGTACAGTGAAGTTCGTCGCGGCATGATTATCGTCGAAGAAGGGCAACTCTTCCAAGTTATGGACCGCGATCTGAAGACGCCCGGCAACTTGCCGTCCAAGCTGCGCCTCAAACTGAAAAACGTCAAGACAGGGTTCGTCAACGACAAGCGCGTTCATCCGGAAGACAAGGTCGAACAGGCGTTCCTCGAAACGCGGCCCATGCAGTATCTCTATCGAGAAGGGGACGAGTTCGTCTTCATGGACAAGGAGACGTTCGATCAGACCCATCTGAGCAAAGAATGGATCGGCGAGCAAATGTTGTACTTAAAAGAGAACGACGACGCCAAGGTGGTATTTCACGAAGGCAAGCCTTTGAGCTTGGAATTGCCGAACACCGTCGAGTTGATCGTGACGGAAACCGATCCCGCGCTGAAGGGCGCGACGGCCGCGGCGCAATACAAACCGGCCACCCTCGAAACTGGACTCAAAATTAGTGTGCCGCCGTTCGTGGGCATCGGCGACGTACTATCCATCGACACCCGCACCGGCGAGTATCTCGGACGAGCCAAGTGAGAACGGCTATCGGCTTTCGGCAATCTGCTCAATACAAAAAGATCCAAGGCCCAATGACGATAGCCGATAGCCGATAGCCGATTGAGGAAGCGACGAATGAGCATTCTTGTCAATAAGAATACCAAAGTTCTCTGTCAGGGGATGGGCAAGGCGGGGACGAATCACGCCAAGCTCTGCCGCGAGTATGGGACGCAAGTCGTCGGCGGCGTGGTACCGGGTAAAGGGGGAACGACCAAAGAAGGTTTCCACCTGTTCAACACCGTCGCCGAGGCGGTCGAGAAAACCGGGGCCAACGCCAGTATGATCTTCGTGCCTCCGGCTGGGGCGGGCGATGCGATTCTCGAAGCTGCCGATGCTGGCATCGAGTTGATCGTCGCCATCACCGAGGGCATTCCCATTCTCGATATGGCGCGCGTTGTGCGTTTCCTGAAAGGGATGAGTTGTCGTTTGATCGGCCCGAACTGTCCGGGCGTCATCACGCCGGGACAGTGCAAGATCGGCATCATGCCCGGTTATATCCACAAGCCGGGTCCGGTCGGCGTCATCAGCCGCAGCGGCACACTGACCTATGAGGCCGTCTGGCAGCTGTCCCATCTCGGACTCGGACAATCGACGTGTGTAGGCATCGGCGGCGATCCGATCATCGGTACCAACCAGATCGACTTGTTGAAGATGTTTCAGGACGATCCGCAGACCGAGTCGATCTTACTCATCGGCGAGATCGGTGGCACAGCAGAAGAGCGGGCGGCGGAGTATGTGAAACAATACGTTACCAAGCCTGTAGCCGCCTTTATCGCCGGCCAAACCGCTCCCGAAGGCAAGCGGATGGGGCACGCCGGCGCGATCATCAGTGGCGGCAGCGGTCTGGCGACAGACAAAATCTCCGCGCTTCGCGCCGCCGGCATCGCCGTGGCCGACAGCCCCGCCGACCTCGGTGTCACCCTGCAGCGCGCGATGAAGAGCAAAGCCGGATAAGCGACTTTCTTGCCGTGCAGCCTGTTCGATGACCGCCGCGTTCGCTATGCTACTCTCTTTGCCAGATCGTCTCGAAGGAGTTCGTCATGGGTGCAAGACGTATTCGCCGCGAGCAGCGGCGCTATGACATGGCCGAATCTCGGCGTACCAATGGTATGCTGAAGATGAAAGAGCGCATCCGTCGCCACCATCGCATGATGGAGTTTCTCAAGAAGGGAAAATTGCCCTTCACTCCAACCGTGATGAGTTGGCTCAGCATGGCGCTCGACAAACCGTCGCGATTGATCGTTCAAGCCGACGTGGATCGCCTTTTGCAAGAAGGTTGATCGCCTTCATTCCGAGCCGGAAGCGCGAGCGACGGTAAACACGCCGTCGCTCGCGCTTCCGGCTCCGACGATTTCAATTACTCCACTCGGCAGAACACCGCCTTCAAATACCGTCCCTCAGGCGCATGCAAGAAAAAGGGATGATCGCTGCCAGCTCCGGCGACGGCCAGAACTTGCGCGGTGCGACCCGCCTGCCAAGCGGCGCGGCGGATCGTGTCGAGGAAATCGTACTCGTTCACCAACCCGGTACAGGAACACGTCAAGAAGATGCCTCCGGGAGAGACCGCCTGCATCGCTAGTCGGTTCATGTCGAGATAGCGCTTCAACGCATACTCGACTTCCTCTCGATCTCGCGTCTGTTTGGCCGGATCGAGAACGACCACGTCGAACCGCTGTCCCGTGCCGATAATGTCGCGCAGCCAAGCGAACAGATCGGCCTGCACGAAGCGGATGCGCGTTTGATTCAGTCCGGCATTCTGTCGGGCCAGCGCCAACGCTTGCTCGTCGAGATCGACGCCGACTACTTCGTCGGCTTCACCGAGAACCTTGGCATGGACGGCAAACCCGCCGGTGTTGCAACAGAGGTCGAGAACTCGCTTTCCTTTACAAAAGGAGGCGAGGCGGCGGCGATTGTCGCGCTGATCCAGAAAGAACCCCGTTTTGTGTTTGCTCCCCGGAGCGACGCGGAACTTCACGCCATGTTCGGTAATGACACTTGGTGGAGGCGGTTCCGGAGCGCGGCAATCGAACGATTCTTGCTTCTGAACGTGTTCCTCGGCGAACCAGTAGAAACGGCTGTCGGGAAAGTCCGTCGCTAAGGCCGATTCGATGGCCGAGCGGAAACGATACATCCCGGCGGCGAAAAACTCCATCACCATCGAAGCCCCAAACCGATCGACGACCAATCCGCTCAGCCCGTCGCCCTCGGAATGAACCAGTCGATAGGCGTCGCCGACAGCATCCAAGTTCAACCACTCACGGCGCAGAGCAACCGCTCGAGCGATCTTCCGAGCAAAAAAAGCCTCGTCGATGGCCTCCTGGGCATCCGTCGTCAGCACGCGCAAGGAAATGCGCGAATGTCCATTGTAGAAGCCACGGCCCACCCATTGCCCCTCGCGGTCCAAAATGTCCACGACGGTCCCCGGCGGTAGACGCTCCGACGGCTTCTCGATCATCTTTTGAAAGATCCAGGGATGGGAGGAGCGGCGAGCGATTTTCAAACGCACGACAGGCAGAGATACAATATCCGTCATTGAAGTTCGATCCGATTGAGAATGTAGGGAACCCCCTTGTCACAATATCGCCGATTGGACCGCGCGGCAGCGTTTGTCGATGGGGACAATCGTTTGTCAAAAATGAAGAGCCTCCAATCCAAACCTCCCCCTCGTTCGTCGGATCTCGATACGGGACGTGCCGTTTTCGCCGCCGATGTTCGGTGAGAGTACATCCCGTAGCCATCTTTTCACGAGGAGCAACTTTACATGAAACGAACGATGTGGACGGGATTGATTGGTTTGCTGTGCCTGGCCATGGCGACCTCGCTCGGTTCCGCCAAGGCGATGATGATCGCGCCGCAACCAATTTCGCAGCGCGTGGCCAACGCCGAAGTCATTGTGGTCGGCAAAGTAACGGGGTTCGGCGATCGAACCGTGTCGGCGACTCCCGCTCCCGGGGCCAAAGACAAGGTCGAGTATCAGATCGCCATCGTCAAAGTGGAAAGCACCATCGCGGGCACCAAGGGAACCAAGGAAATCAAAGTCGGCTTTATCCCGCCGCCCGCGGGTGGTGCCGCTCCTGGAGGCCCCATTCGCCCCGGCATTCGCCGTCCGATGGGCGTCAACTTCACCCTCGATATGGAAGCGCTGATGTTTTTGACCAAGCATCACGACGGCGATTTCTACGTCGCACCGATGTACTTCAGCGTGGTCAGTAAAGGGGGCAATACGAATTTCGAGAAAGATGTCGATGAAACCAAGCGCTGCGTGAAGCTGCTCGCCGATCCCAAGTCTGGCTTGGAATCGAAAGAAATGGGCGATCGCGTCTTAACCGCCGGCATGTTGATGTCGAAGTTCCGCCAGTACAAACCCGGCAAGCCGGTGCAGAAGCCCATCGACGCCGACCTGAGCAAGAAAATCCTTTTGACTCTGGCCGAGGCCGATTGGCAAGCCCGCCCCGCCCGTCCGGGACCGTTCCAGATGAATCCGCAAATGATCTTCGGACAATTGCAGCTGACGGAGAAGGACGGCTGGAAGGTACCGAAGGACTACAAAGAGTTTCCGGCCAAGGCCAAGGAATGGTGCAAGGAAAACGCCGAGAAGTACGTTATCAAACGTATCGTTTACGAGTCCGAGAAGAAGTAAGACGTTGTCTCTTGCAGTCACCCCGGCGGTTCCCGGTCGTCGGGGTGATTCTCCTCCGTGTAAAGTTCTCTCTCGCTTCGACCCGAATCTATAAGGCGACACGAAAGCCCGGCGCTTTGCCAAAGCGCCCGATCTTCCCTTACAGCCGGCTTTCTCGGACGTGCCAGGGATTGGATTCAGGGAGAGACACCGTGAGTGAGCCGACGCCGCCCGGCGCAACGCTCGAAACTCCGCCGCCGGATGAAGCTGCGCCGCTTTGCCAGATCGACCAGATTAACTTGACTTTGTCGGTAGAGGTTCGCTCGCTTCCCCGCTTCGACCGTTCCTTGGAAGTGGGCGTGCGGCAAGCGACGCTTCTGACGAGCGCTCCGTGGGTTCGTTCGCTGGGCAAGATCGGCCTCGACGTAACGACACAAGGGTGGCGTTTTCCCACCCCGCCCGATGGGATCGCCGTCACGAAACCGACTTGCAAGCTCGCCGAGCCGGAGCAAGAGGAGTCGCCACTCTCGATTGCGGGAAGTTGGCAAGAGAAAATTGCTTCCCGCACCAAGCTGCGCCCGCCGCGCGAGACGGTGCAGTTTAAGGATCGGCTCCTGTATTTGTTGCAGCCGCCACTCGAAGACATCTTTGCCAACAAGCAGATTACGCTGCCGTTCAAGCCGTTTCCGTATCAGTTGCGCGGCATCGCGTTCTTGATGCCGCGCGATGCCGCCCTCATCGCCGACGAGATGGGGCTTGGCAAAACGATGCAAACCATCGTCGCTCTGCGTCTGCTCTTTCACGCCGGATTGATCCACAACGCCCTCGTTGTCTGCCCCAAACCGCTCGTCATCAACTGGACGCGCGAACTGGGCATGTGGGCACCGGACGTGCCGTTCGAGATTATCAACGGCGACACCGAGACGCGCCGCGCCGTCTGGCACGTTTCCAACTGTCCCCTGAAATTGGTCAACTACGAGCTGTTGACCCGCGACGCGGCGGAGATCGCCGACGAGAAGGTGCGCTTCGACGTGGTCGTTCTCGACGAAGCGCAGCGCATCAAGAACAAAGAATCGAAGACGGCGCAAGCGGTGCGGGGTCTGCATCGAAACCGCAGTTGGGCCATGACGGGAACTCCGGTCGAAAATCGCACCGACGATCTCGTCAACATTTTCTCCTTCGTCGATGCGAATCGTATCCCTCCCGAGACGCCGGCCAATCAGCTCGCCGCCCTGACGAGCGACTGCATCCTTCGCCGCACCAAGGAAGAGGTCGCTCCCGACATGCCGCCGCGCATCCTCCGCGATACCGAAGTGGAGTTGACGCCCGCCCAACGCGCCGCCTACGATCTCGCCGAGAAGGAAGGGGTGATTCACCTCAATGCGCTGGGCGATACGCTGACGGTGCAACACGTTTTTGAACTGGTGATGCGCCTCAAACAGATTTGCAACTTCGATCCGCGCACCAAACAGAGCGCCAAACTCGAACGATTGCTCGCCGACATGGCCGAGGTGGCCGAGAGCGGACGCAAGGCCATCATCTTCTCGCAGTGGGTCGAACCGTTGGAATATCTCGCGGCGGCGCTGCGCGAGTTTGGTCCGTTACAATACCACGGCAAAATCCCCAACAAAGACAGGCAGGGAATTCTCGACCGCTTCAAAACCGACCCGACGAAGCACGTCATTCTGATGAGCTACGGCACGGGAAGTGTCGGACTCAATCTGCAATTCACCAACTACGTCTTCCTGTTCGACCGCTGGTGGAACCCGGCCATTGAGGATCAAGCCATCAATCGCGCCCATCGCCTCGGCCAGAAATCGTCGGTGTTCGTGACGCGCTTCATCAGCCAAGGAACCATCGAAGGGCGGATACACGAAGTGCTGGAAAAGAAACGCCAACTGTTCAACGAACTGATCGAGCAGAATGGTCCGCCGCCGTCGCTGGGATTGACGGAACAGGATGTGTACGGCTTGTTCGATATCGAAAGCCGCCCGCGCCGCGCTGCCTGACGGCCCTCGTCGATCGGCCAAGCCCTGAATTTCCCTGCTTGACCTTTTCCCCTCGATTCAGGACATTTTGTGTACACGCATACACAAGAGGTTGATTTGACTGCTGTACGAGGTGTTCCCCATCCGTTTCCCTATCAGGGAAGTAAGCGACAACTTGCGAAGAAGATTTTTGCTTGCCTGCCCCCAGAGACGAAACGTCTCGTCGAGCCATTTGCCGGCTCGGCAGCGGTCACTCTGGCCACGGCCCATCTTCGTCGCGCACGATATTTTGTCCTAAACGATGCCCATGATCCGTTGATGAAGCTGCGGAAGCAGATCGTCCAACAACCCCACGAATTGTCCGACGATTACAAGACTCCCACAAACGGACAATTTCGTAGCCGAAGTTCAGGTCGCCGCCCCATGACGGCTCTCCTCGCGGGTCCACCATGATGCTTAAGCTAGACCGCGTGTCCGAAGTGGAATCCAGCACCACAACTTCAACCACCTCTTGGCGATCGGCAACGACAAAGGCCGGCACACCCGCTTTCAACTAGGCGGCGAGCGGTTGTATTATTCTTTCTTCCTCTCCGCAAAGTTTTCGATACACGCGCAAGGTGTCGGCGGCGCATTGTGCCCAAGTGAACGGCTTGGCCGCCTCGGTCGCGCCGCAACGCAGTCGCTCGCGCCAGTCGTCTTCGAGAATGATTCGTTGCATGGCCAAACGCCAACCTTCGACATCGTGCGGGTCGATAGTATGCGCTTGAGAGCCGACAACTTCGGCCACCGCTCCGGCCGTCGATGCCAACACGGCACCGCCGCACGCCAGCATCTCCACCGGCGGAAGACCGAACCCCTCGTACAACGATGGAAACACCAAAGCCCGCGCGCCGTTGTACAAAGCCGCCAAACTATCTTCGGGAACATAAGGACGGTACAACACGCCGCGCTGCCGCGCTCCACTTTCCAGGAAGTCGGCCACATCGCCCGCATTCCAACCCCACGCACCGACTAGCAACAACGGACACCGCGATCGAATGGAGTCGGGAAGAGAGCAATAGGCGCGCAGCAACACCATCAGATTCTTACGGGGTTCGATGGTGCCGACGTAGAGGAGGTAGGACGAGGGCAGATCGAGTGCGCGCAGCAACTCCGCGACGTACTCCGAAGGCAGCGGCGCGAAATGCGGTCGCACTCCGTTGTAGGTGCGCGTGACTCGGCTGGCCGGTATTCCCAGAGTCTCGATCACTTCGCGGCGCACAAACTCGGAGACGGTGAAAAAGTGAATGCACTGCGAAAGACTGCGGCGAAAGTGCCTCTCGAACTGAGCCACGCGCTCGGCAGGATGCCATTCGGGATGCAGCAACGGCGATAGATCGTGCAGCGTGGCCACCGTCGGACAATCGCACGGCAAGGGTAGAAAATTAGGCTCGTGATACAATTGATATTTTTTCCAGCGACAAAGTTGACGAAAAAGAGCGCGCCGCGACAATCGACCGCAGGCGCGCACGCTTTGAAATAATCGATGGCCCAGAGTCGCGCACGGCGGGCCGGACGAGGCTCCCAGCGTTGCGCCCGGCTTGGGCATGCGCGCTCGGCGAAAGCGCATCCAGACGGCCTGCGCGCGTTGGCCCCACGGTCCTGGAAACGATTCGATGACATCGTCGTCCGCCTGCTGACACAGGCTGCGATACAACTCGGCCGTGTAGTGGCCGATCCCCGTTTTGGCCGCTCCCGCCGCAGCCAAATAGTTCAACACCATGCGCATGGGATCCCCCTTCCCCTGGCAAGGAACGAACGCCATCCCCCGATAGCGTTTTGCCAAAATCCCCCGGCGAGTGGGGGCAATTTCCCCTATCGCGATCAATCGAAGGGCTTACGCCCCCGCTCGCCGTCGGACGTTTAACCCGCGATATTGTGCTGAATCGAGATTGGTTTTATCGCCGGTTTCGCTCCGGCTAATTGTCGATAGACGCGCAATGTGTCGGCGGCGCATTGTTCCCATGTGAACGGCACGGCGGCTTCAACGGCTCCGCGCCGCAGCAAACACCGCCAGTCGTCGTCGAGAATCACGCGCTGCATGGCTCGACGCCAACCGTCGAGATCCATCGGCTCGAGGCAATGCGCCTGATGGCCAACCGTCTCGACCACCGCGCCGGCAGTCGAAGCCAACACCGCGCCGCCGCACGCCAACATTTCCACGGGCGGCAGGCCGAACCCCTCGTACAACGATGGAAACACCAATGCCCGCGCACCGTTGTACAGCGCCGCCAAATCGCTTTCGGGCACATAGCCGAGGTGGATAATCTCCGACGCCGCATCTTTGCCGCGAAGGTACGAGGCGACCTCTCCCGCGTTCCAGCCCCAATGCCCAACGAGTACGAGCGGATAGTCGCGGCGAATTCGATCGTCGAGCGCGCCGTAAGCGCGCAGCAGAGTCAGCAAGTTTTTCCGCGGCTCAATGGTGCCAACGTAAAGCAGATAGCGCCGGGGCAGCTTCAATCGATCCAGCGCTTGCCGCACGTCCGCCTCCGGTAGAGGCCGCAAACCGGGACGAATGCCCATGTAGGTGCGCGTCACTCGTTCGGGTCGTAAATGAAGCCTATCGATGATCTCTTGACGTGCAAACTCTGAAATTGCCAAAAAATGTTCGCACTGTCGCAGCCCGCGACGAAAGCGGCGCTCGAAATGGGCGACGCGGTCGGCGGGATGCCATTCGGGATGCAGCAGCACCGACAGATCGTGAACGGTGGCCACGGTCGGCAAATCGCACGGCAGGGGGATGTAGTTCGGCTCGTGGTATACGTCGAATCCGCGCTGCGACACCAAGCGAAAGTTGCGGGTCAGCAGCCATTGGCCCGAAGAACGCATTCCGCGCAGCATCCGCCCGTGCCAAGGAAGCGACGGCGGTGACTCGTCGCCGGCCGATGACGACGCGGGGTCGTTGCCGCGATCCAACCGCGAGCGCAGCGACGACCACAACGCCCGCGCCTGACTCAGCCAACGACCGGGAAAGGCATGAATCTCCTCCCCAGCCGCCTGCTGGCGCAAACAGCGCAGCAATTGCGTCGTATAATGGCCGATCCCCGTCATGGGGCCGACCGCCGCCACCGCATTCACCAACACGCGCATGAAGCTCCCGTACTCCGTTGGGTTGCTCGATCTCTCTATCGTCGCGCGCGGTCACGCGGCACGGCGCGGACACGCCGAATCCCATTGTCGATGGACCGCATGCAAGGCCGGATGCGAAACGATCAGATGCCACAGCAGCGCTTGAAATGCCTCGGTATGCGGCGTCACGGTGGTCGTGTTCACGGTGGGCACGACGATGCAGGCATCGGCGACGCGGGCCGTGTAGCCGCCGTTGCGTCCGACGATCCCGCAAATCGTGGCCCCGATTTCTTGAGCGTATTGCAGCGCGCGCACCAAAGTCGAGCTGACGTTCCGCTCGATGTCGCCGCCGCCGACCGAGAGAACGAACACCATGTCGCGATCCGACAATCGGCTGATGGCAAGCCACGGCACAAAAGTCGACTCCCAGCCGTCGTCGTCGGCGCGGGCCGTAAACTCCGCAAGGTTGTCGGTCGGCGCGTACGCCTCGATTTGTGCCATCTTGCGGAAATCGGCTACCATGTGCCCGGCATTAGCAGCGCAACCGCCGATACCGAGAACGAACAACCGTCCGGCTCGTTCGCGCAGTTTGACGAGCATGCCGACCGTTCGATCGAGCGTCTGCACGTCCAATTGAGTGAGGATCTGGGCGGTGTCGTGAAGGAAATCGGTGGTATGCGACATAGGTTGAGCCTCCGCATGCGCGGCCATGAACGGAGATTCACCTGTCTCTCTCCGCCGCTGCGCACCGCCTCTGTTCCAATCCGAGTCGTCCGCCGCCCGGCCCTCGCTGCCTATAGCACAACTCCTACCTCGGACGGAAGACGAGTTCTTGGGGACGTGCCTCTGTCGCCGCGATTCACGAACTCCACGCGCGCCAGCGCGCCCATCGGCTCAAGTGCTACTTGCCAACGGCTGCGGCGCGCCCGAATACTGTTAGATAGGAGTACGGCATCGTCCCGAGGTCCGTTCGTTGAGGTGTCCCATGTCGTTCGACGAGAAGTATAGCTGGCCGCGTTCGCAGCATCCCGCTTCGATTCCTTCGCCGCAGGGACCGCGGCAGCGGATGGCTTCGCCCTGGCTCGTGTCGCTGCTGACGGTTCTGGTACTGTGCAGCCTGCTCGTCCTCGGCACTTCCCTGTGGCGCGAGTACAAGGCGCTTCGGGAGGCCGACGCGCGCAACATCTACGGCACGCCGCGCGAGATCGAACCGCGCGGCGATCTGTCCGAAGTCGAGAAGACCAACATCGCCATTTACAAACGGAGCAAGCCGGCTGTCGTCCACATCACCTCGATGAGCGTCCAACGCGATGAATGGACTCTCAATATCCAAGAAGTGCCCGAAGGGACCGGCTCCGGGTTCATCTGGGACGAGGGTGGACACATCGTCACAAATTATCATGTGATCAAAAGCGGTCCCACGGCTTTGGTGACGTTGGCGGATCACTCGACCTACCGAGCGACCCGGATCGGCGTGGCCCCCGACAAGGATCTCGCGGTGCTACGCATCGACGCGCCCAAGGGCAAACTCACACCCATTCGCGTCGGCAAGTCGGAAGATTTGCAAGTCGGTCAGATGGCCTATGCCATCGGCAATCCGTTCGGTCTCGATCTGACGTTGACCACCGGGGTTATCAGCGCGCTCGGACGCGAGATTCAGTCGGTGACGAAGCGGACGATCAAGAATGTGATTCAGACCGACGCGGCCATCAATCCCGGCAACTCCGGCGGGCCGTTGCTCGACAGCGCGGGCAGACTCATCGGCGTCAACACGGCGATTTACAGTCCCTCCGGCAGCAGTGCCGGCATCGGTTTCGCCATCCCCGTCGATGAAGTCAACCGCGTGGTGCCGCAGCTCATCAAGAAGGGCAAGCTGGAGCGACCTGGGTTGGGCATTCAGGTTTTCAACGATCAAATCGCGCGCAATCTCGGCGCGAACAAAGGGACGTTGGTATATCAGGTGTTGCCCGGAAGCGCGGCGGAGCGGGCCGGTTTGCGACCGACCCAGCGGACGCCGACCGGCGACATTCTCCGCGGCGACATCATCTCGGCCATCGACGACCAGCCGATTGAAAAAGCCAACGATCTCTTCGATGTTTTGGAAAAATACAAAGTTGGAGATACGGTATCTGTGACGGTGCTTCGAGCCGATGGGGAGGTGAAACTACAAGTAACGCTCGGTTCCGCCGATTGACGCTTCACCCCTTGCTCTTTTGCGTAGCAGGGGGCTGACGGACGGCCCCCGCTCGCCGAGCGATTTTCGCTCACCTCGTCTCATTTCTTGGACAGATCCGTCTCGCTCTGTTTTTCTTTGTGACTTCCGCGCAGGGTCATCTTGAGTTCTTGGCCCGACGATTGGTAGGTCGCAACGAGATCGATCTCCATCGTGCCTTCCATGACGCCGTCCGAAGAGGTGCCATCGATACAACCGTCATACTTGGCCAAAAAGTGCATTTTCGAGCCTTCTTGAACGGTCGCGTCTATCTCCTTGGCCACGGCAAGCCGGCCTTTCAGCGGCAGGTCGAGATCGATGTCGAACGCTCCGAACTGCCGACCGTCCTTTTTGTAGACGCGCAACAACTTGCATTCCCCTTTCATCTTGCTCTTGTCTACGGGGAGTGACCCTATAAAACTCTTTTCGAGCGACTTCACGATTTCACTCGGATCGAACTTCCACGTCTCATTGAGCCTGACTGGTTTTTTGGGCAAAAACGCCTTCTCTAATACGTCTCGCTCGCTGTCGGTCAAGCCCGGATTGTTGAACGAGTTGTCGAGCGAGGCGGCATCCCCGCCCTTCAGTTCCTCGCCTCCCTCGATGGTAAAATGATAATTATTAGCTTTTTTCTCGATTAGAACGGTCTTGCCGTCGTAGGCGAGCTGCGCATCCTTCCCGTCGGATTTCGAGATGGCTTTGCGGTATTCGCGGCGCAACTTACTGGCTCGCTTGCCCTTTTCCTTTTCGAGGACGGTCTCCTTAAACTCTTCCTCAACCGTTTTTGTGGTTTTTTTCTCGATCAGCGGCTTGCCGGCCGAATCTTCGAGCTTGAAAGTCGAAGCCTCGGTTTCGTGCCTCAATTGCGTGAACGCCTCGCCCTTACCGCTCTTCTTAAGCTTAATGTCGTAGACATCCTGCACCCGTACCGGGGCGGCTACGGACAACGACGCGAAGAGGGCAAGCAGACCGATCGTTCGCAGCATGACCAAGTTCTCCTACATTTGAGATGCTCAATTGCTTCGGAACCCAAGTCGCCGGGAAATATGCGTCATCATCCGCCCATCCGCAACAGTACCTTGCCCTGTCTTCCCGGTAGAGCCGCCTGACGGACGGCGGCGTGAATGTCGCTGAGAGGGAAACTTTTACCCATGTCGGAGACCAAGACACCACCTCGCATCAGCTTAGCGATGCGCCGAAACAACAGCAACATCGTCCACGGCTTTTGCGCCCGCACCCATTCGGAAAGCCAAAACCCTTCGATGCGCTTTTGTCCGACCATGAGCGTGCGCGGATCGACGCGCAGCGGTTCGCCCGACAGCGTGCCGTAGACGAGCATCCTCCCTCCACGCCCCAAAGCGCCGACCGCTTGCGATCCCATGTCGCCCCCCACCGCGTCGAGCGCGAACGGCACGCCTTCGCCTCCGGTCAACTCCCGCACGCGCTCGAGCAACGATTCCTCGTTGGTGGCAACGACCGCCGTACCCCCCAGACGCAGCAACTCGTCGGCTTGTTCGCGCCGTCGAACCACATTGAGAGTACGGAAACCGTAGTACGTTCCTAAACGAATAATCATGCGTCCCAGGGTGCTGCCCGCCGCCGTCTGCAACAGCCACGCGCCGGGCGGCACTTGCAAGACGGTGCGGGTCATCGTCAAGGCACTGGCAGGGTTCACGAAAAAGGTAGCGGCTTGTTCGTCGGTTAGCTCGTTGGGAACCGGCACGGCCTGCCGTGCCGGTAGGACAACGTATTCTTTCCAGTTGCCGTCGCCGCTATTGAGAACGGCGACCCGTCGTCCCATCACGCGCCGCGCCAACAGACCGGAGCCGGACTCGACCACGCCGACCCCCTCAAAGCCCGGCGTCGCGGGTAAGGGGGGCTGACGCCCATATTGACCGCGAACCATGAGAAGATCGGCCGGATTGATGGGACTTGCGATCATGCGCACGCGCACTTCCCCGCGCCCCGCTGCGCGATCCGGAACCTCGCGCAGCTGGAGTACCTCTTCCGGTTCGCCCCACTGGTCGCAGACAATTGCCTTCATTCTTCGACTCCAAATGACGCGCTAAAGCACGAACAACACCAAAGCGGAAAAAGCATGGTATAGTATATGTTTGGGCTAATGGTCGCGTCGTTTACGCCTTGGAGCGAAGCTCGTCTCACTCCGGATCGCCAACGAGGACGACACGATTCGCAGGGAGGCCGTCATGCCGTCCGAACGTCTCAGCCACTACAGCGCTCTGCTCGAAGACATCCAAGCGTTTCGCAACTATATCCGCGCCGAGCGCGGTTTGGCCGATAACACCCTTTTGGCCTACGGGCGAGATCTCGACCGCTTCGCTCAGTGGATCGCTGGCGATGGGTTGCCGGATTATCTGCATCCCACGTTGCGAGAGTTTAGCTATTACCTCGAATTTCTCCGCGCCGAAGGGTTGGCCCCCCCCAGCGTGGCGCGCCACCTCGTCGCCCTGAAAATGTTCTATCGCTTTCTGCGCTTGGAAGAACGCACGAACGAAAACACCGTCGAGTTGCTCAGCTCCCCGGCCTTGTGGGAGCGCATCCCACACGTCCTGAGTCCCGAAAGTGTGACGAAACTACTCGAGGAACCGCGTCCGTTGGACCGCTTTTTTTTGCGCGATCGGGCCATCTTGGAGACGCTGTACGCCACCGGCAGCCGCGCCTCCGAGACCGTGGGATTGAAAATGGAAGATTTGCATCTCGAATCGGGCTTTTGCAAATGCTTCGGCAAGGGAAATAAGCAACGGATTGTGCCGCTGGGTCGTCATGCCGTCGCGGCGCTGCGGTCGTATCTCGACGAACAAAGACCGCGCCTAACCCGCGCGGTAACGGATGCGCCGTGGGTATTCGTTAGTCGCGGTGGCAAGGGATTAACGCGTGTCATGTTGTGGGTTCTGGTAAAGAAATACGCGCGCCGCTCCGGACTGACGGGCAAAATCAGCCCGCACACCCTGCGCCACAGCTTTGCCACCCACTTGTTGGCCGGTGGCGCGGACTTGCGCACCGTGCAAGAGTTGCTCGGCCACGCCAACATCCGCACCACGCAGCATTACACACACGTCGATCGGGACCGACTGCGGGCCATTCACCGCCAGTTCCATCCGCGCGGCCACGACGAGGAGAAGGCAGGGTAAATGGGTGTTTCCCCTCTCGGATCGCTTCGCCCTCAGCGAAGGCCGAGGGCCTCGAGCGGGATGATGCGCGTGACGGGTTCGCCGGGCATTTTGGCCACGGGGCGCGCCCGAACGGTTTTCGTCGGCCAGGGCAGCGACCAACAGAAAGCGTACTTCACGTCCTGACGCTCCTTCCGCACGCGCGTGCCGCGATCCTCGATGACTCGATTGATAAAATCGATGATCTCTTTCGTCGTGCTTCTCTGTTTCAAGAGGTTGGAACCGGAGAGAGTGCCCGATCCGGGAACAGCCTTGGCCTTGCAGGCTTTCGTGTCGGTTTTCGTTTCCAGTTTCGGCTTGCCCGGCTCCGCGGTGATGGCGTTGAAGTAGTTCGTCGCCAACGTGGCGGCGGGGTCGTCGCTTTTGCCGTACAAGAAGCAAGTGGGGATGCGGGCGGTTTTGCCGATGTCCACCAGCGCGGATTTGAGAGCGTTGCCGAGTAATCGCCGTTCCACTTCGGGGGTAATGGTCAGCCAGATGGATGCGGCCAAATCGTTCCCTTCGGGGTCGTCGAGGGTGCGGAAAGGGGGATTCATGCCCGGCAACAGCCGATCGGAGGTATTGTCGCGCTGTCGGCGGCACTCGGACAGCATCCACAACGCACCGAGCGTCGCACCCTGGCCGGCTCCGACGACGACGATGTTCGAGGAGTTGACATCGCCGGCGTCGTTAAGCACGTTCAAATAGCTGCGAGCGGCGGCAATGTCGTTCACCAACGACAAATAATATGTCTGCGAGAAATTCTTCTGATCGATCGAACTCGGCGGTTTCACGCCGCGCCCCCGCCCGGCCCCACGATTAAACGGATACGTCCAGAACTTCTCGCCGACGCTCTTGCTGTCGCCGAAGCCGCGAAAGTCGAAGCTGAGGACGCTGTAACCGGCCTTCTGGAGTTCGCCGGCCAAGTTGTTCCAGCCGTCTTGATGGCTGCCTCCGCCCTTGAGATGGTTGAAATCGTGCAGCAACAGTACGACCGTGTCTTTATCTTTATTGCCGGCGGCGGGCGAGGACCGATAGAAGGAACCACCCAATTCGACCTCGTCGAAGGTATTGAAGCGTACCGGCTTCCTTTCGGGTTTCGCGTCGTCGGCCGCCAAGGAGCGAGCGGACTGTACCGAGGAAAGTATCAAGAACGCCAGCCCCACCGGGAAGCAACGGGCCAAGAGTCGCATAACGAACCCTCCAGAAAGACGTGAACCCCACCCCAATCAAAGTTGATCTTAAAGTGTTGGCGAGAATGGGTCAAGCAAGAGCCGCCCCCGCCTTCGATTTTTCGCTGCCTCGATTCGGCGAGGTCCTCCTCGTCTCAGGCGATTCGCAGCCACGCGGCCTCCGTTATAATCGTCGCTTTCGACCGTAATGGCACGGCCCGATTTATTTTCCTCGTTGGCCTCTCCCGCCTTGTACGAGCTATAGTTCATTCGACTCGTCCGTGGTGACAATTCCCGGTCACTCGCTCCAGCGGGAAATGGCGCATTCTGGGAGATAGGCGGTGAAAAGGAGCATTCGCTTGCGCGGCTTGAACGGCTCGTTCAAAGGGCAATCGTGGGAGTCTACCGAGTGCGTGCGGGTCGGACGACTCGGTCCCCTCGAAGTAATCCTCGACGATGCGTCCGTCAGCCGCAATCATGCCGAAATTCGCCACACCGAACGCGGTTGGCGCTTGCGGGATCTGGGCAGCACCAACGGTACGAGGCTCAACGGCGTGCCGCTGAGCGCCGGTCAATGGCCGTTGCGCGTCCGCGACCTCCTCCAATTCGGTGAAATCGCCCTGATCGTCGAGGCGCTGAGCGATTGCGAACCCGACTCCAGCGGTTCTGGAAACGAGGAGATGCGCGTCGAGGCCACGGCCAAATCGTCGTGGGACGAGGCGTTGGAGGGCTTGGCGTTCGATAGTCAACGCAGCCCGCGCGCCGGCGAGCAGCTGTTGGCTTTGCTCCGTGCCGGACACCATCTCGTCCACATCGAAAAAGAAGAAGACCTGCTCCACTCGATCCTCAACGATGCGGTGGCCGTCCTCGATGCCCAGCGCGGAGCAATCGTCTTGGCCGAGGGTGTCGAAAGCAAATTGAAACTCCGAGCGCTCGTGACGGGGCGAGGTCAACCGCGCGCGCTCGCCGCCGGACGCGAAGGAGTCGGCGGGCGATTCCAATTCAGTCAAAGCCTGGCTCAGCGCTGCGTCTCGCGCGGCGAATCGATCCTCTGCCACAAGGTCGATGACGATCCGGAATTGGCCATGGCCAAGAGCATCGCCGAGGGGTCGATGGCCTCGGTGCTATGCGTGTTGCTGCGCACGCCGCGCAAACGACTTGGCGTGCTGCACCTTGACCGCGGCCCCTGGCAAAAACCGTTCAGCATGGACGATCTACACCTGGCCGACGCCTTGGCCGCCAACGTTTCGGCGGGCATCGAGTGCGCTCAGCTGGTCAAAAAACAACGCGATCTCTTCCTCGACACCATCACCATTCTCGCCCAAGCCGTCGAAATGCGCGACGAGTACACCGGCGGACACACCTTGCGCGTCAGCACTTATTCGATTCTGTTGGCTCAAGAATTGAATATGTCCCCGCAAGACATCCAATTGATTCGCATCGGCACCCCCCTGCACGACATCGGCAAAATCGGCATCGACGACGCTATTCTGCGCAAACCGGATCGCCTAACTCCGGAAGAGTTCGAGGTCATGAAATCGCACACCGTCAAGGGGGCCGACATCGTCTCCACGGTACCCGACCTCAAACCGATTCTCCCCATCGTTCGTTCGCACCACGAACGCTGGGACGGCAAGGGCTACCCCGACGGTCTGGGCGGCGAAGCCATTTCGCCGTTGGCGCGCGTGGTGGCCTTGGCCGACGCCTTCGACGCCATGACTTCCGACCGCCCCTATCGCAAAGGCATGGCCCCGGCCGTCGCCTTCACCGAGATCGAAAAGCAGGTCGGACGACAGTTCGACCCCGCCTTCGCCGTCGCCTTCCTCGGCATGCAGCAAACCATTCTCAGAGAGATGAACGCGCAAGCGACCGTGTTGACCCCCTCCAAGCACGTCCGCGTTCTCTCGACAGACGGATAGCGTCACTTCAACTGAATCTTCGACAATTTGATACTTCGAGACTCCAATTTGCCGTTCGTCGCCTTGACGATCAGTGTCGCGTTCGGCAGATCGAACGCGCCGACCCGCTGCCACGTTTGATGGTGCGTTTCGGAACTCATCAGCGCCTCCGTCTTGGCGTTCCAGGTATTGACGACGTAGCAGGCCGGCAAATACTTCTTGTCTTTGGTCAGCACGTTTTCCATCACCGTGATGGTGAAGTGCGCGCCCGGCACCTGGCGATTGACGACGATAACCTGGCGATCGCGGATGCGATAGCTGGAATGAAACTCATCGTTGAGAACGCGGATGGCGCGCCCCAAGGGATGGGCTTCGTCCTCGTCGGCGAAAGCGCAGGGCGTTTCCTCGTCCGGCCCGCCGCTCAAACGATGGCCCACGATGGAGCCGAGGGTACTTTTGGCCCATTTCTCGGCATCGGCATCGTCCAGTTTCAGCGTCACCGTGCCCGTATCGCTGACTTCGACTTGGCCGCGCATGGGATTGCCCTCCACGTTGACTTCGAGATCGGCCTTGAAGCCAGGGAACTTGTGGTAGAGCGCGCGCGCAGCACGCGCCTCGGTCAATAACTTCGTCGCCTCCGGATTACCTGCCGCTCTCGGCTCGGAGCCTTTGGGAGCCTCCAGCACCAACGTGGAATAGTGGCGAACTTCTTTGTACTTCTTGCCCTCGAATTCGCCCTTCCGATCTTCGATATGCCCGACGCGAAGGCCGTACAGTCCTCCCCTCTTCGGTTCGGGCAAGGAGAAGACGCCGTCTCTGTCGCTTTTCACTTCCACGGACTCGCTCTCGCCGGGAACCTGGAGAACGACCTTGGCGTCGGCCAACGGTTTGCCTTGCCACAGTACGCGCAGCTGCGGTTCGCCCTGCTTGGGCAGCACCGGCACGAGTTCCAGCGGGAGCTTGTCCCACGCTTTGCCGAACAGCGCTGGCGGATGCGCCCAGTCTTCGATGCCTACAAACGTCTTGGCATAGTAATTGAGCAAAAACGGCTCCGACTCGATATGTTGTACCACCCCATAGCGACAAACTGCGGCGATTTCCTGAAAGCCGTCGCTCGGCAATGTTGCTCGCCAAGTCGCTTTGTCGAGTTCCGTCTTCAGCGGCGTCGTTTTCTCATCGCTGCGGCGGAGGATAACCTGGGTCGAGGCGATCTTTTTCAGTAGCTCCGGTCGATCCGGTCTAGTGTTCTCGCTGAAAATCATCCGCGCCGCCGGCGTCTTCTCCACGGCTTGCGGAGGCAGCAGCCAGATGAAATGAGCCATGGTTGGCCGAGTCGCAAGCGTTCCTAACGTCAACGCGATCAGACACAGCAATGGTTTCACGTTCGCTCTCCTTTTGAAACGGAATCGACCGTAAGTGGCCTCGCGGAACCAGGCGGAGGTGAATTGTTTTAGCAATTCCCGCGATGATGCCTCTCCCTTCTCGAACCTCGCTCCGGTATGTTACATCTGTAGGGAATATCGTTCTTCTCGTCGGGCTCTAATTTGCGAGGACGATTTGCCGCATTCGTTAGTCACGGGCGGAGCGGGCTTCATCGGCAGTCATCTCGTCGAGGCGCTGTTGGCGCGCGGGCGGAGCGTCGTCGTTCTCGACGATTTGTCCACCGGCTCGCTCGCCAATCTTGCCGCGGTACACAACCATCCGCGACTGCGCTTCGTTCGTGACACCATCGCCAACGAGAAACATCTGGACGAACTCCTCGACGAAGCCGACGAGATCTTCCATCTCGCCGCCGTGGTGGGTGTGCGCCGCGTTCTCAACGAGCCGCAACGCACCGTGGCCACCAACATCGAGCCAGTCGAAGCGATTCTGCGCTATCTAGAACGCTATCCCAAGCCGCTCTTTCTGGCCAGTACCAGCGAAGTGTACGGCAAGAACCCCAAATCGCCTTTGGCCGAGGACGACGACCTCGTCTTCGGCCCCACCACGCGCGGCCGATGGGTCTATGCGTGCAGCAAAGCCATCGACGAATACCTCGCCTTGGCCCAACATCAGCGAACCGGCTTGCCCGCGGTCATCGGTCGATTCTTCAACGTGGTCGGTCCCCGCCAGGTGGGCGAGTACGGCATGGTGCTGCCGCGCTTCGTCGATTGCGCCCTGGAGGGACGGCCGCTGCTCGTTCACGGCGACGGTCGACAGGTGCGCTGCTTCGCCCATGTCGCCGATGTGGTGGACGCCATTCTCCAATTGATGGCCAATCCCTCCGCCTACGGACGTGTTTTCAATCTCGGCAGCGACGCGCCGATCACGATCCGCGAGTTGGCCGACGCCGTCGTTCGCGCCGTGAATCCCCAAGCGGTCGTCGAACACATCGCCTACGAGAAAGTCTTTCCCCTTGGATTTGAGGACATCCGCTGTCGCATACCAGACCTGGCTCGCGTGCGGCAAACCATCGGTTATCAACCGCGCCACGGACTCGAAGACATCCTCCGGGCCGTGGCGGATTCCAAACGCCCTGCCCCATAAAGTCCCGCGCAATTCATCGCAACAGTCCTTCGTTCCTCAATAATTCGCCGATGCGGTCGAGTGGTTCGATGTATTCGTCGAACGATAAGCCATCCACGCTCACCGTTTGAACTCCGCTAACACCGTCCACGAGCGGGCCTTCCTCAACCATAAGCCGAAGCAATTCGCGCTCGCGCCGAGTATCGAACAGCGCGGCGGGCAAGGGGCAGCGGCGCAGATAGGCGACGCCGGCGGCCAAGGCATAGGCTCCCCAATTGCTGACGCCGGCGACGATGAGATAGTCCGTCGGCACGCGGCAAGCGATCTTTTCGCCGTGTGCGATGTCGCGCGCGATGAGCGAAGGCGCGATTTTGCCCAT
>JAKBCS010000273.1 GCA_021807595.1 Planctomycetota bacterium | reverse complement strand
TTTCCCCGAACGTCCGAACGCCGTTGGGAAAAATACAACGGACGATCCTACCGGCGGCATGATACAATAAGAGGTGTCTCTCCCGCCGTCCGCCTACCCGCCTGAGTTACCTCGTTCAGGAATCGCAACGGATATGAAAGCCATTACCACGCGAATTATCGGTCTGACCGTTTCTTTCGTCTTTGCCGGCGCGGGGGCAGCCGCTCCACCGGCGAATCCTCAAGGCGTTGAATTTTTCGAGAAAAACGTGCGGCCTCTGCTCGTGGCCAAATGTCAATCGTGCCACGGGACGAAACGGCAACAGGGCGGCTTGCGTCTCGATTCGCGCGCTACGCTGCTCAAGGGCAGCGACAACGGCGCGGTCGTCGCCGCCGGCGAGCCGGACAAAAGCGCACTCATTAAAGCCATCCGCTACGACGGCGACGTGCAAATGCCGCCCAAAGGCAAGCTGCCCGACGAGGCCATCGCCAAACTGACCGAGTGGGTCAAGCTGGGCGCGCCGTGGCCGGATGAGGCCGTCGCCAAAGACGGCGGCACGCCTTCGGCGCTCGAGGCGCGGCGAACGCATTGGGCGTTTCAGCCGGTGAAGAAACCGAATCCGCCGACGGTGAAGAACTCCGATTGGGTGAAGACGCCGCTCGACGCCTTTGTGTTGGCCTCGTTGGAGGCAAAGGGTTTGACGCCGACGCCGGTTGCGGATCGGCGCACGCTGATTCGCCGGGTGTATTTCGATCTGCACGGCCTGCCGCCGACGCCGCAAGAGATGGCCGACTTCGAGAACGACCGTTCGCCGGACGCCTATCCGCGCCTGGTCGAACGCCTGCTGTCCTCGCCGCGCTACGGCGAGCGCTGGGGTCGGCACTGGCTCGATGTGGCTCGCTATGCCGACTCCAAGGGCTACGTCTTCACCGAAGAACGCCGTTATCCCTTCGCCTATACCTACCGCGATTATGTCGTCCGCGCCTTCAACGAGGATCTGCCCTACGATCAATTCGTGGTACAGCAGTTGGCGGCGGATCGGTTGCCTTTGGGAGACGACAAGCGACCGTTGGCGGCGCTGGGTTATCTGACCTTGGGCCGACGATTCCTCAACAACATTTCGGACATCATCGACGATCGCATCGACGTGACCATGCGCGGGTTTCAAGGAATGACGGTCGGCTGCGCTCGCTGTCACGATCACAAGTTCGATCCGATCCCCCAAGGCGATTATTATTCTCTGTACGGAGTGTTCGCCAGTTCCATCGAGCCGAAAGATTTGCCGCTCATCGGGCAACCCGAACAGACGGCGGAGTTGGCCGCGTTCGAGAAAGAGTTGGCCAAACTTAAGGCGGCGGTTGAGAAATATCGCACGGCGAACAAGGACGAGTTGGCCAAGGGCAATCGCAAGTTCCGCGACGGATTGAAGGAGCTTCAGAAGAAAGTCGATCGCTGGCAGGCGACCGCCCCCTCCGCTCCGCCGCGCGCCATGGTCTTGGTCGATAAGCCAACGCCGGAAACGCCGCACATATTCCTACGCGGCAACCCCAACAACCGTGGTCCCGCCGTGCCGCGCCAGTATCTCCAAGTCGTTGCCGGCGACAACCGGAGGCCGTTCGTGAAAGGCAGCGGCCGCCTGGAGTTGGCCGAGGCTATTGCGGATCGCAATAATCCTCTAACGGCGCGCGTGCTGGTCAATCGCGTTTGGCTGCATCACTTCGGCGCGGGATTGGTCCGCACGCCGAGCGATTTCGGTCTGCGCGGCGACCCGCCCACCCATCCCCAACTGCTCGATTGGCTGGCCGCCGCCTTCATGGACGAGGGCTGGTCGATCAAAAAGCTGCATCGCCTGATCCTGTTGTCGAATACGTATCAGCAAGCCAACAACGACGACCCGCGCCTGTTACAAATGGACCCAGACAATCGCCTGTTGGCCCGCATGAACCGGCAACGGCTCGATTTCGAGGCCATGCGCGATTCGCTGCTGTTCGTCGCCGGCCGACTCGATCTCAAAATGGGCGGACGCGCCGTCGAGTTAACCGCGGCTCCCTTCACCGCGCGCCGCACGGTGTACGGCTTCATCGACCGGCAGAACCTGCCGGGCCTCTTCCGCACCTTCGATTTCGCCAGCCCCGACACCAGCACGCCGCAACGCTTCGCCACCACCGTGCCGCAGCAAGCACTGTTCCTCATGAACAGCCCCTTCGTCATCGAGCAAGCGCGGCACTTCGTGCAGCGTCCCGAAGTGGCGGGACAGACGAAGGACGAAGAAAAGATAAAAGCGATGTACAAACTTGCCTATGGCCGCCCCGCCGACGCCGACGAGATCGCCCTGGGGCTGCGGTATCTAGCCGACGGGCGACAGGACGAGAAGGAGAAGAAGGCCGGTCTTCATCAATCGGCATGGGAGCGGTATGCTCAAGTATTGCTCCTATCGAACGAATTCGCGTTCGTGGATTGAGAGGGCGATGAATTATGAGCGAAAAGCCGCGAATGAATCGAGACGTTTACGTTGCGAATCGTTCCAAATACTTTCCCGCCGATTTGCTTCCCTATGCGGAAGAATGGGTGGCGTGGAGTCTGGATGCGTCGCGCATTGTTGCGCATCACCGCGATGCACTCGAATTGTGGCGGATGTTGGACGAAGCCGGCATCGATTCGGAAAGCGTAAACTTGGAATGGATCCCACCGGGCGGCGAGGTCGATTGCCTAATATGACCCTGCGCTTTCCCTACCAAAATTTTCGACCCGCGCATCAAATCGCCCCGCTGGCGGGACGAATTTTTCGCCCGCGGCCGGTATTCAGTGTTCCGTTGATCGGGCCGCAGGCTTCGACCGCCCAAGATGCTTTGCTCGATACGGGAGCCGATGACACCGTGTTCCCCGAATGGACGGCCCAAAGAATTGGGATCGATCTTACCCATGCTCCTGTGGGCTTCGCCAGTGGTTTACCACAAGGTTCCGTGCCGGTTCGTAATGCGCGGGTCACCTTGCGCATCGCCGATAAGAACGAGCGCCGAGAATGGGAAGCATGGGTCGGCTTCACTCCCGCCCCGCTGCGCTTTCCTGCGCTTGGATTTATCGGCTTCCTCCAATACTTCACGGC